>JAUVYR010000028.1 GCA_030602985.1 Burkholderiales bacterium
GGTGTGGTCGAACCCGAACAAAAGCGCAAGATCATCGGCGGCCTGTTCGTGGACGTGTTCAAGGCAGAAGCCGCCAAACTGGTTTCAAGTGGTACTTCAAAAAACGGTGCTAAATGGTTGGCCCAAGGCACTATTTACCCAGATGTCATCGAATCCGGAGGGGCCAAAAGCAAAAAGGCCGTCACCATCAAGAGCCACCACAATGTGGGTGGCTTGCCCGAACAACTGGGCCTGAAACTGTTGGAGCCGCTGCGTGACCTGTTCAAGGACGAGGTGCGCGAGCTGGGCGTGGCGCTGGGCCTGCCGCACGACATGGTCTACCGCCACCCGTTCCCGGGACCAGGTCTGGGCGTTCGCATCCTGGGCGAAGTGAAAAAGGAATACGCCGACCTGCTGCGCCGGGCCGACGCCATCTTCATCGAAGAACTGCGATCCACCATCGACCACAACTCCGGCAAGAGCTGGTACGACCTCACCAGCCAGGCCTTCACGGTGTTTCTGCCTGTCAAGAGCGTGGGCGTGATGGGCGATGGCCGCACCTACGACTATGTGGTGGCGCTGCGGGCGGTGCAGACCAGCGACTTCATGACGGCCGATTGGGCCGAACTGCCCTACAGCCTGCTCAAGAAGGTCAGCAGCCGCATCATCAACGAGGTGGGTGGCATCAATCGCGTGACCTATGACGTGAGTTCCAAGCCGCCTGCCACGATTGAGTGGGAGTGACCGTGGATCGGTTCACGGTTGTATGAAACCAACTTTCATGTGATGCCTGCGTCCAGCCCTCCATCCATCTGGCGCCAACGCCTGGAACAGCGCTTGGGCATTTGGCGGTCTCTTCTCGTCTATCACGGCATACCCTGGCGGTACTGGCAACTGCGGCGTTTCTATCGGCCATTCGTACCAAAAGGGGGGCTCGCCTTTGATGTGGGCGCCCATACCGGAAGTCGCCTCAGCGCATTTCTCGATCTAGGGGCGCGTGTGGTCGCTGTCGAGCCGCAACCCGAACTGGTTGCCATGTTGCAACGTCGTTTCGGACAGCATGCACAAGTCAGCTTCTGGGTGGGTGCCTTGGGGCGTTCGCAGGGAGAAGCCACCTTGATGAGCAGCCCGCGCACCCCCACCGTTGCCACCTTGTCAACCGACTTTGTTGACCGTGCGGGTGCCAGTGAAGCCTTCCGCGACGTCCGTTGGGAACCTGGACCGAGTGTACAAGTGACCACGCTGGATGCGCTGATCTCTGCGCATGGCATTCCCGATTTCGTGAAGATTGATGTGGAAGGCTTCGAGCTGGAAGTCTTGCTGGGCCTGAATCAGCCGCTGCCCGCTCTGTCTTTCGAATTCGTGCCAGCCGTTCGTGATGTGGCCCTGGCTTGCATTGACAGACTCGAAAATCTGGCTGGCCCAGGCCGCTATCGTTATGCAGTTTCCCTGGGCGAACAGCTGCGGCTGTTACAACCTCAGGGTATAGAGGCAGCCGACCTGCGTCTATGGCTAAGCCATCTCCCTGTGAAGGGACCATCCGGCGACATTCACGCATGGCTACCCCGCTGAAGCCGAGCTGACAAGCCGCTCACTCAGCCATGCCGCTGTCTGCATCGAACACATCGAGCAATATTTGCGTTAACCCGTGCATGGTCGCCAGCGTATGGTGGGATGGCAGCAGGCCGGCAACAAAGCCCTTGGCTTCCAGGCGTTGCAGCACCGAATCGTGAGCACTCATGATGTGCACAGGCACATCCCAGCTGGCATCATCCCCTCTGATGATGCCAGGCGGCTGGTGGTCACCCACCATCAGCAGCATTAAGTTGGGCGGTGCAAGATCGTCAATATAAACAGCCAGCCAGTCGAAAAGATCACTGATGCTGCGTAAGTAGGGGCCAGTTGCCTGACCCGCAGTAGGCGGATTGGCCAGGGCTTGCATCACGTCGGCAGGGGTATATGCATGGGCGTCAAGGGGGGCGAGTGCAGAACTCAACAAAGGGGGTAGAGGATGAAAGGGTGCATGGCTCGTGATGGTCGGAAACACAGCAAACACGGGCTGGCGCTGAGTCGGCGATGTCCTGAATTCTTGATCGTGCAACAGCGCCATGGAGGCTTGATCGGGGATGCGCCAGTAGCCAAAATCCAGTCCCTGATAGCCGATGGTTGCATCATCGGCGATGCGGTCGAAGCCGAAAAAAAGACCTTCTGGCCAAAGGCGTTTAATGCCCGGCATCCAGCCCACCGTGCGGTAGCCGTGAGCCGCAAAATGTGACACGAGTGTAGGCCGCTGGCTGGTCAGTAACAGGCTGTAGCGCAACGGGTCTGACGTATCCACCCCCGAGAGTAAGCTGCCGTGGGATAGCCAGGAAGCGCCACCAAAGGTGGACGCACGAACGCGCCCTGAGACCACTGACCACCCAGCGCGTTCCAGCGCCTCCGTCAGACGCTGACGTGCTGGCCCTAGCGCGGCGGCGAAATCCTCGTCGTCCAGAGTGATAGCCCCATAAGACTCGGCAAACAGCAATAGAACATCGAGTGGGCCCGAGTCGGTCTGTAAAGCACTGAGGTCGGTATCAAAGGCCGGGCTAGGCCCCAGAGTAGCCGCGTAGCGGTGGGGTTGCAGCGCCTGGGTCAACAAAACACCCTGTTGGACCACGGTGGGCAGGATGGGCGCCGAAAAATGTCGCCGCGTGTCCCAGGGCCCAAGAGGGTGAATGGCAAAAGCTACCACCCCTGTGATAGCCAGGAGCTGCGCGCTGTAGCGCACATCGGGACGCCGAAGCCCGATCTCCAGTGCCTCCAGGCTGACCCTCACGACCCCGTAAAGGACCACCAATCCCACAACCAGCAGCAGCCCCCAAGTCGCGATTTGCCAAGCAGGCCAGGAGCTTCCCAGCACCTTGCCCACCTCCAACAGGTGGCGTCCATCCCAGTACACGTGGACCGGTCGTCCCATCATGGACGGCGCGGTGACATTGGCATAACGCACCAGCACCAGACCTACCAGTCCGATTGTGAGCCACGTGCGACCGCGAGGGGAGAGCACGCCTCTGCGACCCACCCACCACGCCAAAGCCACAAGGCCGAGGAACATCTCCAGAGACAGTCGTGGCACCAGGGCCACACCCATGCCCGGCCAGCTGTTGTGAAAAACCAGCAGCGTGTTGAGAACCAGAAACCCAATCCGGCGGCCAGCCACGCACCATGATGCAATAGCCGCTCTGTGCCCAGAGACTGTCGTTTTTCGAGCCTCATTGACGGATGGCTTCGAACTCGATGATCAGGGGCACTTCATCACCCACCCACCCATTGGCGACGGCGTAGTTCATGCCAAAGGCACTCCGCTGGAAGCTGCCCCGAGCCGAAACACCCATGAGGTATGGCCGACGACCGACTGGGCCGATAGGCGACTCAGCGCTTTTGTTCCAGGTGGCCTGCAGTGTGAGCGGCTGCCGCTGACCAATCAACTCCAATTCCCCGTTGATGATGAACGTGCGTTCTCCTGTGCGCTGGGCAGAGGTGGCGGTGAACACCACGCCAGTTGGTTGAACAGGCGTTCAGCGCTGAATTCAGTGGCGAATCGACCATCTCTGTCCAAGCTGTAGCTGAGTGGCTGCGTGAGAAGGCCACGACGGCAACGCCGCACAGCCAGCGCAGTGAAGCTTTTCTGGCTGCGCGCCATCAGCACAGCCAAGGCGTATTGGCCCTGGTTGAACGCATCGATTCGGCTGAAGCTGCGTTGGGAACACCCGTGCAAACCGCAGTGAAGCGAGCGGATGAACAGGCATTCGCTCGCCTCAACGGGCAGAACCTGATGTATGTCGAGGACGCTGTTCGTCGCCTGAACCAAACCATGGCGAAGCGTTTTGAGGCTTACCTGGTACGCGTGATACATCGTGAAAGCCTGCATGCGCATGATGCGGTGGCTCAAGTTTCACGGGGCTGGCAGGCATGAGGTTCCCCGCATTGTGTGCCTGAACGGGTTGACCCCACAGCCAATCGGCTTCTGATGCGGAGAGGCCACTGCGGTTATCCCGAACCTGGACTCCTGTTATGCCTGCTCGCTTTTCAGATGGCGCTGACTCACAATCAGACGTTGTAGCTGCGGGCTTGGCAGCAGGAGAGCGATATGTGGTGGATGCAGACTTTGTGGTTTATCGGTGGGCTGGCGGCTCTAGTGGTCGGCGCGGAGGCGCTGGTGCGAGGCGCATCCAAATTGGCACTCACGCTGGGGCTCTCGCCTTTGGTGGTAGGCCTGACCATTGTGGCCTTCGGCACCAGTGCCCCGGAAATGGCTGTTTCCACCAATGCCGTGCTGGGTGGGCAGAACGACATCGCCGTCGGCAATGTCGTGGGCAGCAACATTTTCAATATCCTGTTCATCCTCGGCGCCAGTGCACTGATCGTGCCGCTGGCAGTCCACCACCAGTTGATTCGTCAGGAAGTGCCGGTGATGCTCGGCGCCACGCTACTGCTGGCCGCTTTGGGATTTGATGGGCGTATCACCCTGTGGGAAGGCGGTCTGCTGCTGGGTCTGCTGTGTGCCTACACCGCTTATCTGGTCGTGATGTCGAGGCGACAGACGGCGGCCGATGCCTCATCCGCATACGACGACGAACTTCAGCCGCCGTCTCCAGGCGCCTGGGACGCGCGGCTTTGGGTGCAGATCGCGCTGGTGTTGGGTGGCCTGGTGTTTCTGGTGATCGGGTCTGACTGGCTGGTCGGGGCTTCTGTGGCATTTGCCAGGGCTTTCGGGGTCAGCGATCTGGTCATCGGTCTCACCATAGTCGCTGCCGGCACGTCCATGCCCGAGCTGGCCACATCGATAGCGGCCGCCATCAAGGGGGAGCGCGATATCGCAGTCGGCAACGTGGTGGGCAGCAATACGTTCAACCTGCTGGGCGTGGTGGGGCTGAGCGGTCTGGTGGCCGGTGCTGATGGCCTCATCCTGTCGGCATCTGTCTTGAACTTTGACCTCTGGGTCCTGATGGCAGTTTCATTCGCTTGTCTGCCCGTTTTCGTGATGGGACGCCAGATCACCCGCTGGGAAGGGGGCCTGTTTCTGCTTTATTATGCGGCTTACGTGATCTACCTGATCATGACCGCCCGACAAGATGCAGCCGCACAGGCCTTCTCAACAGCCATGTTGGGCTTCGTGGTTCCTCTCACGATCGTGACGCTGGCGGCGGTCTGGCTCATGCATGAGAAGAACCGAGACATACAACGCTAAAGCCTGGTTCAATAATGGGGAGGCTTGTGTATAGTCTTACCCAAATTGACCATTTGCACTTTCCTGAATGCCCGACTTGAGCACGCCCGCTGATGATGCTCATTACATGTCATTAGCCATCGCCCAGGCTCGCTTGGCAGCCGCAGCTGGGGAAGTGCCTGTGGGGGCCGTGCTGGTACGGCCTGGGCAATCCGGCCAATCGGACCAGATACTGGCCAGAGCCCACAACCAGCCCATCACCCTGAACGACCCCACCGCACACGCCGAAATGCTGGCCTTGAGGCAAGCCGCCCAAGTGCTGGGCAATTACCGTCTGGACGGTTGCGAACTGTACGTGACCCTGGAGCCTTGCGCCATGTGCGCGCAAGCTCTGTTGCATGCCCGCCTCGCCCGAGTGGTGTACGGCGCCCCCGAACCCAAAACCGGTGCGGCGGGTTCGGTGATCAATATTCTGGGCGATGCCCGGCTGAACCACCAGACCACGGTGCAGGGCGGGGTGGAGGCCGACGCCTGTGCGGCCCTGATGCAAACCTTCTTTGCCGAGCAACGCCGCGCCGCACGGGCGACCGCCCAGCCCCTGAGGGACGATGCCTTGCGAACGCCGGATGAAGCTATCGCGCCCCTGTGGCAGGCCTTGCCGGATGATTGGCGAGAGACTTCGCACACCACGCAAGCAGGCGACGCGCTCAATGGTTTGCGTCTGCACTGGATCGACCGCCCTCCTGTGGCAACCCATGCCGATGAGAGAAAAACCTCTGCCTGGGTGTTGCTGCACGGCCCGCAGAGTTGGTGGCCGCAATGGCTAGGGTTGGCCCAGCAACTGACTCAGCAAGGGCACCGTATCCTGTTGCCCGACCTGATGGGCTTCGGCCTGAGCGACAAACCCAAAAAGCCCCAATGGCACACCATCAGCCGGCACGCCAGCATTCTGGCGGAATGGCTCAGCGGTTTGGGCGAAAACACATGGTTGATCGGTGGCCCGGCTGCACAAGAAGTCCTGGGCAAGCATCTGGTGCAGTTGCTTCAGGAGCAGCACGGTGTGGCTGCCACATGGCAGGTGATCCACGCCCCTGACCATGCCCTGCTGCCCCCAGGGTGGGAGGAGTGGCCATACCCGGACAAAGGCCATCAGGCCGCCCGAAAAGCCTGGCCTTGGCCTCTGGCGTGAGGCCATAATCGACCAATGACGCATATTTATGTTTATTCGCCCAGCGGGGCCGTTCGCGACAAGGCCGGATTCAAGCGCGCCCTGAAGCGGTTGCAGGCTCAGGGTCATGAGGTCGAGGTGGACCCGGACGCCCTGCGCAGCCATCAACGCTTTGCAGGTGACGACAACACGCGCCTGGCAGCCATCGAGCGAGCGGCCCGAAGCCATGCCAAGATTGTGCTGACCAGCCGCGGGGGCTACGGCCTGACCCGTCTTCTGCCCCGACTGCCCTACGATGCCATCCAGCAATCGGTGGAGCAGGGCGCGGACTGGGTGGGTTTGAGCGATTTCACTGCGTTGCAGTGCGCGACCTTTGCCCTGCGTGGGACGACCACCTGGGCAGGCCCCGCCTTGCTGGAGGACTGGGCGGGTGAGGATACGCCCGACGAGATCATGCAGGCTTGCTTTGATGACTTGGTCACTGGCGTGGGGGAGGGCACTGGCTGGCGTCTGCCTCCGGGCGATTTTCGGGCTCACCCCTTTCTTGCATCTGATGCGGGCTGGGCCGCCGAGGGCGCCACCCTGTGGGGGGGCAACCTGTCGGTCCTTTGCAGCCTGGCGGGTTCGCCCTTCTTCCCCGTGGTGGCCGACGGCGTGCTGTTTCTGGAAGACGTGGGGGAGCACCCCTATCGGATCGAACGGATGCTGACCCAGCTGCTGCATGCAGGTGTTCTGGGTGCCCAGAAAGCCATCTTGCTGGGCAGTTTCAATCGATTTCAACTGACTCCGCACGACAAGGGCTATACCCTGAACAGCGTGGTTGGATGGTTGCGCCAGCAGCTGCAAGTGCCGGTTTTGACTGGCCTGCCATTCGGGCACGTGCCGACCAAGGTGGTCATGCCCTTCGGCAAGCCGGTGGACTTGTACGTGCAGGGCCGTGAAGCCCTGATGTTCTGGGAATAACGCCGCTCGTGCAGCGATTTACTTGAGGCTGCCGTTGAGAAACTGCGCCAGCCGCTCTGTTCTGGGGTTGACCAGGACCTCGCGAGGGTGGCCTTCTTCTTCAATGCGCCCCTGGTGCAAAAAGATGAGGTGATTCGATACTTCTCGAGCGAACCCCATCTCATGGGTGACGACGACCATGGTGCGGTGCTCTTCAGCCAGTTTCTGCATCACGCGCAACACCTCGGTGACCAACTCAGGGTCCAGGGCACTGGTGGGTTCGTCAAACAGCATGACCTCAGGCTCGACGGCGAGCGCTCGGGCGATGGCCACGCGTTGCTGCTGTCCACCGCTGAGGTGCGCGGGGTAACGGTCTTCCACGCCCTTGAGTCCCACGCGATCCAGGTATTTGCGGGCCGTCTCGATGGCTTGATCCTTCGGCACCTTGAGCAGATGCACCGGCGCTTCGATGATGTTCTGCAGCACGGTCATGTGCGCCCACAGGTTGAAGTTCTGAAAGACCATGGCCAGCTTGGTGCGCAGGCGCTGGAGCTGGGCAGGCTGAGCGGCCTCCAGCTCACCCGTCCGCCCAGGCTTGAGGAGCAATTCCTCCCCCGCCACCACGATGCGCCCCTGATGCGGCTTTTCCAGCAGATTGATGCAGCGCAGGAAGGTGCTTTTGCCTGAACCTGAGCTGCCAATGATGCTGATCACGTCGCCAGCACGAGCCGACAAGGAAACCCCCTTGAGCACTTCATTGGAACCGTAGCGTTTGTGAAGGTCCTGAACCTCCAGTTTCATGGGGGAAGCAGACATGGCCATTTCAATGGGTTCGGGGTCGCAGGTACGCCAGATAGTGTTTTTCCAGCCACTTGAAAGCACCCACCAGCGCGAAAGTGATGCACAGATAGATGCCCGCAGCAAACAGATAGGCTTCGAAAGGCAGGTAATACATTGAATAGATGCGGTTGGCAGCCGCCGTCAGGTCCAGCAGGGCAGGGACGGCGCTCGCCAAGCTGGTGCTGTGCAACATCATCACCACTTCGTTGCTGTAAGGGGGCAGGGTGCGCCGGAAAGCACTGGGCAGGACGATCCGCCGCAGAATCTGCCAGCGGGACAAGCCCATGGCCTGTGCAGCTTCGATTTCGCCCGGTGGGGTCTGGCGAATGGCGCCTGCCAGCATCTCGGCGGTGTAGCCCGCGTTGTTCAGCGCAAAGGCCAGCAAGGCGCAGAAGAAGGCGTCTTTGAAATATGTCCAGGGCCAGACGGTGTCCCATCGGGCCTGTATCCACTCCAGTTGCGCCAGGCCGTAGTAAATCAGGTAGACCTGAATCAGCAGCGGTGTTCCACGGATGAAATAGGTATACGCACCGGCGATCCATCGCAGCACAGCCACCTGGCTGGTCAGGGCCAGGGCGAGGACAAAAGCCAGTAACCCGCCTATCACCAACGAGCCAGCCAGCAGGGTGGCTGTGGTCAGCAAGCCGTCCACGTAAAAGGCGAGGTTACGGGACTCAAACAGGATCGACCAGTTCACAGGCTGACCTTTTTGTCACCCAGGCTGTAACGGTCGTTCAGCTTGCGCAGAACCCATAGCGACAGGCTCGTGTAAATCAAAAACAGGGCGGCAGCGAAAAGCAGGAAGATGAAAGGCTCGCGTGTTGCCGAACTGGCTTGTTTGGCACGGTAAGTCATTTCGTGCAGGCCAATCAGGCTGACCAGCGCGGTGGTCTTGATCAGCACCAGCCAGTTGTTGGTGAAACTGGGCAGGGCGTAGCGCACCATCTGGGGCAGGGTGATCCTGAAAAACGCCCGCGCCTGACTCATGCCAAAGGCCCAGGCCGCTTCCATCTGGCCTTTGGGAATCGCCATGATGGCGCCACGGAATGTTTCCGTCATGTAGGCGCCGTAGATGAAGCCAATGGTCAACACGCCGGCCGTGAACGGATCGATGCGAACGGGTTGAGAAAATCCCAAGCTGAGCAACAGATGGTTCAGCCCGATGGCGCCCCCATAAAAAACCAGCAGCATCAGCACCAGTTCGGGCACACCCCGGATGACGGTGGTGTAGAGGGTGGCCAGAAAGACCACCAAACGTTGCCCAGACAGCTTGGCAGCGGCTCCAAGCAAGCCGAGGATGACGGCGACCACGAGCGATGATAAGGAAACGCCCACCGTGAGGAGGGCGCCTTCCAGGATCTGCAGGTAGTACCCCGTCAACGCGGACGCCTCGATCAGAGACCGTAGATGTCGAAGTCGAAGTACTTCGAGGCAATGGCGTCATACGTGCCGTTGGCACGAATGGCTTGGATGGCCTGGTTGATCTGTTCACGCAGATCCTCACGCCCCTGACGCATGGCCACACCCATACCAATGCCGAAGTATTGCGGGTCGTTCAGTTCTGGGCCGACGAATACAAAACCGGCACCTTCAGGACGGTCCAGGAAACCGGCAGTCACTTCCACGACGTCAGCCACGGTGCCATCCAGACGGCCGGAACCGATATCCAGGTAGACCTGGTCTTGTGCCTGGTAGGGAATGACATTCACCCCCAGTGGCGCGAGTTCACCCATCGCGTAGCGTTCCTGCGTGCTGCCACGCAGGACACCCAGGCGCAGACCGCGCAAGGATTCCAGCGATTCAAAAGGCGTTCCGTCACGCACCACGATACGGCTGGGCGTGCTGTAGTACTTATCAGAGAAGTCGATGACGCGCTGACGCTCTTCGGTGATGGACATCGAGCTGATGATCACATCGTATTGCTGGGCCAGCAGACCGGGAATCATGCTGTCCCAGATCTGTTCGACGAATACACACTGGCGCTGGATCTCGGCACAGATGGCGTTGGCGATGTCAATATCAAAGCCGGCGGGCTGGCCATCAGGCGTCTTGAAGGTGAAGGGTTCGTAGGTGGGATCAATCGCCACGCGCAGGACAGGCATGCTGGTAGCACCCGTCGCACCCGTCGCACCGCCGGCGACCGGTTCGTCTTTCTTGCCGCAACCCACCAATGCCACAGACGCAGCCAAGCCCAACGCCCAGAACAGTTTCTTCATGAAAAATCCTAAGGATAAGAGAAAAGAAAACCTACATTCTACTTGGGTGCCTTGCCGGAACCATGAAAGAAAGGGGCTCGAGGCCCCTTTCTTAAATTTAACATAATACACATTGTGGAATTATTCGGTAATCCCATCCTCGCGCCGCTCACGGCCTTGCATGGCACGCTTCAAGGCACTGAACGCTGTCCAGAGAATCAATGCAGCTCCCAGCGCGAGGAAGCCCGCACTGATGGGTCGCTCAATGAAGGTCATCGGATCACCACGGGACAACAACAAGGCACGACGCAAGTTTTCTTCCATCATCGGACCCAGCACAAACCCGAGGAGCAAAGGCGCCACCTCGAACTTGAGAACGGCCAGTGCATAGCCAAACAACCCCAGGATCGCCACCACAAACACGTCGAAGGTGTTGTTGTTGACGCTGTACACACCCAGCGAGATGAAGACCAGAATAGCTGGATAAAGAACGCTGTAAGGAATTCGAAGAATCGAAATCCAGATCCCAATCAAAGGAAGGTTCAGGACCATCAGCATGATGTTGCCGATGCCAAAGCTGACGATCAAGCCCCAGAACAGTTCAGGCTGCTGCGTCATGAGCAGAGGGCCGGGTTGAATACCGTGGATGATCAACGCGCCAAGCATGAGCGCCATGACAGCGTCCCCAGGAATACCGAGCGACAAGGTGGGCACAAAGGCCGTCTGAGCCGCGGCATTGTTGGCAGATTCAGGTGCTGTAATACCCTCAATGGCACCTTTGCCAAATTTGCCGGGGTCTTTCGAGACTTTCTTCTCGACCGCATAAGCCATGAAAGACGCAATACTGGCGCCCGTGCCAGGCAAAGCCCCAAAAAAACTGCCAATACCCGTGCCGCGTAACATCGGCATGGTGGATTCTTTCCAATCCTTTTTAGTTGGGGTCATGGATCGGAAAGTGATTTTTTCCTGGACTTTCGAATCACGAGTGTGGTTGACTGAGGAAATGACCTCAGAAATCCCAAACAGCCCCATCGCCAGAGCGACCAGGCTGATCCCATCCATCAGTTCCGGCACCCCAAAATTGAACCGCGCCACACCCGAGTTCACATCGGTGCCTACAGTGCCCAGAATCAGACCCAGCATCACCATGGCCAGGCCCTTGAGCGCAGAACCCGACGCCAGCATGGAAGCGGCAATCAGACCCAGCAACATCATGGCGAAGTATTCAGCCGCACCAAACTTCAATCCGATCTCGGCAATGGCGGGCGAGAAAAACACAAGCGCCGCAATACCCAGCATCGAACCGACAAACGACGCAATGGTGGTCATGAACAGCGCCACACCCGCTCTGCCCTGCTTGGCCATCGGGTAGCCGTCCAGACAAGCCACTGCCGACGAAGGGGTACCGGGCAGGTTGAGCAAAATGGAAGCGGTAGAGCCACCATATTGCGCGCCGTAATACACGCCGGCCAGCATCACGATTGCGGCCGTTGGCGGTATGTGGTAAGTGATAGGCAGCAGCAAGGAGATGGTTGCCAGGGCGCCAATCCCTGGCAAGACGCCAATCAGCGTCCCCAGAAACACACCGATGAAACAGTACAGAAGCACTGTAGGACTCAAGGCCGCTTGAAGGCCGAGCATCAATCCGCTAGCGATATCCATTTGAATGTTGTCCGTTCAGGGGTTGATACTCAATGGCTCCAGGGCCAGACGGGAATGATCATGCTCAGTCCGAGTATGAAAACCCCCCAGGTCACACCTGCCACGCCAAAGGCCAGGATGATGCGCCCCTTCCAGGTGATGGTCCTGTCAGCAATCGATGATGTGAGTACTGCAGCCATGGTCGCGAGAATCAAACCTGCTGTACGGAGCAGGAAGGCGAAGACCACGATGCTCAGAAACACTGCGATCAGCGTCTTGAATTCGATCTTGATGGGTGAGCCAGGTCGGAAAAACGCTGGAATGGTGATGAACAAGCCAATCACCGACAAGATGATGCCCAGGCTGACCGGGAAGAAACCGGGTCCCATGCGCGCCAGTCGGCCCATGTCGTATTCGTTGTAGGCATACCAGGCCATGAAAGCGCCTATGGCCACCATGGCCAAGCCACCTACGATGTCCCGAACATCTCGGTTCAGCATGCAGTCTCCTTATCGTTTCCGAACTTAACGAATTGGAACCCTGATTGGCCTCGGCGTCTTTACGTAATTGCACGTAATCCCTGTCGCTCTTTCTGACGCTTGAGGGTTACCAGGTTCCTGTCGACTGGCTGCGGCGAATTGCCGTAGCAACCATCTCCATCACATCATTGCGTCCCACGCGCTGCGCAAAATCAATAGCCGTGAGGCCCTGCTCGTTACGCGCTTGGGGGTCAGCGCCCTCCTCCAGCAGCAGGCGTACGACTTCGGAACGGCCATATTGTGCGGCCATCATCAGCGGCGTGGTGCGATTGGGTGATTCCGCGTCGATAAAGGCGTGGTGCTCCAGCAGCAAGCGCGTGATCGCCAGCGCCTGCGGCCCGTTGTATGTGGCGGCATAGTGCAAAGGCGCCCAGCCCGGCTTGTTCACCTGGGCCCGTCGATCGATCAGAGCCTGGACGATGTCCAGATGCCCACGCAAGGCCGCGATCATGAGTGCGTTCTCATCAGCCTGACTGCGTGCGTTGAGGTCGACTTCCGGCTGCTGGATGAGGAACCGGGCTGCCCGCAAAGACCCGAGACTCAAAGCCAGAAACAGGGGAGGCTCAAGCGAAGGGCTGGGGGAATTCAGATCGAAGCCCAGATGGTGCAATCGCTCAAGGGCACGAACATCGTCACGCTGAATGGCAATGAAGAAGCGCTCGTACGACCCGGCTTGAGCCCATGCCGGCAGGGACGAAAGAAAAAGGCAAGTCATGAAAATGACTTGCCAGGCATTTCTCATGTAAAGAATCAGGTTTTTAGTGACCATATCAAGTCGATCGAATCGTCTTGCTGAACAAACGTTCAAAGTTTTCGGTCGTGATCCTGGCGACCTCTTCGATATCAAGTCCTTTGACCTCCGCCAGCTGCTTGGCGACATGTGGGACGTAGGCAGGCATGTTGGTCTTGCCCCGGTAGGGGACGGGCGCCAGATACGGGCTATCAGTCTCGATCAGACAGCGATCCATCGGCACCCAGCGGGCGACGTCCCGCAGTTCTTGTGCGTTGCGGAAAGTCAGGATGCCAGAAAAAGAGATGTAGAAACCCATCTCCACAGCCGCCCTGGCGACTGCCTCCGTTTCAGTGAAGCAATGAAACACCCCACTCTGCCCCCCCTCTTCCTTGAGGATGGCCAGCGTATCGTCCGAGGCACTGCGGGTATGGATGATGAGCGGCAGTTGAACCTGATTGGCTGCGCGGATATGCGTGCGAAAACGGTCTCGCTGCCAGGCCATGTCTGCCACCGAACGGTCACCCAGGCGGTAGTAATCCAGACCGGTTTCGCCAATACCGACAATCTTGGGGTCTTGGGCGGCGGCCACCAGTCCCTCAACCGTGGGCTCCTGGACACCCTCGTTATCCGGGTGAACGCCGACCGTCGCCCACAGCCTCGCATCACTGCGAGCGACAGTACGAACAGCCTCCAGCTCTTCGAGAGTCGTGCAGATGCACAAGGCCTCATGAACACGGGCCTCCGACATGGCTTGCAGCACC
The DNA here is from genome assembly GCA_030602985.1 of Burkholderiales bacterium. Lineage (GTDB taxonomy): Bacteria > Pseudomonadota > Gammaproteobacteria > Burkholderiales > Burkholderiaceae_C > UBA997. The sequence continues at coordinate 14,011 of JAUVYR010000028.1, forward strand.
TCTGGCAAGCGGGATGAGAGCTCAGGAAAGCTCAGATGGCAATGTGAGTCAACGAACATGGTGTCAAACGCGCTCTGCAGCGAACTCAGAGCGTTTGCGTGGGTCGGTCAGAAGCCAGGTGGGCACCCAGGATTTCCTCGATGCGCGCCTTGAGAATTTTGGATTTTTCGTCTGCCGGAAACCGGATGCCTATGCCTTGGGTCCGTGCACCCGTGGCACCCGGCGGCGTGACCCAGGCGACCTTGCCGGCCACTGGGTAGCGCTGCGGGTCATCAGGCAGTGTGAGCAGCACGTACACATCCATTCCCAGTTGGTATTCACGTGCCGAAGGGACGAAAATGCCCCCGTCCGCAAACAACGGAATGTAGGCGGCATACAGAGCCGCTTTTTCCTTGATGGAAAGCTGAATGACGGTGGGGCGAGGGGCCCCCGCTGCTTCGGCGGTGCTCATGTTGCTGAGTGTAACGCGAGGGCTTGTCGCGCGCGTACGGCCCAGGCTTCCTGGAGCAAACCGGCGTTGTAGGGGTGCTCCATGGTGCGGCTGGCTTGAACAAGATCGCGATGCCAGGCGTTGAGCTGGGTCATGGGCGGAGACGCAGGCAGTTGCGAATTTTCAAAAAATCGGGGGGCTCCGCCTGCCTGACGGACCATCAGATCGTGACAGAGCTTGAGGAGTGCATCCATCTGACGAGCCACCGTCCAGTCGCTGATGGATTGCCAGTGTCCCTGTGCGACCTGTCGGGGGAGTCGTGACCATGCCTCGGCTGTCCAACCCGTCTGTATCCATTCATGCGCTTGCTCGGGGCGTCCGCCAGTGGCTCGACAAGCCAGCGCCAGGTCTGCCTGGGGCCATCCTGGATTCTGCGTCGCCAACCAAGACAAGGCTTCCGCTTCAGTGGGCCATTCCATGGTGTGCGTCAGGCAACGGCTGCGTATGGTGGGCAGTAACGCATGCGCGGCTTCCGTTGACAGGATGAAGCGCAGCGACCCCGGCGGTTCTTCGAGGGTCTTGAGCAGGGCGTTGGCGGATTCGATATTGAGTCGATCAGCAGGCGATACCAGCACGACCCGGGTTCCTCCACGCGAGGCCGTCAACTGGCTGAAGGCAATGGCCTCTCGCGCCGCATCCACCCGGATGAACTTGCTGGGTTTCAGCTCCTTCTTGTCGATCTTGTCCTGGGTTCGAGGGTCCAACGGCCAACCCTGTGCCATTGCATGCAACTCGGGCATGAGGACAAACAGGTCGGCATGCGTGCGGACATCAATCGCATGACAACTGGTGCATTGGCCACAACTGCCTTCAGGCCCTGGCTGTTCACACAACCAGGTCCGAGCCAGCTCCAGCGCCAGGGCGTACTGACCCAGACCGGGCGGGCCTGCCAGCAACAAGGCATGCCCGCGCTGCCGCTGCAGGTCTCGGAGCTGCCGCGCCAACCACGGTGACAAGGGCATCAGTGCGCCCCTTTCAGCCATCCCCGTGCTGCACAGGCTGCCCGCACTGCCTGCCAGACAGCCTCTGGTGTCCTGGCACCATCCAGGCGTACAAAACGCTCACCAGATTGCTTGGCGCGCTCAGCGTAGCCTTGAGCCACACGCTCAAAGAAGGTCACAGGCAAGGCCTCGAACTTGTCTGGGCTTCGCGCTCCGGCCAGTCGGGCGGCCGCGACCACTGGTGGGACATCGAACCAGAGCGTCAGATCGGGCTCTAGCCGACCGCCAGGCGTCGCCTGCACCCAGGTTTCCAGGGTTTGCAGCGTGGTGAGATCAAAACCGCGACCATAGCCCTGGTAGGCAAAGGTGGCGTCTGTGAAGCGGTCGCACAACACGACTTCACCACGCGAAAGGGCGGGTTGAATCACGGTCAATACGTGGTCCCGGCGTGCGGCGAACATGAGCAATGCTTCTGTCAGTGGATCCATGGACTCATGCAACAGCAGGCCGCGCAGAGACTCGGCCAGCGGCGTACCACCGGGTTCCCGCGTGGTCGTGACGACGCGACCGCTGGCACGAAAAGCGTCGGCCAGGGCCGCCACATGGCTGGATTTGCCGGCACCATCGATGCCTTCAAATGTGATGAACACGCCTGATGCTGCCATACCGGGACTCATCGATTGAGAATGAAACGGCGAACCGCGCGGTTGTGCTCATCCAGGGTCCGACTGAATTCGCTGGTGCCGTCGCCACGGGCCACGAAATACATGACCGGACTGTCGGCGGGTTGACCAGCTGCCATCAGCGCAGCCATGCTGGGCATCGCGATCGGCGTGGGGGGCAAGCCCGCTCGGGTGTAGGTGTTGTAAGGTGTATCGGTAGTCAGGTGAATCCGCCGCAGTCGTCCCTCGAAGCCCTCCCCCAACCCATACACCACGGTCGGGTCGGCCTGCAGGCGCATACCAATTCGCAAGCGGTTATTGAAAACGGCAGACACCTTGTATCGGTCCGCAGGATGACCAGTCTCCCGCTCGATGATGCTGGCCAGAATCAGCAACTCGTCGGGATTGCGCAGGGGCACATGGGGGTGCCGCTGATCCCAAGCCAGCTGAAGTCTGCGGTCCATGGCGGCTGCGGCCTGCCGCAAAACAGAAGACGCCGTCGCGTACTTGGGGTACAGGTAGGTGTCCGGGAAAAAACGGCCTTCGGGATGCCGGGCTTCCAGACCCAGCGCATACATCAGATCGTTGTACTCTCCCGTGGTGAAGGCGGGTAAATCAAACACCAGATGCTCGGCTGATCGCAAGGCCTGCATCACTTGGCGGTAGTTCCATCCCTCCAGCAACGTCACCCGCCTGAGGGCCTGCTCCCCATTGACCAGCTTTTCCAGTAAGCGGCGCGGTGTGGTCCCCGGTTCGATCTCGTAACTGCCGGCCCGGATGTTGCCGGCCTCACCGGACGCACGAAACCAGGCCAGCAAGAGCCACTCGGGGGTTTGCACGCCCCCCTGCACAATCGCCCGACTGATCGCTCTGGCGGAAGCGCCGGGTACGACACGAAGATCGACCACATCCTGCCCATCCAGCGCCAATGGCAAGGGTCGATTGAGCCACACCAGAATACTGGCCACCGCGAGTGAGACAGTGGTCAGCACAATCAACGAAAACCATTTCAACACTCGAAGCACGGGCTTGGACCTTTGGGACAATACAAACTCTGAATCATAAGTGAGACCTCTTCATGACCATGATGAATGCTTCGATGGGTGGACAGATCAACGGTTGCGTGCGGTTGGACGCCCTGGGCGTGATACGCGTTCAGGGTGCGGACGCTGCCCATTTCCTTCAGGGACAACTGACCCAGGATTTCCAGCTCCTGGGCCATGATCAGGCCCGTCTGGCTGCCTATTGCAATGCCAAGGGGCGCATGCAAGCGTCCTTCATCGGTTTCAAGCACACGCCCGAGGACATCTGGCTGATCTGCAGCGCAGACCTGCTGGCTGCCACCCTCAAACGACTCAGCATGTTTGTATTGCGAGCCAAAGCCAAGCTGAGCGACGCCAGTGCAGAGGTCGCCGTCTGGGGGCTGGCAGGAGCAGCCGTGCCATCTCAGCTGCCGCTTGCCCATTGGTCGCTACACAGCGATGGAGCACAGACGTGGGTGCGTTTGCCCGATGCCGAAGGTGTCGCCCGGGCATTGCTGGTTCAACCTGCCGGTGCTGCCGCGCCAGCTTTTGCGCCGCTCGAGGTGGGTCTATGGGAGTGGCTGGACGTGCGCAGTGGCGTGACTCTCCTGACTCAGCCGCTTTTCGAACTCTTCGTGCCCCAGATGCTGAACTACGAATCCGTGGGAGGCGTCAACTTCAAGAAAGGCTGCTACCCCGGCCAGGAGGTGGTGGCCCGCAGTCAGTTCAGGGGTACATTAAAGCGCCGAACCTACCTGGCCCACGGCGCCGAGTCGGCTGAACCCGGCCAGGATGTGTTTCATGCCGGTGATCCGGAGCAGCCCTGCGGAACGGTGGTGGCATCGGCCACGCACCCGAACGGCGGGTATGACATGCTGGTGTCCATGCAGGTGAGTGCGGCCGATGGTCAGGCGCTGACGCTGCGTGACTCGGCTGGGCCTTCCCTGACCTTGCTGCCTTTGCCCTATCCACTGCTCACCGATATATGAGCATGGTCAGCGGAGCGTCGCGATGTGCCTGATTGCGTGGGCGTGGGGCCTGCATGCAGACTGTCCGCTCCTGATCGCTTCCAACCGGGACGAGTACTGGGACCGCCCCACCCTGCCCCTCGAACGCTGGCACCCAGAGGGTGATCATGCGATCTACAGCGGGCGAGATGCCCGAGCGGGTGGTACCTGGCTGGGGTTTGATGCAACGGGTCGCGTCGCGATGCTCACCAACGTGCAGCAGTCCGATCCTGTGGTCGCTCCCAGAAGCCGAGGCGAACTGACCCTGTGGTGGCTCCACCCTGCACATGCAGGCTGGGGCTGGGAGACTCTGGTCGAGAGGTGCAATCCTGCAGACTTTGCGGGCTTCAACCTCGTGATGGGTGACCAGCGCACGGGTGAATGGATCTGGCTCAGCAATCAAGCTGACACCCCCGGGCCTGAGCAGGAACGTCTGTGCCTGCCGGCGGGCTGGGTCGGGGCTCGACTGTCACCTGGCGTGTATGGCGTGTCCAATGCGTCGCTCGACACGCCGTGGCCCAAAACGGTGCAACTCAAAAACGCCGTCACCGAAGCGATCCAGACGGATCCCGCGCAGCCAGTTGCCGTTGATCGCTTGCTGGATGCCCTGCAGCAAACCCCCGACATGGACGACGAATCGGTCAGCGACCTGCAGCGACAGCCATTCATCCACCGCCCCCAGGCGCGCTACGGAACACGCAGCACACTGATCGCGAGGCAGCTCAGGAACCCACAAGGCTATTCACTGAACCTGCAGGAATGGACCTACGACCCCGCGCGCCTGCGTCAGCCCCTGCATCACAGGGATCTTTCCATATCGACGTGGGGGATGCCCACGTCCAGATAGGTCTCGCCCACCGGCTCATAGCCCAGCCGGCGATAAAACCCTTCAGCGGTTTTTTGTGCACTCAGCCGCAGGACGCGATCGCCACGCGCCAGGGCCGCCCGGGTCAGCGCCTCCACGATCTGCCGTCCGACGCCGCTGCCCCGCAACACGCGATGCACAGCCATGCGACCGATTTTGCCGACGCCCGGCCCGCCCACCAGGAGTCGCCCCGTGGCGACAGGCTGTTCCAGCCGGTTATAGGCCACTGCATGCACGCAGGCGGCGTCAGCTTCATCCCATTCTTCCTCCCGCGGGATACCCTGCTCTTCAATGAAAACCGCTGTGCGAACACGCTGCGCGTCATGCGCCAGCGTGGCCCAGTCACCGGTTCGTACCTGAACGACGGTCTCACCCGCCTCGTAGCTTTCGATCAACCCTCGCAACGCCGCAGGAATCGGGCGCGAGGTTTGCGTGGCCGGATCGGCGAAAACATATACGAGCTCACCGGTGATCAACAATTGGTCCCCCCGGAATATGGCCCCGGTGATGGTCATGGACGAGTTGCCCAGGCGGGTGCAACGCATGCCAATGTCCAGTTGATCGTCCATGCGGGCCGAAGCGTGGAACTCGATGGACGCTTTTTTGACGTACAGCTCGCCACCCAGATCGTGCATCGCATCTTCATACGGCAAGGCG
>JAUVYR010000074.1 GCA_030602985.1 Burkholderiales bacterium
GGATGATCATGGGCTGACATACTCACTGCTTGAACACAAGTAGCAAGTATGCCTGCAACTTCACTCTGGCAGTCAGCCCTTGAAGCGAGCCGTGACTTCGGCGACGCGCTTGCCAAACAGGCGAGCCGTTTCGAGGTCACCCGGCAGCATTTCATTGGCACCCGCGTCCGACGGGCTTTGCGCCATGGCACCCGAGAAGGAGCCGACATAGTTCACGTCGTTGCGCTGGGCCGCCTTGGCATTGCTGGGCATCAGGCCGGTGCCCACCCAGATGCCGCTGTGCTGCATGGCCAGGGTGAACAGGTAGTGCAGGGTCGACAGCTTGTCGCCGTTCATCGTGGCGCTGTTGGTGAAGCCTGCAAACACCTTGTCTTTCCACTTCTGCACAAACCAGGGCTTGCTGGAAGCATCGGCAAACTTCTTGAACTGCCAGCTCACGGTGCCCATGTAGGTCGGGCTGCCCATGATGATGGCGTCGGCCGCGTCCAGCGTGTCCCAGCCGCCTTCAGGCAGGTTGCCGTCCGCGTCGATGGCCAGCAGCTCAGCACCTGCGCCTTCGGCCACCGACTGCGCCATGCGCTGGGTATGACCATAACCCGAGTGATACACCACTACGATACGAGACATGAAAACTCCTAGTTGAAAGAACAGAGAAAAACAGAGAAAAATCAGGGTTCGAGGTCGAACACCAGCACTTCGGCAGACTGCCCGCCATTGAACGACAAACGGGATTCGCCTTGCACGCGCAGGGCATCTCCAGCGTGGAGAGACTGGCCGTTGACCACCAGTTGCCCTCGCACCAGATGCACATACGCCTTGCGAGCCGGGTCCAGCGACAGTTCAGCCGCTTCAGCACCATCAAACAGGCCCGCGTACAGGGCGGCATTCGCGTGAATCTTCACCGAACCTTGCGCTCCATCCGGCGATGCCACGAGTCGCAGCTGGCCGCGCTTGTCCGCATCGTCGAAAGTCTTTTGTTCGTAGCTGGGGGCGATACCGGTCACGTTGGGCTCGATCCAGATCTGCAGGAAATGCGTGACCTGATTGGGCGCGTGGTTGAACTCGCTGTGGGTCACGCCCCGGCCGGCGCTCATGCGCTGCACGTCGCCGGGTGGAATGCCCTTCACGTTGCCCATGCTGTCGCGATGAGCAAGATTGCCCTCCAGCACGTAGCTGATGATTTCCATGTCGCGGTGGCCGTGCGTCCCGAAGCCGGTGCCCGGAGCGATCCGGTCTTCGTTGATCACGCGCAGATTTCCCCAGCCCATGTGCTTGGGGTCGTAATATTCGGCAAACGAAAACGAATGCCGGCTGTCCAGCCAGCCGTGTTGGGCATGGCCTCGGTCGTCGGAGCGTCGAATTTCAATCATGTGGTTGACTGTAGCGGGCAGCAGGCTGTCGGTGGATCGACGGATTTGCTGGCATCATTCAATTCATTTGAACGATTAATGCCTTTATGCGACCCGCCCGAACCGCCTTGTCCCCGGACAACCTGCACCTGATCGAAACCGTCGCTCGCACCGGCAGCATGGCCGCTGCAGCGCGAGAACTGGGTCTGGTGCCCAGCGCCCTGACCTACCGGGTCCGGCAGGTTGAAGACGCCCTGGACGTGTTGCTGTTTGACCGCCGATCCCGGCGTGCCCAGTTGACTCCGGCGGGTGCAGAGCTTTTGCGAGCCGGTGAGCACCTGATGCTGGAACTCGATGCCGTGGCCCAGCGCGTGCAGCGTATCGCCACCGGCTGGGAGGCGCAACTCACGGTCGCCGCCGATGCTGTCATCTCCCGCAGCACGCTGCTAGACCTCTGCGAGGATTTCTATCGGCTGGGGGCGCCCACCCGCTTGCGACTGCGCAATGAAACCCTGGCAGGTACCCTGGAGGTGCTGCTGACCGGGGAAGCCGACCTCGCGCTGGGTGTGATTCTGGAAGGCGACGCCCTGCCAGAAATCCGCAGCGAATGCCTGGGTGAAATGGCGTTTGTCTTTGTGGTCGCCCCACATCACCCTCTCGCCCAGGCACCTGAGCCGCTGACCCCAGCCGACATTCGCCAGCACCGGGTGGTGGCAGTGTCGGACACCTCACGCCGGGGTCGAGGGCTCAGCGTCGGGCTGCTACCGGGTCAGGATGTATTGACCGTCAGCTCCATGGCCGACAAACTCCAGGCCCAGCTGCGGGGGCTGGGCTGTGGTTCCCTGCCGTTGCCCATGGTGCAGAGCTATCTGAACGAAGGTCGGTTGATCGCGAAGACCACCACCCTGCCGCCGCGTATTTACCGCCCAGGTTATGCCTGGCGGTCACCCACCTCTGGCAAGGCTTTGAGCTGGTGGCTGGACCGGCTGTCAGGCGCCACCACCCGTCAAGCCCTGCTGCACCAACATGCCTGAACATCGCCAGGCGCCCCGTACACCGCTACACTGACAGAAACGGAGACCTCGTATGCCCACACAGAAAAAAAACCGCGCAACCCCCGCACACCGCCACATCGCCGTTGTCGGCGCTGGCATGGCGGGGGTGACGTGCGCCCGTACACTGGTTCAAGCCGGTCATCGGGTGACGCTGATTGAAAAAAGCCGGGGTGCGGGCGGCCGCATGGCCACCCGCCGCAGCGAGTTTGGCGGCTTTGACCATGGCGCCCAGTTTTTCACTGTGCGCGATCCCCGCTTTCAGCTGGCGCTACAAATGGAACCCGAACAGGTGGTGCCCTGGCAGGTCAACACGGTGCGGGTGTTGGACATGCTGGGGCAAACCATGTCCACCGCCCCCAGGCCACGTGATGCGCGCTGGGTACCGGTGGGCGGCATGAACACCCTGGTCAAGCGCTGGGCAGAGCCTCTGGCCGATGGTTCACTGAACAGCCAGACCCTGCTGGAAGCCCGTGTCACGGCCATAGAGCCCGACGCACTGGCGCCCGATCGCTGGCAGCTTCGCCTCGAAGGCACAGAGGGTGCGCAACAAGTGCTCAGTGGCTTCGATGCCGTGGTGCTGGCCATTCCCCACCCGCAGGCCGACGATATCCTGCGCGCCAGTCGGCTCGCCCCGGCGATGCAGCAAGCCCTGAAGAACGTACAGGTCGCTCCATGCTGGACGCTGATGGTCGCCTTTCCGCAAGCCATGCAGCCCGGCCTGGAATCGTTTGGCCCCCGCTGGCACGCAGCCAGCAGCGATCACCATCGCATCCGCTGGGTCGCGCGCGAGCCGAGTAAGCCTGGACGATCCCCGATCGAGCGATGGATCATCCAGGCCAGCCCCGAATGGTCGGCCGAGCACCTGGAGGACGATGCCGAGCGCGTGAAAGCCAAGTTGCTCAAAGGCTTTGCTGAGATCACCGGCATTCGGGCCACCCCGGCTTTCGCCTCTGCCCATCGCTGGCGCTATGCCCAGACCAAGCAACCGCTGGGCCAGCCCTACCTGCTGGACGCGCAGGCTGGCATCGGCCTGTGCGGCGACTGGTGCCTGGGCAACCGGGTGGAAAGTGCCTTTGTGTCAGGGCTGGAACTGGCCCTCGCCATGGCCTGATGCATTACCGAGGGCGTTTTGCTCCCTCCCCCACCGGCCCGCTGCATGCGGGCTCACTGGTCGCGGCCCTCGCCAGCTGGCTGGATGCGCGCGCGCACGGCGGTACTTGGCTGGTTCGTATTGAAGACGTGGATACCCCCCGCTGCGTGCCCGGCGCTGACCAACTCATCCTCCACCAACTCGCGCAGTGCGGGTTGCACCCTGACGAACCGCCCACCTGGCAGTCGCAGCGAGACAGCACCTATGCACAGGCACTTGAAACGCTGCAAAACCAGGGCTGGGCCTACCCCTGCGGCTGCACACGCAAAGCCATCGACGCCTGGTGGGAGGCGCAAGGGGTGGCGCACAGCCGCCATATGGAACGGCCCTACCCCGGCACATGCCGCCCCGAGCAGGGCATCGCGCCACAGCGCACGGTATCGGCGTGGCGCCTGCACGTCGGTCGGGTGCAGGCCGACCTGGGGCTAGACACCCTCACCGCATGGACCGACCGGCGACTCGGCCCTCAATCGCAAACTGTGGCTCAGGCCGTGGGCGACTTCGTGCTACGGCGTGCCGACAGCCTATGGGCCTACCAACTGGCGGTGGTGGTCGATGACGGGGCGCAGGGCATCACCCACGTGGTGCGCGGCCAAGACCTGACCGACAACACCGCCCGCCAGATCGTGCTACAGCGGGCGCTCAACCTGCCCACGCCGGTGTTCCTGCACACGCCGCTGGTGCTGGGCCCCAACGGTGAAAAGCTGTCCAAACAGAACGGCGCTGCGGCCTTGGACCTTGACGATCCCCTGGCCACATTGAATCGGGCGGCCAATTCACTGGGCCTTAGCGCCCAACCTGCTCCATTGGAACACGCCCTGCAACGCTGGATCAGCGAATGGCTTACCCTCTACCGCCCTCATCATTCGGATTGACAGATTCTGTTTCGCAGAACAAAATGCCATCATGATCCATACGTTCATGTGTGCCGACACGAAGGCGCTGTTTCATAGCCAAGTCGTGCCCAGGTTCAAAAACATAGAGCGTGTGGCAAGGCGCAAGCTCCTGCAACTTCATGCCACCACCGAACTGGCCAGCTTGAAAATCCCTCCAGGCAACCAGCTTGAGGCGTTGAAAGGCAACCGTCGAGGGCAACACAGCATCCGCATCAATGACCAGTGGCGAATCTGTTTCGTGTGGAAAGACGATGGAGCGCATCAAGTTGAAATTGTCGACTATCACTAAGGGGTAAAGCACATGGCTGAATTGCTTGAGGAAATTCACCCGGGCGAAATCTTGCTTGAGGACTTCATGAAGCCGATGGGCATCACAGCCCGTCAGCTTGCGGCTGATATTGACGTTTCACCCAGCCGCATCAGTGAGTTGGTTCATGGCAAGCGTCCGATCACGGCCGACACTGCGCTGCGGCTTGGCTTGTTCTTCAGGATGGACCCTCGATTCTGGATGAACCTCCAAACCGAGTACGACATGCGCGTTACAACACGTACTGTCCAAGAAAAAATTGCTCCGAGGATTCGCGTGTTTCAGCACGCGTCAGCAATTTCTTGAGACGTGGCACCGGCGCATGCGCCCTACAATTCAGCTGGTGAACGCCCTCGAAGTACCAACCACTCCCACGAAGCCCGCTGCCCACCCCGCCGGTGTCGCCCACCCCAAAACCATCAAGAGTTTTGTCAAACGCGCGGGCCGCACCACCACCGGCCAGGCCAAGGCCTTTGCCGAATGGGGGCCGCGCTTTGTGCTGCCTTACACCGGCCAGCCCATCGATGCCAATGCGGCATTTGGACGAACTGGCCCGCTGATTCTGGAAATCGGCTTCGGTATGGGCGAAGCCACCGCACACATTGCCAGTGTGCGCCCGCAGGACAACTTCCTCTGCTGCGAAGTACACGAGCCGGGCGTGGGAGCCCTGCTCAAACGCATTGGCGAGCAGGGATTGAGCAACATCCGCATCCTGCAACACGACGCCGTCGAGGTACTGGACCACATGCTGCCCCCAGGCTCGCTCGATGGCGTGCACATCTTCTTTCCCGACCCTTGGCACAAGAAAAAGCACAATAAGCGGCGCTTGGTGCAAGCCCCTTTTGTCGCGAAGCTGACGCAGCGCCTCAAGCCGGGCGGCTACCTGCACTGCGCCACCGACTGGCAACCCTATGCCGAGCAGATGCTGACCGTGCTGAGTGCCGAACCCCTGCTGGCCAATACCGCTAACGATGCCGGATTGGGCGGCTACGCCACTAAACCCGACTACCGGCCGCTGACCAAGTTTGAAAACCGAGGCCTGCGCCTGGGCCACGGGGTGTGGGACGTGGTGTTTCGCCGCCTGCCATGAGCGCCTCCGTGCCTTGTCCGCCCTGCCCTCCCGATTGGCTGGACGGCCTGAACACGCTGGCTGCGCAGGCCATCGGCCTGTCTGACCCCAACCCGCGCGTGGCCTGCCGGCTCATCACCTTGGATGGGCAGGTCTTTGAAGGCCATACCCAGGAAGCAGGTGGGCCCCATGCCGAGGTGATGGCGCTGCGACACGCCCGCGCGGCAGGAGCCACACTGCGCGGTGCCACAGCCATCGTCACGCTCGAACCCTGCAGTCACCACGGCCGTACACCGCCCTGTTGTGATGCCTTGATCGACGCAGGTGTCGCCCGCGTGGTGGTGGCATTGGCAGACCCGAACCCCTTGGTCGGCGGTCGTGGGCTGGCGCAACTGCGAGCCGCCGGCATCCAGGTGGATCTGCTGGACCCGACCCACCCGCTGGCGGTGGCCAGCCGCGAGCTGAACATTGGCTTTATGAGCCGCATGGAACGGGGCCGCCCCTGGGTACGGATGAAAATCGCCGCGTCGCTGGACGGCACCACCGCGCTGCCCAACGGCGTGAGCCAGTGGATCACCGGCGAGGCTGCCCGCACCGATGGTCACGCCTGGCGCAAGCGGGCATCGGCGGTGCTCACAGGCATCGGTACCGTGCTGGAAGACGACCCCCGACTGGATGTACGGCTGGTCACCACTGCCCGTCAACCCCGCAGAGTGGTGGTGGATTCGCGGCTGGAGATTGCCCCCCAGGCACGCATCCTGCAGCCGCCGGGTGAGGTCTGGATCTACAACGCCACCGATCCGCTCGCCACTGCCCAGACCCGCACGGCCTTGCGCGCACAGGGGGCCATCCTCATCGACTGTCCTGGCCCCGCGAAGGTGGCCGGTGGCACACCCAAGGTGGATCTGGCCGCCATGCTGCATGACCTGGCGCAGCGCGAAGTCAACGAACTTCACGTGGAGGCCGGCCACAAGCTCAACGGCTCGTTGCTACGTGAAAGGCTGGTGGACGAATTGCTGCTGTACGTTGCCCCCAAGCTGCTGGGGCCTGGCGCAGGACTGGCCCACATTGGTCCGTTCGTAGACCTGAAGGAAGGCTTGGACATGGTGTTCACGGAAGCGGTGCCGGTAGGCCCTGATTTGCGCATCCGGGCGCGCTTTCCAATCAGTCGCTGACCAGGGGCTGTGCATGGCCCACGTTCCCAAGAATCCCGCCATTCCCCTGCGTGACGGGGTGTCCCCCAGCTGCGGGGCCCGGCCGCGTATGCGGATACCGGCTTGGGCCACCGTGCTGGGTTTTTTGGCAGAACGCCTGCCCCGCATCGATCGCGATGAATGGTCGCGGCGCATGGCCCATGGCGAGGTGGTGGGTGAGGACGGCCAACCCTTGCCCCCAGACACCCCCTACCTCAACGGTCAACGGGTGTACTACTGGCGCGCTATGGCCCAGGAAGCCGTCATTCCCTTTCAGGCAGAATTGATCTATCGGGACGCCCATCTGGTCGTGGCCGACAAGCCCCACTTCTTGCCGGTGACGCCCGGCGGCCGCTACGTCCAGCAAAGCCTGCTCGTGCGGCTCAAGCGTACACTCCACCTGCCCGACCTGAGCCCCCTGCACCGCATTGACCGGGAAACCGCCGGGCTGGTGGTGTTCAGCGTGCGGCCACAGGACCGCGACGCCTACCAGCGCCTGTTCCGCGAACGCCGCATCCATAAAACCTACGAAGCGATCGCGCCAGCCGACCCTGCATTCGATGGGCCGGTGATCCGGCAGAGCCACATTCGGGAGTGTGAAGACGCGTTTTTCAAGATGCGCGAGGCCGAGCCCCATGAAGGGCTGGCCCCCAACAGCGAAACCCACATCGAACGACTGGAACAGAACGGGCCATGGGCACGCTACCGGCTGCAACCCGTGACAGGCCGACGGCACCAGCTTCGTGTTCACATGCATGGGCTGGGCCTGCCCATCGCCGGCGACCAGTTTTACCCACACGTCAGACGCATGCCAGGTGAGGCCGAGGACTATGCCGACCCGCTACGCCTGCTGGCCCAGGCCCTGAGCTTCATCGACCCGGTGACCGGCCAGGAGCGGTATTTCGAAAGCCGCCGCACCCTGGACTGGCCGCCTGGCCGTTAAACCCGTTCAGCCACCCAACCCTGCACGCTGGCCAGGGCCTGTGGTAAGGCGGCGGCATCGGTGCCACCCGCCATAGCCATGTCGGGCTTGCCGCCGCCTTTGCCGCCCACCTGCTGGGCCACGAAGTTGACCAGCTCACCGGCCTTGACCTTGCTCACGCTGTCGGCGGTCACGCCCGCGGCGATCTGCACCTTGCCGCCGTCCACGGCGGCCAGCACGATGGCAGCGGTTTTCAGCTTGTCCTTGAGCTTGTCCATGGTCTCGCGCAGGGTTTTGGCATCGGCACCTTCCAACTGGGCAGCCAGCACTCTCAAGCCCTTGACCTCCACCGCCTGACCGAGCAGCTCATCACCCTGGGCCGAGGCCAGCTTGCCCTTGAGCGCTGCCACTTCCTTTTCAAGCGCCTTGATCTGCTCCAGCGTCTGCGCCACGCGGGCGGTCAGCTCAGCCGTGGGCGCTTTGAGCACACCCGCTGTTTCGGCGACCGTGCTTTCCAATTGCTGCAGATAGGCCAGCGCGTTCGCACCGGTCACCGCCTCGATACGCCTCACACCAGCGGCCACGCCGCCTTCAGCCACCACCTTGAACAGGCCGATGTCACCTGTGCGCTGCACATGGGTGCCGCCGCACAGTTCACGGCTGGTGCCGATGTCCAGCACGCGCACGGTTTCGCCATACTTTTCGCCAAACAGCATCATGGCGCCGGTTTTCTG
>JAUVYR010000157.1 GCA_030602985.1 Burkholderiales bacterium
CGATGCACTGGCTGCCAGCCGAGAAGACCCGCAACTGGTGGCTGTGGGCGAAATCGGCCTCGACGGCTTTGTGCCCGAACTGCAGACACCAACCATGCGTGAAAAGCAATGGCACTTTTATGTGTCGCAGTTGCAGCTGGCCTGGCAATTCGGTCTGCCAGTGATTCTGCATGTGCGGCGCTCGGCCGATTGGCTGCTCAAAGGGCTGCGCAATGCCCAGTCACGCGGGCAGGGCGTCAGTGGTGGAATTGCGCATGCCTTCAACGGCAGCCATCAGCAGGCGCAGCAATTCATCGACCGGGGCTTTCGACTCGGTTTTGGAGGGGCGGTGACGTTCGAGGCCGCCCGCCAATTGCGCCGACTGGCCACCGAGTTGCCTGCCGATGCCATCGTGATGGAGACAGACGCGCCCGACATCCCGCCCCAGTGGTTGTACGTGACGGCGGCTGAACGATCGGCAGGCAGACCCCAGGGCATCAACAGCCCGATGGAATTGCCCCGCATGGGCGAGGTGCTGTCGCAGTTGCGTGGCCTAACGGCTCAGGCATGGGCTGTGCAAGCCACCCATAACACGATGCGCGCCCTACCGCGACTCGGCGCATTGCTGCCTGACTCCGGAATGACTCCATGACCCTCAAAGCATCTGATTTACCGAGCGTCTCCTTGTCTGAGGACGGTGAGGTGCGCTACCTGCATCTGGGCACCGAGTGGGTGCAGGGCACCATGCTGATCGACAAGCCCTTTGACATCGAACTGGAGTATGTGCAGCGGATGATGGCCTGGCTGCTCTTTGTCGAGCCCGATTCGGTCCCCCAGCGACGTGCGATGCAACTGGGTCTGGGTGCGGCCGCGCTCACCAAGTTCTGCTTCAAGAAGCTGCGCATGGACACCACGGCGGTGGACATCAACCCGCAGGTCATTGCCGCTTGCCGCACCTGGTTCAAGCTGCCACCAGACAGCGCCCGCCTGAAGGTGATGCTCGGCGATGCCGCTGAGGTTGCGGCCTACGCGCCTTTTCACGGAACGGTCGATGCCTTGCAGGTGGACCTCTACGACGACGAGGCCGCTGCTCCCGTGCTCGATAGCCCGGACTTTTACGCCGACTGCCGGCGCCTCCTCACCGATGAAGGCGCGATGACCGTGAACCTGTTCGGCCGGCAGTCCAGTTACGAGCGTTCGCTGGGCCACATCCGCGAGGCTTTTGGCGATACCGCGGTCTGGACCTTTCGCCCCACCCGTGAAGGCAATACCGTGGTGCTGGCCCTGCGCACACCACAACACCCGGAACGGCTGCAGCTGCTGGCCCGTGCCGACGAGGTGCAATCCCGCTGGGGCTTACCTGCACGCAAGTGGCTCAAGGTCTTCAAGGCATGGCAGGCTTGACGTGCAAGTCTTGAACCTGCCCCGACATCTCACCACCGGGCTGCTGCTCGCAGCCGCCGGGTCCATTGCATTCAGTGGCAAGGCCATCATCGTCAAGCTGGCCTACCGCTACGAGGTGGATGCGGTCACGCTCATCATGTACCGCATGCTGTTTGCCTTGCCGCTGTTTCTGGCGCTGGTCTGGTGGGCGACTTACCGCAGTCCGCGCCCTGTCACGCCGCTGACGCAGCGCGACTGGCTGGGCATCCTGGGCCTCGGATTCACCGGTTACTACCTGGCCAGCTTTCTGGATTTTCTGGGTTTGCAGTACATCAGCGCCAGCCTGGAGCGGTTGATTCTTTACCTCAACCCCACCCTGGTGTTGCTGCTGGGCTGGGTGCTGTTCAAGCGGCGCATCACGGCTCGGCAGGCCGGTGCCATGGCCTTGAGCTATGCCGGCGTGCTGGTCGTCTTCGGGCATGAGGTGTCGTTTGACGGCTGGAGCACCGCGCTCGGTGCCGCACTGGTGTTTGGCAGCGCGGTCAGCTATGCGGTGTATCTGGTTTACAGTGGTGAAATGGTGCAGCGACTGGGGTCGTTGCGGCTGGTCGGGTGGGCCACGACCGTGGCCTGCGGGCTGTGTCTGTTGCAATTCCTGCTGTTGCGGCCGCTGTCGGCGGCGGTGGTGGCCCCCGAGGTGATCGGTCTGTCGCTCATCAACGCGCTGTTCTGCACCTTCGCGCCTGTGGTGATGGTCATGATGGCTATCGAACGCATTGGTGCCGGTCTCACCGCGCAGGTGGGTATGGTTGGGCCCATGTCTACCATCGTGATGGGGGTGCTGATACTGGGTGAACCGTTCAGCGCCTGGGTGTTGGCGGGGACAGGCCTGGTGCTACTGGGCGTGTTGTGGGTCAGTCGACAGTCGCGTTGAGCACGGGTTGACTGTTTGAGGAGACTTCAATGGATCTGGGAATCGCGGGCCGCTGGGCCCTGGTGTGTGGGGCCAGCAAGGGCCTGGGCCTGGGCTGCGCGCAGGCGCTGGCGCAGGAAGGGGTGCGCATCGTCATGGCTGCACGCGGCGTGGAGGCCCTGCAGCAAGCAGCCGACGACTTGCGCGCACGCACCGGCGTTCAGGTGCTGCCTGTGGCCGTGGATGTGACCACTCCCGAAGGGCGTGAGGCGCTGTTTCGCGTGGCGGGGGGGCCGGGTACGGCCTTTGACATCGTGGTGACCAATGCGGGCGGGCCACCGCCTGGCGATTTCCGTCAGTGGGATCGTGAGGCCTGGATGAAAGCGATTGAGGCCAATATGCTCACGCCCATTGAACTCATCAAGGCCACCGTGGACGGCATGGCCGAGCGAGGGTTTGGGCGCATCGTCAACATCACCTCCAGCGCGGTCAAGGCGCCGATCGACATCCTGGGCTTGAGCAACGGGGCGCGCAGCGGGCTCACCGGTTTTGTGGCCGGCGTGGCCCGCAGCCCGCTGGCTGCCCGAGGCGTGACGATCAACAACCTGCTGCCAGGCAAGTTCGATACCGACCGCCTGCG
>JAUVYR010000179.1 GCA_030602985.1 Burkholderiales bacterium
GGTGACCTCGAAACGGCTCGCCTGTTTGGCAAGCGCGTCGCCGAAGTCACGGCTCGCTTCAAGGGCTGACTGCCAGAGTGAAGTTGCAGGCATACTTGCTACTTGTGTTCAAGCAGTGAGTATGTCAGCCCATGATCATCCTGCAACAGCTCTCCGCCGCCGACTGGCTGGCCCTGCTGGCTTTTTTCGGCTTGTGGGTGGGTTATGCCTGGTTTGCCAAAGCATGGGCGCGCAAGCGCCCTTCTTTGTTGGCCACCACCAACCGCTATCGCCGATACTGGATGCTCCAGGCCAGTCAGCGCGAACCCAAGATGCTTGACGGCATCATCACGCAGAGCCTGTCGCAGACGCCTTCCTTTTTTCATCTACGGCCATCCTCGTGGTCGGGGGCTTGCTGGCGGTGCTGGGCACCACCGAGAAGGCCAGCCAGCTGGTGAGCGAAATTCCCTTCGCCCAGACGACCTCCATGGGAGTGTTTCAGTTCAAGATCCTCTTGCTGATCGCCATTTTTGTGTACGCCTTCTTCCGTTTTTCGTGGTGCATGCGGCAGTACACCTTTCTGGCTTTGGTGATCGGTGCCATGCCCACCCCGGAGGACTTTGACAGCGGCAAGCATGACCGCAACGCCTACGTCAACCGGGCGGCAGCCATGGTGGGGGCGGCCGCTGAAAGCTTCAACGACGGTCTGCGGGCCTATTACTTTTCGTTTGCGGCCCTGGCCTGGTTTGTTTCGCCGCTGGCCATGGTGATGGCCACCGCCTAGGTGGTATTGATCCTGTACAGCCGGGAATTCCGTTCCGAGGTGCTGGCCATCCTGAAGGACTGAACGTGTCCTGAGCGCGGCGGCCTGCTGCCTACAATGGCGCCATGTTTGTCCATTTGCGCTTGCATTCCGAATTTTCCGTGGTGGATGGCACCACGCGTGTGGATGAGGCCGTCGAGGCCGCTGCACAGTCAGGCCAGCCGGCCCTGGCGCTGACCGATCTCAACAACCTGTTCGGTGCCGTCAAGTTCTACAAGGCGGCGCGCGGCGCGGGCGTCAAGCCCTTGCTGGGTGCTGACGTGGTGGTGCAGGGCCTGGGGGGAGAGCCCGCTCCCGGTGCGTCGGCGCTGCAGTCCAGCTTGCCCCGTCTGTTGCTGCTGGTCCAGAGCCAGCAGGGTTATCTGAACCTCTGCGAGTTGCTGGCGCGTGCCTGGACGCGTAACGTGGTGCGGGACCAGGCCGCCGTGAAATGGGAATGGCTAAAGGAGCTGCATGAGGGGCTGATCGTCCTCTCGGGCGCCCATGCCGGCCCTGTGGGGCAGGTGCTGCTCGCGGGCGATGATTCGCGCGCGACCGAGCTGGCCCTGCAGCTGGCCAGTGCCTTCCCGCACCGCTTCTACCTCGAAGTCCAGCGTGCCGGACGGGCTGACGACGAGCGCCACGTCATGGCCGCCGTGCCGCTGGCCGCGCGGCTCGGTCTGCCGGTGGTGGCCACCCACCCGATCCAGTTCCTGGGGGCCGACGACTACGAGGCCCATGAAGCGCGCGTCTGCATTGCCGAAGGTGAAATCCTCGGCAACAGCCGCCGCGTGCGCAAATTCACCCGCGAGCAGTATTTCAAGTCCAGCGAGGAGATGGCTGCTCTGTTCGCGGACGTGCCAAGCGCCCTGGCCAACACCCTGGAGATTGCCAAGCGCTGCAACCTCACGCTGACGCTGGGCAAGCCGCGTCTGCCGGATTTCCCCATCCCGCCCGTCAACGGTGTGGTGATGTCGGTGGAGGACTATTTCCGCCACGTCTCGCACGAGGGGCTCAACGCCCGCCTGATCCACCTCTACCCGGACGAAGCCCGGCGCGAGGCCGAGCGCCCCCGCTACGTGGAGCGGCTGGAGTTCGAGCTCAACACCATCCTGAAGATGGGGTTCCCGGGCTACTTCCTCATCGTGTCGGACTTC
>JAUVYR010000175.1 GCA_030602985.1 Burkholderiales bacterium
CTGAATGGTCAGCGTATCGCCTTCCACCAGGCCCCCCGGGGGGTGGACGATGACGTTGTGGCAAATCGCTGGCCCTTCCGGGTAGAGGCTGTGGAAAACCCGCAGCGGGCCATCGTGCCGGTGGGCCAGCACGGTTTTGGACCGGTCATCCAGGCGATAAGCGAGATCGAGCGAAGCTTGCCAGGGCATACACAACCTGTCAGCGATGAGCCCAGAAGCCCTGGTGAGGCGCCACCATCTCGGCTTGCAGGGCCAGTACGGGGCCGATCACCTCGATGGCTTTCTGCCCGCGGGCAATCACCTCGCGGCAAGGCAGGGAGAGGGTCGGGTTTTCGGCATGATTACCCGTGAGGGCCAGCAAGGCTTCCTCGCTGGCGCCATAGACGATCCGCCCGATGTTCGCCCAGTAAATCGTGCCTGTGCACATGGCGCAGGGCTCGAAGGTCGTGACCAGGGTACAGCCCCACAGGTAGTCCGCTGGGTAGTTGAGCGAAGCGGTGCGGGCCAGTGTGGCCTCGGCATGGTGCACGGTGTCGATGTTGCCTTGTTCGGCCAACACCGTGTCCCCATCGGGCGCCACCAGCAGGGCGCCAAACGGGTGGCGCCCCATGGCGGCAGCCCGGCGAGCCACCTCATTGGCGCGGCGCAGATGCCGCTCGATCTGATCCGGCGTCATGCTCAGACGCCCTGGCTGCTGCGGTGCGCCCAGGCCGTGGTGTGCTTCTCGATCCAGCTGAACAGTTCGTACATTGCCATGGCCATGATGCCCACCACCAGCAGTCCGCTGAAAGCCAGACCCATCTGCATGGATGAACCGGCAGCGATCAGCAGGTAGCCGATACCTTCGTTGGACGCGGTCATCTCGGACACGGTGGTGCCCACGAAGGCCAGCGTGATGGCCACTTTGAGTGAGCCGAAGAAATAGGGCATGGAGCGGGGCAGGCCCACCTTGGTCAGCACATCCCAGCGTTTGGCGCCCAGGACGCGACGCACGTCTTCGAGCTCGGGCTCCAGCGTCGCCAGCCCGGTGGCGATGTTGACCATGATCGGGAAAAAGCTGATGAGGAAGGCCGTCAGGATGGCCGGGCCGATGCCGATGCCGAACCACACCACCAGAATCGGCACGAAAGCCGCCTTGGGCAGGGCGTTGAAGGCCGTCATCAGGGGGTAGAGGGCGGCATAGGCCATGCGTGAGCTGCCAATCAGAAAGCCCAGCAAAACGCCCACCACGATGGCAATGCCAAAGCCCACCATGGTTACCCAGTAGGTGCGCCAGGCATGGCCCATGATGGTGGTCCGGTGCTCCAGCGTCTGTTCCCAGATGCGGGAGGGGCTCGGGAAGATGAACTCGGAAACGCCCAGGCCTTTGGTGATGGCTTCCCAGACAAGAAGAATGAGGATCAGCAGGATCAGCGGTGACCAGCGTTCCAGTGTTTTCTTTTTCATGGTCGATCTCCGCTCAAGGGGTGGCAGGGGCGCTACTCTTGCGCATGGCGCCGATGTGGCCGCGCAGCTCGTGCACGATGTCGGTGAACTCGTTGGTGTAGGTCACCTCCAGGTCGCGGGTGCGTGGAATGGGAATTTCGCGTCGCACCACGAAGCGGCCCGGGCTCTTGCTCATGCAATAGACCGTGTCGGCCAGGAACACGCTTTCGCGCAGGTCGTGCGTGACCAGGATCACGTTGAAGCGCTGCGCTTCCCACAGGTCGCGCAGGGTGCACCACAGCTCTTCGCGGGTGAAGGCATCCAGCGCGCCGAACGGCTCGTCCAGCAGCAGCATCTTGGGCTCGTGGATCAGCGCCCGGCAGATGCTGGCACGTTGCTGCATGCCACCGGACAGGTCCCACGGGTATTTCTTTTCCATGCCGCCCAGCCCGACGCTGGTCAGCAGCTTGCTGGCCCGTTCCTCGAATTCCTTGCGGCGGTCCTTGAACTGGCTGCGGTAGGGTTCCACGATTTCCAGCGGCAGCAACACGTTGTCCAGCGTGGTGCGCCAGGGCAACAGCGACGGTGCCTGAAAAGCCATGCCGGAAATCTTCAGTGGGCCCGTGACTTGCTGGCCGTCGATGATGATGTTGCCCATACTGGGCATGCGCAGGCCCGTGGTCAGCTTCATGAAGGTGGACTTGCCACAACCCGAAGGACCGACGATG
>JAUVYR010000018.1 GCA_030602985.1 Burkholderiales bacterium
CCTGAAGGAGCGGCTGGCTGGCTTGGGGTTGACCCTTAACGACGGCCGCCTGCCACTGGTCAGCGTACGTCACAGCAGCAATCAGACGCCGATCGTGCCACCGGCGCGCACCCGCTACCTGGCCGAGATTGCCGACACCGTGCGAGGCTACAAGCGCAAGGTGCACCAGCAAGCCAAACTGGCGCGCGAAATACAGCAGCTGCACGCCACCGCCGGCATGCTGTCCGTAGACAAGTCGGGCCGGCCTAAAGCAGCCGAAGCCGTGAGGGATCTGGCCCAACAGCGAGAGCTGATGCAAGACGCCGGTGCCCGCAAACTGCTGCAGCAGTGGCCCGATATGCAAAAGGCCTATGCTGGGGATGAGTATGTGGTCAAGATTCGCGACAAGGAAATCCGCACCGCACTCACCACCAAGAGCCTGTCGGGCACCACCATCCGCAAGGTGGTGTTGCCCAAGTATGAAGACCACGGTGAGCTGCTGAAGTGGCTGATGCTGGAGAACGTGCCTGGCAGCTTCCCCTACACCGCGGGCGTGTTCGCCTTCAAACGCGAGGGCGAAGACCCGACCCGCATGTTCGCCGGCGAAGGCGACGCCTTCCGAACCAACCGCCGCTTCAAGATGGTCAGCGAAGGCATGCCGGCCAAGCGCCTGTCCACCGCGTTTGACTCTGTGACTCTGTACGGCGCCGACCCGGACCCGCGTCCGGACATCTACGGCAAGGTGGGCAACAGCGGCGTCAGCATCGCCACACTGGACGACATGAAGGTGCTGTACAGCGGGTTCGATTTGTGCAACCCCACCACCAGCGTATCGATGACCATCAACGGCCCGGCACCCAGCATCCTGGCCATGTTCATGAACACCGCGATCGACCAGAATCTGGACAGATTCAAAGCCGAAAACGGTCGCGAACCCACCGACACCGAAGCTGCCAAGATCCGCGAATGGGTGCTGGCCAACGTACGCGGCACGGTGCAGGCCGACATCCTGAAGGAAGATCAGGGCCAGAACACCTGCATCTTCAGCACCGAATTCAGTCTGAAGGTCATGGGCGACATCGCCGAGTACTTCGTGCACCACGACGTGCGCAATTTCTACTCGGTATCCATCAGCGGCTACCACATCGCCGAGGCCGGGGCCAACCCGATCAGCCAGCTGGCCTTTACGCTCAGCAACGGCTTCACCTTTGTGGAAGCGTATCTGGCGCGCGGGATGCATATCGACGACTTCGCGCCCAACCTGAGTTTCTTCTTCAGCAACGGCATGGACCCGGAGTACACCGTCCTGGGCCGCGTGGCGCGCCGCATCTGGGCCGTGACGATGCGCGACAAGTACGGCGCTAACGAACGCAGCCAGAAGCTCAAGTACCACATTCAGACCAGTGGTCGATCACTGCACGCGCAGGAAATCGCTTTCAACGACATCCGCACGACGCTGCAGGCGCTCATCGCCATCTACGACAACTGCAACAGCCTGCACACCAACGCCTACGACGAAGCCATCACCACGCCCACCGAGGAGTCGGTGCGCCGAGCCATGGCCATCCAGCTCATCATCAACCGCGAATGGGGCCTGGCGAAGAACGAGAACCCGAGCCAGGGGAGCTTCATCATCGAGGAACTGACCGAGCTGGTGGAGGAAGCCGTGTTGGCCGAATTCGAGCGAATTGCCGAGCGCGGCGGCGTGCTGGGCGCCATGGAGACCGGCTACCAGCGCGGGCGGATTCAGGACGAGTCGATGCACTACGAGATGCTGAAACACACCGGCGAGTACCCCATCATCGGCGTCAACACCTTCCGCAACCCGCACGGCGACCCGATCCCCGACACGCTGGAGCTGGCCCGCTCGACCGAGGAAGAGAAGCAATCGCAGCTGCAGCGTCTGAACGACTTCCACCAGCGCCATGCCAGCGAGGCCCCGGTCATGCTGCAACGGCTCAAAGACGCCGTGATCGAGAACAAGAACGTCTTCGAGGTGCTGATGGATGCGGTACGCGTGTGCTCGCTGGGGCAGATCACCTCGGCGCTGTTTGAGGTGGGCGGGCAGTACCGGCGCAACATGTGACCCACGAAGTGGCTCCAGACAATCAACGTCGTGCGGCTATAGTCGCGCGGTGAGCTCTTCCGCCCCGCTTTCCGGCAATCTGCGTAGCATCACCGCCATGCTGGTGGCGGTGGGTTGCTTTTCCCTGATGGATACTGTGCTCAAGGTGCTGGCAGGCCATTACCCGGCCCTGCAGGTGGCCGCCTTGCGAGGCTTGGTGGCTTTGCCGCTGGTATTTGCTTACCTGACCTGGCGAGGGGCCTGGGGCAAAGTCTGGCGGCTTCGCTGGCCTCTCCACTTGCTGCGCGGGGTGCTGGCCGTGGGCATGCTGGGCATGTTCACCTACGGTGTTCGCGGATTGCCTCTGGCCAACGCCTACACCCTGTTTTTTGTTGCCCCCCTATTGATCACAGTGCTGGCTGTCCCCTTTCTGGGCGAACGCGTGCCACGCGCCCATTGGTGGGCCATCGCCATCGGTCTGGCGGGTGTGCTGGTGGCCTTGCGTCCCAGCCCGGATGCCTTTCTCGGTCTTGCTGGCTTGGCCGTTCTGGGTGCCGCCGCCTGCTATGCCGCTTCGGCAGTCGCAGGCCGACTGCTCTGCCGGACCGATCCACCTGAAAGTCTGGTCTTGTGGTCCATGACTTTGCTGTCGATCTTTGGAGGTCTTCTGGCGCTACCCAACTGGACACCTGTTCTCAGCGATCATCTGGGGCTTCTTGCCGCTCTCGGGCTGACGGGATTTTTGGGGCAGATCGCCATCACGGAAGCCTTTCGACATGGCCAGGCATCAGCCGTGGCACCGTTTGAATACACGGCGCTGGCCTGGGGCATCGGACTGGATTACGCCATCTGGGCAGTGCTGCCGGATGGCTATACCCTGGCGGGAGCCGGCATCATCATCGCGGCCGGGGTGTATCTGCTGCGCCACGAAAAGATCCACCGGCAGGCTGAAGTCCACACCTCAGCCGACCACCCATGAACTCAGCTGAACTCAGCCGATCGGCCACACCACCCCGTTGTCGTTCAGGATGGCATCCAGCGGGACATCGTGGGCTTCGGGCTCCAGATCGGGCAGAAAACCCTGGGTATAGCCCAGCCCCACGGTAAACGGTTTGGGAGTCAGGGCGTTCAGGGTCCGGTCATAGAACCCACCCCCATAGCCCAGACGGTAGCCGCCAGGGCCATAACCGACACAAGGCACAAACAGCAGGGTGGGCTCGATGATCTCGGTGTCCTTGGGTTTGGGTATGCCGTAAGCATCCTCTTCCATCGGGCAGCCCGGATACCAGCGATGGAAAGTCAAGGTCTTGGTGATCTTGTTGATGACGGGCAGTCCTATCTTGCGGTGCTGGCTGGCCTGCATCGCATCCGACTCCCGTCCGGCTTCCTGCCAGCGGAAGAGCGCTGGCAACGGGTCGAATTCACCCTTGATGGGCCAATAGGCACCAATCACCAGATCCGGGCGCTCGACCAGCC
The DNA here is from genome assembly GCA_030602985.1 of Burkholderiales bacterium. Lineage (GTDB taxonomy): Bacteria > Pseudomonadota > Gammaproteobacteria > Burkholderiales > Burkholderiaceae_C > UBA997. The sequence goes on from JAUVYR010000018.1 coordinate 3,521, forward strand.
ATACGCGCATGACGCGCTGCAGGGCGTCGTTTCTGGCCAAACGGTCCGACAGCTGCAGGCGGTCTGCAACCAATTGTTTCCGCCACTGATTTTTGAGTTCCTTCTGGCCGACCGGGGGTTTGTTGTCCATAATTCCCTTCTATGCGAAGCCTGCCCAATTTGACGCTCTCGATGTTATCCGCAATCAAGGGGGTTGTGGCTGCCGCCATGACCTGCCTGGCTCTCACACCGGCGCTGGCCCAGCCTACACCGCAAGCCGCGGGCGACCGTGTGCTGCTGGATATGCGACAGGCCTTTCAGGCGGGTAACCGCCAGCGTCTCGCCCAGCTGCTGCCCCAGGCGACCGGGCACCCTCTCGAGCCCCTGGCCGCCTATTGGGAAATCAACGCCCGACTGGACTCTGCCCCGCCCCATGAAATCCGGGCCTTCCTGCGTCGATGGGAAGGCAGTTTCTACGAGGATCGGCTGCGCAATGACTGGCTGATCGAACTTGGCAAAGCCCGAGACTGGTCCACCTTCATGGAAGAGTGGCCCTTGCTGCGGATGCGTACGGATCGTGACGTGGCCTGCTTCGCCCTGATCGCCGACCACCGCCGCCCGATGGAAGACCGGGCACGCGAGCTACCCGCGCTCTGGTTGGCCCAGACGCGTGCCGACGACGGATGCGCCATGGCCGCCGAGCACTTTCTCGCCTCTGGTCATCTGCCCCGGGAGGTCGTCTGGCGCCGCGCCCGCTTCGCCATGGAGCGCAATCAGGGCGCCATCGCCACTCAGGCGGTCGGTCTTCTCGATCCCTCCCTGGTCTCCACCGTCTCTGGTATTCACAGCGCGCCTGAACGCTACCTGGACGAAAAAGTCACCGCCATTCGCCCACGCACCAAAGAACTGGTCACCTTGGCCCTGATCCGACTGTCGGCACGCGATCCACAAGCCGGATTGACTGAAGCATCGAAAGCGCGCTGGCGGACCCAATTGACCCCGGAAGAACAGAGCTGGGTCTGGGGGGTGATTGGCTGGCGGATGACACAACGCCTCTCACCGGACGCCCTGACTCATTTCAACAACGCGCAGCTCCACCACCTGCCCGACGAGCATCTGGTCTGGCGCACCCGAGCCGCCTTGCGCGCCGGCGCCTGGGACGAGGTGTACCGCAGCATCATGGCCATGAGTGACACCGTGCGCAATGACGTGACCTGGACCTACTGGCTGGCGCGTGCTCTGTGGACGCAGAACACGGACATCAGCCGCCGTGAAGCGGTCGAACTCTTTGAACGCATCGCTGGTACCGGGGGTTTTTATGAACAGCTCGCCCTGGAGGCACTGGGGCGGCCGGTGGCGACTCCGCCTTTTCCCGAGCCTCTGACCCTGGACGAAGTGGCGGCTGCACGCAGCCACCCCGGTCTGATCCGTGGCCTGTATGCCATCCAGATGGGCCTGCGAACGGAAGGGGTGCGGGAATGGCACCACACGATTGCCCTCAACACCCCTGGGGGGAAAAGTGATCGCGCTCTGTTGGCCGCCGCCGACTTTGCCTGTAGCCGTCAGGTCTGGGACCGATGCATCAACACGAGTAAACGCACACGCACCGAGGTCGATCATCGTCAGCGTTTCCCGATGCCCTTCGAGCAGCAGGTAATCACCCGCTCGCGTGACATCGGCCTGGACCCGGCTTACGTGTTCGGACTGATCCGCCAGGAAAGCCGATTCATCATGGACGCCCGATCGCACGTGGGCGCACAGGGCCTGATGCAGATCATGCCGGACACCGCCTCATGGACCGCCCAGCGGATTGGTCTGCGGGGCTTTCGACCGGAACAGATCAATGACCGGGATACGAATATCCTGATTGGGACGGCCTACCTCAAAATGGCACTCGACAATTTCGAAGGCTCATCCCCCCTGGCCGCTGCCGCCTACAATGCAGGGGCCAGCCGCGCCCGCAACTGGCGTAATGGGCCTGTGCTGGAAGCAGCGATCTGGATCGAAAATATCCCGTTCGATGAAACCCGCGACTACGTCAAGCGTGTGCTGGCCAACGCCACGAATTACGCGGCTTTGATCACCGGCGAACCCCAGCATCTGACCAGTCGCCTGCCGGCAGTGGGCCCTCGGGAAACCTCCGTGCAAGCCCCCAACTCCGTCACGCGCCAATGACCTTTGCACTGACCAACACATGAAAAAAGTTCTCGTTTTGGGTGGTACCGGCTTTCTTGGCCGACATGTCTGCGAACAACTCAACCGCCTGGGCATCCGGGCAACCGTTCCGACCCGCCGGATGATTCATGGCCGTTCGGTTCAGATGCTCCCACTGGTGGATGTCATCGAGGCCGATGTCCATGATGAAATCCAGCTCAAGCGACTGTTGCCTGGTCATGATGCCGTTGTCAATCTGATCGCCATCCTGCACGGCAATCGGCGGCGATTCCAAGAAGCCCATGTGGCATTTCCTCGGGCATTGGCTCAGGCCATGCTGGCGATGAGCCTGCGCCGGCTGGTCCATGTGAGCGCACTGGGGGCCCACCCGAGCGGGCCGTCCCTCTACCAAGCCTCCAAAGCGGAAGGGGAGGCCGTCTTGCAAGCCGCCGGCCTGGACTTGACCGTGTTGCGGCCCAGTGTGATTTTCGGTGCCGAGGACCGCTTCCTGAACTTATTTGCGCGATTGCAAGCGGTCTTGCCGGTGGTGCCCCTGGCCGGGGCTGATACCCGCTTTCAACCGGTCTGGGTCGGCGATGTGGCGCAAGCGATTGTCCATACCCTGACCCATCCTGAAACTGTGGGTCAAGTGGTCGAATGCACGGGGCCCGAAGTCTACACGCTGGCCGATCTGGTTCGCTTGTCTGGCCGCCTGTCTGGCAACCCCCGTCCGGTGATCGGTCTGCCAGTGGCACTGGGTTACTTCCAAGCCTTGGCCATGGAACTGATGCCGGGTGAACCCTTGATGAGCACCGACAACCTGCGCTCCATGGAAGTGGACAATGTGGCCACGCCTGGGGCGCTCAATCTGGCTGACCTGGGCATCCTGGCCCAAGCTCTGGAGCCCGTTGCCGCCGCCTACCTGGTGGGCAGCGGTCAGGCCGACCCCCTTCTCGAACTGCGACAGCAGGCCAGCCGCCGCTGAGCAGTGGCATTTTTTAAAAGGTTATTGATGAGCGCCCCAAAAAAGTCTTCTCCCAAGACCGTTGAACCCCAAGGGGTGTCCAGCTATCGCTCGGAACACCAGCGCGATATCGTCAACCGGCTACGGCGTATCGAAGGCCAGGTACGCGCTCTGGTCGACATGGTGGAAGGCGGCCGCCCATGTGAAGATGTGGCTCAACAGATGTCGGCCGCACGCAAAGCCATGGACAAGGCCTTCTACCGCATGATGGCCTGCACCGTGATGGAGGCCGTCAGCGGCACCGAGATCGAAGCCGAGGTCGAACGCTCAACGCGCATCCTGGAAAAATACGCCTGACCGGGTCCTAGGCCCCAGATAGCCACAGCCATGCTGCACCTGTACATTGGCAATAAGAACTATTCATCCTGGTCGATGCGGCCCTGGGTGATGCTGCGTCAAGCAGGCATTCCTTTCCGGGAAGTGATGGTCCGCTTCGACTCCTTTGAGCCGGACTCTCATTTCAAGCGATCCCTGCAATCGATCAGCCCGACCGGCAAGGTGCCGGTGCTGGTGGATGATTCGGTCTCACCCGCTCCTCTGGCCGTGTGGGATACCCTGGCCATTGCCGAATACGTGGCCGAATGCCACCCCGAACAGGCGCTCTGGCCCATGGATCCGACGGCGCGGGCACTGGCACGCAGTGCTTGTGCGGAGATGCACAGCGGGTTCTCGGCTCTGCGCCAGGCTTGCCCGATGAACATCGAAGCGCGGTTACCTGACATCGGTGCCCTGATCTGGCGTGACCAGCCAGCCGTGCGCGCAGATGTGCAACGGCTCACCTCACTATGGGAAGGCTTGCTGGATCGGTACGGCGGCCCGCTGTTGCTGGGTGAATTCAGTATTGCGGACGCCTACTATGCGCCGGTCTGCATGCGGCTGATCACCTACGGTCTGCCGGTGAGCCCAACGGTACAGGCCTATATCGAACGCATCCAGGCACTGCCGGGTGTGCAAGCCTGGATTCAAGATGCCCTGGCCGAACAGGACTTTCTGCCTTTTGAAGAGCCTTACCGGCTGAGCCGCTGAGGCCATGCAGATCTATCTCGTCGGCGGGGCGGTACGAGACGGTCTGCTGGGCCGCTTTCATATGCAGCATCGCCTACCAGACGGCCATACGCACGCCGATCGCGACTGGGTCGTCGTAGGCGCCACCCCGGAGCAGATGGTGCAAGCGGGTTACCTGCCCGTGGGGCGGGACTTCCCGGTCTTCCTGCATCCCGAAACGCGCGAAGAATACGCCCTGGCCCGCACCGAACGCAAGACCGCTCGTGGTTACCACGGCTTTGCCTTTCACACCGACCCGAGCGTGACGCTGGAAGACGATCTGGCCCGCCGGGACCTGACCATCAACGCGATGGCGTTGCCGGCCTCTGAAGTGGATGAAGAGGGTCGCTTTGACCCGCACAGTCCGGCTCTGATCGACCCTTGGGGTGGCTCCAGGGATTTAGAAAACAAGGTGTTGCGACATGTCACGGCAGCCTTCGCCGAGGACCCGGTGCGCATCCTGCGCATGGCCCGGTTTGCCGCCCGCTGGCCCGACTTCAACATCGCCCCCGAGACCCTGACGCTGATGCAGCAGATGGTGCAGGCCGGCGAGGTGGATCATCTGGTGCCGGAACGCGTCTGGCAGGAACTTTCCCGTGGGTTGATGGAAGCGCGGCCGTCGCGGATGCTGGCGGTCCTGCGCGAAACGGGTGCCCTGCAGGTGTTGTTGCCGGAAGTGGACCGGCTATGGGGCGTGCCGCAGCGTGCCGAATACCATCCCGAAATCGACACCGGCGTTCACTTGGGCATGGTGCTGGATAGGGCGGCCGATCTGCAAACCCCGTTGACGGTGCGCTACGCCTGCCTGTGCCACGACCTGGGCAAAGGCACCACCCCAGCCTCGGTCCTGCCGCGCCACATCGGGCACGAAGGCCGCAGCGCCCAGTTGGCGCGATCCATCGGAGACCGCTGGCGGGTACCCCGCGACTGCCGTGAACTGGCCGAGGTGGTGGCGCGTGAGCACGGCCACATACACCAGAGTGGCGGCTTTGGCGCCGAAGCTATGTTCCGCCTGCTGGAGCGCTGCGATGCGTTCCGCCGACCCGAGCGCTTTCACGAGGTGTTGCTGGCCTGCGAAGCCGATGCCCGAGGCCGCTTGCATCATCAGGACGATAGCTACCCCCAGGCCCAGCGGCTGCGCCGCGCTTTGCAGTCTGCGCTGGCGGTAGAAACCGCACCACTGGCCGCCCAGGTCATGGCGCGTACTGCCAATACGCGCCATGCTGGCCTGGCAGTGGCGAAGGCGATCGCCGAAGCCCGCACAGAGGCCATCGCGGCCTCATGCCAGCCAGCTCACAGGTAACGGGCGATCAGACTCACCACCCCGCTCAGCACGAGGGTCGAGGTCACCGGCAGAAACCACTCACGCCCCAGGGCACGAAAACGGATGTCACCCGGCAATCTGCCCACCCCCAGCTTCTGCAGGAACGAGGTGAACAGGCTGATGATGACCAGCGCCAGAAAAATGACCACGATCCAGCGAATCACTTCGAGCCTTTCATAGAGTGTGCGTCCGGTCACCCTGGCTGAAACCGAGCGGCAACCACCCCTCGGCACTGGCCACCGGCGCCAGGGCCAGCACCTTGAACAGTTCGCCCATTTCATGCTCGTTGATCAAGCGGCTGCAGGCGGCGCGCTCGGTCAGCGGGGCCTGTTCCATACCCTCGAATAAACCGGCGTTGATCAGAAAGCGCCCCTGACTGGTGTACCCCATGACCTGTAGCCCCGCCTCCTGGGCAGCCAGGGCCACACCCGTGAAGTTGACATGGGCGGTGATATCTTTCAAACCCACATCGGTCAGGGGATCAGGATCGCTGCGGTGCAGGCGATGGCACATCAAGGTGCCCATGTGGCGTTGCGGGTGGTAGTACTCGGCCTCGGGAAAGCCGTAATCGATGAAAAAGGCCGCACCGCGCTCCCAGCGATCGGCCAAGGTACGGATGAATGCCTCAGCCTGCGGGTGAATTTCGGTCAGGTAATCGTGGTCACCCGGAACATCAACGGGCGGCCGATGAGGTGTGGGGCGGTCGGACCAGCAAAACACCGGGGGATCGACCGATGCATCAAGCGCCACGCCCCGCTCCCACCAGACATCCTGGCGGCGATAGATCAACTGCACAGGCATGGCATCGAGCACTTCATTGCCGATGATGACGCCCTGCAAACGGCTGGGCCATGTATCCAGCCACTGCACAAGGGGGGCGAAGGGCTGAAGACGCTGCTCCTGGCGCTGACGCAGCTGACCAGACACATCCACAATGGTGTATTGCTTCAAGGGGATGCCACTGGCCAGCACCTCGGTGAGCACCTGCTCGGCAAGAGCACCACTGCCTGCTCCGAATTCCCAGACCTGATCCGTACCCGTGGCCCGCAATGCCTGCACCACCTGTCGGCCCAGCGTGCGACCAAACCATGGCGACAACTCGGGCGCCGTCACGAAATCGCTGCCGCTGTCAGGCATGCTGCCAAACTTGAGCAACCCATTGGCGTAATAGCCCAGCCCTGGCGTGTACAAGGCCAGGCTCATGAAACGGTCAAACGGCAACCAGCCTCCGGCTTGCTTCAGGGTCTGGGCGATGTGGACAAACAGCTCGTTCGGAGCGGGATGAACCTCAGCCGATAAAATTGCATCTTTTTTCTGCACGCGCAGATTGTCCTCCAACTTGTCCCACCATGAGCCAGCTGCCCGAACGTTCGACAGGTGACCTGATACGCTGGCTGAAGATGCTGGCCTTGCCTGGTTTCGCCAAAATGATCCTCGCTGGCGTGATGTTGCTGGCCTTGTTGAATGCCCTGTTTTTATTGTTGTTTGGCATGTGGGAAAGAGATAAAGATGCCATCACCTCAGGGGTTTCCATTTTAACGGTGGCCATCCCTGTCGGGCTGTTGGTTCTTGGGCTGGTTTTCAATGATGGTGGCACCCGAAAACTGCGGCTCCTGACCAAAAATGTCCTTGAAAAAGAACTGCCTCAGGCCATCCGCGAAAACTTCAATCACAGCGACGGGATATTGACCGATCTGACTTTACGATGCACGGATTTTATTTGCGACTACACCCTTCATCTGAAAAATAAAAATCAGGAAATTCAGACTTTTGACATACGCATCGAACTGAATGTCAAAAAGGTCAATGTGATTTTCTGGATTCCAGGTTTTTCTTCCCATCAGGATCGCTTGTCCAGCAATGATCTGAAAGATCATTTCAAATACAAGAACTGTCTGATTGGCGCTCATCAGGAAGGTTACATCCTGAATGAAAACCCGATCCTTTCACCAGATCAAAAAACCACAGGCTTTGTATTCATCAAGCTGCTGCATGAAGATTTTCTACTGGAACCCGCCCACCGTTTGTATTTCGAACAGGATCTGAGTTTTTTTATTCGTGGAATGAGTGAAGGTCTTTTGAGTGATGCTTAAACAAGTCCTGGTGACCGGTGGTGCTCAACGGCTGGGTGCCGAGCTGGTCCGACATTTTGCAAGAAATCAATGGAATGTCTGGTGTCATTACCAGCACTCCAGAGCCGCGGCCGAGCAGCTTTCCGCAGAATTGAACAGCGAAGGTTTGCCTATACAGCTGGTTCAAGCGGATCTGGCTTCAACCGAGGACATGCAGTCCATGATGAACCACATCGCTGAAAGGTCTGGTCCTTTGACTGCCTTGGTCAACAACGCCTCCACATTTGAGCCCGATCAGGGGTCGGATTTCTCGGCATCAACGACCAGACGGCAACTGGATGTGAATCTGATCGCGCCCATGTTCCTGGGGCAGGCGTTGGCCCAGCAGCATCAGGATCAACCGCCCACAGACGCCTGCATCATCCATATTCTGGATCAGAAGGTGTTCAACCTGAATCCGGATTACTTCTCCTACACGTTGTCGAAGCTGGCTCTGGAGCGTGCCGTGGCATTGCAGGCTCAAGCATTGGCTCCTCGCATCCGGGTTTGCGGTGTCGCACCGGGCCTGATGTTTTTGAGTGGCCCCCAAAGCCCAGACAACTTTGACATCGCGAGTCGCGTGAATTTGCTCAGGCGGCGGATTGATCCTGCTGATGTGGCCAAAACGTGTGTCTTTGTGGCCTCGACCCCCTCGATCAACGGAGCGACCATTCAGGTTGACAACGGACAGCATCTGGTGCCGCTGGATCAGGACGTGATGTTCAAAGTGGATCAATGGCTGAAAGCAACTCCATGACCTTTAATCCTGTCTCTCCGGTGCTTGATGCGCAGCATTTTCGCCGCCTGTTCATTCGTCGTCATGAAGTTCTGGTGCGAATCGGGATTCATGATTTCGAACTGATCCACCCCCAGCGAATCTGGATCGATGTCGATGTTTACGTCCCATTGGCTCATACTCAGCCCCGATCGGACCATATTGACGAAGTGGTGGACTACGATTTCATTCGCGGGGTCGTTGCCGAACGAATCCGGCGGGGACACATCTCGCTTCAGGAAACGCTGTGCGACGATCTCGCCAAAGCGATTCTGGCTCACCCAGGTGTTCACGCGGTACGGTTGTCCACCTGCAAGCCGGACGTGTATCCAGACTGTGAGTCAGTCGGTGTTGAAGTGTTTCTCGTGAAGCCTCCATCTGTAGATTCACCTGCACGGCAAACGACATGACTGCATATTCCACACGCTTGGTGAGCAAAGGTCCTGCCCTGGCTGGCACCCAGATCCTCACCCTCACCGGCCTGCGTTTCAATGCCAACCTGGGTATCCTGGATCATGAAAAAACCGGCCCGCAGCCGATACAGGTGGATGCCGAGCTGAATCAGGGTACCCAGCCGCTGATGCCGCACGACGACGACATCAGCCATGTGCTCGACTACCGCAAGGTGCGTCAGATCATCATCGACGAATGCACCGCCGAACACGTGAACTTGCTGGAGAGCCTGATCGGCAAGCTGGCTCATCGGCTCATGCAATTGCCCGGCGTGATCGGTGTGCGCGTCAAGATTGCCAAACTCGAGATTTTTGACGACTGTGAAGTGGCCATCCGCATGGAAAGCGGGCAGTGGTGACTCCTGAAGGACATGACATGACAACTGACACACCTGTGCAAGACCCCGCAGAAGCCAAAAAGGCCTTCAAGATCGAGCGCGAAGACCACAAACTCGAAAAGCGCCTCTGCCGTCAAGTCGGCGAAGCCATCAATGACTACCAGATGATCCAGGCTGGTGACAAGGTCATGGTCTGCCTGTCGGGCGGCAAGGACAGCTACACCCTGCTCGATATCCTGATGAAACTCAAGCAGCGCGCGCCCATCGACTTCGAGCTGGTGGCCGTCAACCTCGATCAGAAGCAGCCAGGCTTCCCGGCAGACGTGTTGCCCAACTACCTCAGTCTGCTGGGCGTGCCGTTTCATATCGAAACGCAGGACACCTACAGCGTGGTGAAAAAAGTGATCCCGGAAGGCAAAACCATGTGCAGCCTGTGCAGCCGCTTGCGCCGGGGCATTCTGTACCGGGTGGCACGCGAGCTGGGCTGCAACAAGATCGCACTGGGGCACCACCGCGATGACATGCTCCAGACCTTGTTCCTGAACATGTTCTTCGGCGCCAAGCTCAAGGGCATGCCGGCCAAGCTGGTCAGCGACAACGGCGAATTCATGGTGATTCGCCCACTGGCCTATGTGGCCGAAAAGGACATCATCCGGTGGGCTGAAGTGCAGCAATACCCCATCATCCCCTGCACGCTGTGTGGCAGCCAGGACAACCTGCAGCGTGTACAGGTGGGCAACATGCTGCGCGAGTGGGACAAGAAATTCCCCGGTCGCCTCGACAACATGCTGAAATCGCTGCAGAACGTCGTGCCCAGCCACTTGATGGATCGCCAGCTGTTCCCCTTCGAGACCCTGCACACGACTGGCGTGGCCGACAACAACGGCGACACCGCCTTCGACGCGGAACCCTTGCTCCAGACTTCCTCTCTACCCATGCAGATCAAGGTTCCTTTATCGGTCGAATGATTCATTCTCTGTACGTCCTGGGCGTTCGTCATACACCCATTCGCTGGCGTGGCGGTTGGCTTCTGGCCTTATGCCTGTTGCTGACCGGGTGTGGCCATGTGATGCGCCTTGAGCACACCGTGCAGACCCACACCGATTGGGACAACCAGCATACCCCCGTTCCGGGCGATCGGTTTGTTTTTGAGCGGTCGCCCGCACAACAGACGGACACACAGGCCGCCATCCAGGCCCAACTGGAAACGCAGACCACCGAATGGCTGCAGGCATGGGGATCGACAGTCGTCCGAGAGAAGGACGAAGCGCAATGGGTCATTCAGCTGATGTGGCGGCACCAGCGGACTTGGCGTGACCCGTGGGGAGACCCTTTTTTCCCAGGTCCTCTGTGGGGACTACCTGGACGGGACTATGTGGTAACGGGGTCTGGCCAAGTGGTCTGGTTGCCAGCGCTGCACCGCATGCCGACGTTGCATCATGAGCGAGAGCTGCGGATCCAGATCAGGGATGTTCGATCCTATCGGATTGTCTTTGATAGCCAAGCCACTCAGGAAGGCCCCTGGAACGCCTCACCCATCCTGACAGAGGCCCTTGTTGAAGCGGCGCTGAACGGTTTCCCGCTTGCTTCCAAAGGCACACGGCAGGTGGTGATTGAAAAGCCCCGCCGCCCCGCTGCGAGTCGTTAGGCCGTTGCCGTTGTGTACTGATTCAGCACCCGACGCAACACATCGGCCAACTCTCTTGCGGCGAACTTGGCCACGTACGCATCCGCACCCGCACTGCGCACATGGTTTTCATTGGTGTCGCCGGTCAAGGATGAATGAATCACCACAGGAACGCCCCGCATGGCGGCATCTTTCTTGACGTTGCGTGTCAGCGTGAAACCATCCATTTCCGGCATTTCCAAGTCGGTCAAGACCACGGCAATGCGTTCACTCACAGTCTGACCAGACGCCTGGCACTCGGCTCCAATCGCCTGAATGCGATTCCAAGCCTCCTGGCCGTTCTTGTACATCTCGTAAGGCAGATGCAGCGCTTTGAGCTCCTGCTCGATCATGCTGCGGGCGACGAACGAGTCGTCAGCTGCAATCACGAGTGAGCCGGGGCGTATGCTGACCTGAGGGCCCACCGTCGCCGATTTCACATCCACTTCCGTATTCGGCAGGATCCGCTGAAGAATGGATTCCACATCGAGAATCTGGGCCAGTCGCGTTGAATTCTGGTCACCATCGAGTCGGGCGATGCTGGTGACATAGCCCCGCGCCATGGACTCTTCAGCAGACAAAATCTGTTTCCAATCCAGACGAACGATGTCTTCCACTGACTCGGCGGCAAATGCCTGGGTGGTCCGGGCATACTCCGTGACGAGCATGATGTTCAGGCCCGTCTTGGGTACACACCCCACCACGGCGGGCAGATCGATCACGGGGATCACCTGACCCCGCAGGTTCACCACGCCAATGACATGCTGGGGAGCCCCGGCCATGGCTGTGACGGCAGGCATGGCCACAATCTCGCGAATTTTGAAGACATTGATGCCAAACAGCTCCGAACGGTCACTGCCAGGCGCCTGACCCAGACGGAAAAGCAGCATCTCGAACTTGTTGGAACCGGTCAGATTGGTCCGTTCGTCGATGTCTTTTTGTAATGAGGATGCCGTCATGATGACTCCTTGGACATGGGCAATGGGCTATGCCGATACCATTCTAGGCTGAATGCATCGGGTCACAACTCAATTTTGAAGGACTTTTTGTGCAATGTACCCGCATACTGGCGATACGCCACGGTGAAACCGCCTGGAACCAGGAGGCCCGCATCCAGGGTCAGCTGGATATCCCCCTGAACGAGCGTGGGCTTTGGCAGGCCTCGCAGGCCGCCCAGGCCTTGCGCGATGAGTCCATCGCAGCGGTGTACACCAGTGATTTGCAAAGGGCTGTACAGACCGCGAAGCCTTTGGCTCAGCATCACCAGCAGCCATTGCAGTTTCACCCGGGTCTGCGCGAACGGCATTTCGGCGAGTGTCAGGGATACACCTGGGCTGAACTGGCCGAGCGCAGTCCCGACATCACGGACGCCTGGCGTCGCCGAGTGCCGGGATTCGCCCCGCCCGGCGGTGAATCGCTGCTGGACTTGAAATCACGTGTCGAGCAAACCTTTCACGAGCTGGCTGAACGTCATGTCGGCGAGCAGATCGTGGTGGTGGCACATGGCGGTGTACTGGATATCGTTTACCGGGCAGCTGCGCGGGTCGATTTGCAGGTACCCCGCACATGGTCACTTTCCAACGCGGGCATCAACCGGGTGCTTTGGACTCCAGAGGGCCTGACCCTGGTGGGCTGGGGCGACGTGAGTCACCTGGAAGGCACCAGCCAGGAGGAAACGTTCAGTTGACACCTAACCCTCATGCCTGACCCGCGTCAAAGAGCCCCGTTTCTCTAGAGGGGGGTTGAAGACCCAGATGACGGAACGCGGCCAGCGTGGCCACCCGACCACGGGGTGTGCGTTGCAGGTAGCCCTGCTGGATCAGATAGGGCTCGATCACATCCTCGATGGTGTCTCGCTCCTCACCGATGCTGGCGGCGATGTTGTCCAGCCCCACCGGGCCGCCATCGAATTTGTGGATCACCGCCTCCAGCAGCTTGCGGTCCATCAGGTCGAAACCCTGCGGGTCCACGTCCAGCATCGCCAAGGCCTTGTTGGCCATCTCCAGGGTGATGGTGCCGGTGCCCTTGACCTCGGCGTAGTCGCGCACCCGGCGCAGCAGCCGGTTGGCGATGCGCGGCGTACCACGCGAACGGCGGGCAATCTCAAATGCGCCTTCCGGCTCGATCGGGGCGTTCAACAGGCCGGCACTGCGCCGCACGATGCTGGCGAGTTCGTCTGGCGTGTAAAACTCCAATCGCCCCACGATCCCGAAACGGTCACGCAGGGGGTTGGTGAGCATGCCGGCGCGGGTAGTGGCTCCCACCAGGGTGAACGGCTGAAGATCCAGCTTGATGCTGCGTGCTGCGGGCCCTTCGCCGATCATGATGTCGATCTGGTAGTCCTCCAGCGCGGGGTAGAGGATTTCCTCCACGACCGGGCTGAGGCGGTGGATTTCGTCGATGAACAGCACATCGTTGGGCTCCAGATTGGTCAGCAAGGCCGCCAGGTCTTTGGGCTTTTCCAGCACCGGTCCGCTGGTTTGCCGCAAGTTGACCCCCAATTCGTGCGCAATGATGTGCGATAACGTGGTCTTACCGAGTCCAGGCGGCCCAAACAGCAGTACATGATCCAGGGCCTCCTGCCGCTTCTTGGCCGCCCCGATGAAGATTTCCAGCTGCTCACGCACCTTGGCCTGGCCCACATATTCGGTCAGGCCCTTGGGGCGCAGCGCACGCTCAAGCGCCTCTTCTCGGGTGTTTTCAGGCGCAGCAGACACCATGCGCTTGGGTGCCGGAGCAAAGTCGTCGGTTTCTATCGCCATATGTGCCTTTGACGGTTACGCCTTACTTCGCCAGCGCCTTCAACGCGAGCTTGATGCCCTCGCTGACTCCCACATCCACCGGCAAGGCCTTAAGCGCTGCCGCGGCTTCCTTGTCGTTGTAACCCAACGCCAGTAACGCTTGCTGAATGTCACCATGCGCATCACCCTGTAACGCTGCCCCCATTGGCCCCAGATCGGCGCCGATCTTGCCTTTGAGTTCGAGCAACAGGCGTTCGGCCGTCTTCTTGCCGATGCCCGGCACCTTCACCAGCCGCCCTACCTCCTGGGCCGTCACCGCCTGCGCCAAATCCTGCACGCTCATGCCCGACAAAATGCCTAGCGCCGTGCGTGGCCCCACGCCGGTGATCTTGATCAATTGCCGAAAGGCCTCACGTTCCGCAGGCGTGGCAAATCCATACAAAATCTGCGCATCCTCACGCACCACAAAGTGCGTCAGCAACGCCACCTTTTCACCATGGGCCGGCAGATGGTAGAACGTGCTCATGGGCACATCCACCTCGTAGCCCACGCCGTGGCACTCGATCAGGATCTGCGGGGGATTTTTTTCCACCAGGGTACCGGTCAACTTGCCTATCATTGGAATATTCCTTTTTATTGGATTATCGGTTTGATTCTTCGCCACACTTTCACCCCGCCCGACAATGTGCGCATGTCGCACCTGTGCGGCCCCATGGACGCCCACCTGCGCACCATCGAGGCCGCGCTGCAGGTCAAGGTCGCGCACCGCTTCGAGCAGTTCCGCGTCGAAGGCCCCAAGGCCAAAGCCCAGCAGGCCATGGAAGTCATCCAGGCCCTGTATGAAATGGCGCGTGCACCCATTCCGGCTGAGCAGGTACAGCTCATGCTCAGCGGCGACACCGCCCTGCCCGACGAAGGGGTCGACGCCGTGGTGGTGCAAACCAAGCGCGGCGACGTGCAGGGCCGCACCGCCAACCAGAAGCGCTACCTGGCCCACATGGCCACCCACGACATCACCTTCGGCATTGGCCCCGCGGGCACCGGCAAAACCTACCTGGCCGTGGCCTGCGCGGTGGACGCCCTGGAGCGCAGCGCCGTGCAGAAAATCGTGCTCACGCGCCCGGCCGTGGAAGCCGGTGAGCGCCTGGGCTTTTTGCCCGGCGATCTGGCCCAGAAGGTCGACCCCTACCTGCGCCCGCTGTACGATGCGCTGTACGACCTCATGGGCTTCGACAAGGTGCAGAAAGCCTTCGAGCGTCAGCAGATCGAAATTGCCCCACTGGCCTTCATGCGCGGGCGTACGCTCAACCACTCGTTCGTGATTCTGGATGAGGCGCAAAACACCACGCCCGAGCAGATGAAAATGTTCCTCACCCGCATCGGCTTCGGCAGCAAGGCCGTGGTCACTGGCGATGTGAGCCAGATCGACCTCCCACGCACTCAGCTTAGCGGCTTGATCGACGCCGAGCGCGTGCTCAAGCGCGTCAAAGGCATCGCCTTCAACCGCCTGACCAGCGCTGATGTGGTGCGCCACCCGCTGGTGGCCCGCATTGTGGACGCTTACGACAAATCCGGACCGAAGGACTGAGCATGGCCCTGCCCCAACTCACTCTGTCGCTGCAGTTTTCACACCTTTCGGACCCGGCCCCGCACCGCGCCGCCTTGCCCCGCCACAAAGTGGCCCGCTGGCTACGCCACGCGCTCGATGCCGATGGCGAATTCACCGTGCGCATTGTGGACGCCGAGGAAGGCCAGGCCCTGAACCGCGACTACCGCCAAAAAGACTACGCCACCAACGTGCTGACCTTCGACTACGCCCAAGACCCCGCGGTCAAGGCCGACCGGGTGTTGTGCGCCCCCGTGGTGGCCCGCGAAGCCGCCGAACAGGGCAAAACCCTGCAGCAGCACTACGCCCACCTGCTGGTGCATGGCGCGCTGCACGCCCAGGGTTGGGACCATGAAACCAGCGAAGCCGACGCCGAGGCCATGGAGGCCCGGGAAATCGAGATTCTTGCCGGGTTGGGGCTGCCGAATCCCTACTGAATCTGTTTCTTCACATCAGCCGCACCTTCACACTCCGCCCCTTGATGCGCCCGGCTGACAGCCGTTGCACCGCCGCATGGGCAATGTCACGATCCACCGCCACGTAGGTGGAAAACTCGTTCACGTTGATCTTGCCGATCTGTTCCTTGGCAAAACCCGCCTCCCCGGTGAGCGCACCCAGCACATCGCCAGCACGGATTTTTTCCTTGCGCCCACCCACGATATGCAGCGTGGCCATGGGCGCTCGCAAAGGCGAGGCGCTGGCGGCGGGCAAATTGGCCAAAGGCGTCCAGCGGGATTCACGGCCCTGCAACTGCTCGATGCGTCCGACACTCCCCATCTCGTCCAGGCTGGCCAGAGTCACCGCCAGGCCTTCGGCGTCACCACGCCCGGTGCGGCCTATGCGGTGCACATGCACCTCGGGGTCGGGCGTCACATCCACATTGATCACGCAGGCCAATTGGGCAATGTCGATGCCCCGGGCCGCCACATCAGTGGCCACCAGCACCGAGCAACTGCGGTTGGCAAACTGCACCAGCACCTGGTCGCGCTCGCGCTGCTCCAGTTCGCCATACAGTGCCAGTGCGCTGAAACCTTGGGCCTGCAGCACCGCCACCAGGTCGCGGCATTGCTGCTTGGTGTTGCAGAACGCCAGCGTGGATTCAGGTCGAAAGTGGTTGAGCACCTGCGAGACCGCATGAAGGCGTCCGGTATCTGTCACTTCCACAAACACCTGGTGGATCTTGCCGGCATCGTGCTGGGTCTGCACCTTCACGGTGTGCGGCTGGCGCATGAACTGCGCGGCCAACTGGGCAATGCCATCGGGATAGGTGGCCGAAAACAGCAGTGTCTGGCGTTGCGGCGGGCAACGGCGCGTCACTTTCTCGATGTCGTCAAAGAAGCCCATGTCGAGCATGCGATCGGCTTCGTCCAGCACCAGGGTTCGCACGGCGTCCAGGCTCAGGCTGCCGCGCTCCAGGTGGTCCAGGATGCGGCCAGGCGTGCCCACCACCACATGCGTGCCGTGCTCAAGGCTCAGGGTTTGCCCGCGCAGGGCCACGCCGCCACACAGCGTCACCACTTTGATATTGCCCACTGCCCGCGCCAGCTTGCGGATTTCGGCGGTCACCTGGTCGGCCAGTTCGCGGGTGGGGCACAGCACCAGCGCTTGCGCCTGCCACAGGGTCGGGTCCAGCTTTTGCACCAGTGGCAGGCCCAACGCCACAGTCTTGCCACTGCCGGTGCTGGCCTGGGCAATCACATCCTGGCCCGCCAAGGCCAGCGGCAAACTGGCCGCCTGGATGGCAGTCATGGCGGTGTAGCCCAGTTGGGCCAGGTTGTCGAGGGTGGCGGGGGCCAGCGGCAGGCTGGCGAAGGCGGCGTTGGCCGCGGCAGTGTCAGAGGCTTTCATCGGGGGATTATCCGCCCGAGAACTCAAGAGGAATGGTCACCGGGCCGTCATTAACGAGATGCACCTGCATGTCGGCGGCAAACTGCCCCGTCTGCACCACGGCATGCGCCGCGCGGGCCTGCGCCACGAAATACTCGTACAGGCGGCGGCCTTCCTCGGGCGCTGCCGCTCCGGTGAAACTAGGCCGGTTGCCCCCCGACACATCGGCGGCCAGGGTGAACTGGCTGACCACCAGCAAGCCACCGCCCACGTCCTGCACGCTGCGGTTCATCTTGCCGGCCTCGTCGGCGAAGATACGCAGCTTCAGCACCTTGGCCAGCAAGCGGTCGGCTACGGCAGGGGTGTCCCCCTGCTCAGCGCACAACAGCACCAGCAGACCCTGGTCGATCTGGCCGATCACAGCACCGTCCACCACCACACGGGCCTCGCGGACCCGCTGCAACACGGCTTTCATGACGCCGGCACCTCCTCCGCAGAAGCGGGCTCCTTGTTCAGGGGTAATAACTGGATCGTCGCGTGCAGGCCCGGCACAGCGTGTATCAAGGCCTGCTCCACCTGAGCCCTGAAAGCGTCGGCTTGGCCAAGTGACCAGACGGCAGGCAGATGCATGTGCACGCTCACAAAACAACGTTGCCCCGCCCGCCGGCTTTGCAGGTGATCAAAACGCACGGTGTTCTCAGCACCACCCTGTTCGAATCGGGCCAAGGCCTGCTGAATCGCGGCCAGACTGGTCGGTTCCAAAGCGCCATCCATCAAACCCTGTGAAGATGTCCAGACGAGTCGAACACCCTCACGCAGAATATTCAGAGCCACCGCGATAGCGACCAGGGCATCCAGCCACAGCCACCCGGTCAGCATGACCAGCACCAGCCCGGCCAGCACACCCGCTGACGTCCACACGTCGGTGAACAGATGCCTGGCATCGCCTTCCAGAGCCATCGACCGGTGCCATCGAGCCGCCTGAAGCATGACCCACGCCAACGCGCCGTTCAGCACAGCGCTCAGTGGCGACAAACCCATCCCCCAGTTGAGTTGCTCCAGGGGCTGGGGCTCCATCAGTCGGCCGATCGCCATCCCCATGATGACCAGGGCCGCCACGATGATCAGCAGGCCCTCGAAACCCGCTGAAAAATACTCGGCCTTGTGATGACCAAATGGATGGTCTTCATCAGCCGGTCGCGCGGCGACGGTCACCATCATCAGGCCGAAGGTGGCACCCGCCAGGTTCACCAAAGACTCCAGCGCATCAGACAGCAGACTGACAGAACCAGTGACCCACCAGGCCGCCGTCTTCAGGAGTATCGTCAGCAGCGCCACGGCCACCGACACCAGCAACAGGCGCTTGGGCGTGAGTCGTCGCAGGAGGCTGGCTTGCATGAGGGGTGCAGGAATAGGAGGGCGGTGGGTCAGGCCAAGGTGACTCGGGCAAACTTGCGCTTGCCCACCTGCACCACATAGGTGCCTGCCTTCAGCCGCAGGCCCTTGTCACTCACTGGCGACCCATCGATGCGGACCCCCCCCCCTTCAATGAGGCGGTTGGCCTCGCTGGTGGAAGGCGCCAGTCCCGACTGCTTGAGCAGGGCACCGATACCCAGCGTCACGCCATCGTCGCCCAGCGACAGTCCTATTTCGGGGATTTCGTCAGGCACGCCACCTTTGCTGCGGTTGATAAAATCCTGCTCAGCTCGATTGGCGGCTTCCAGACTGTGGAAACGCGCAGTGATCTCCTTGGCGAGCGCCACCTTGGCGTCCTTCGGGTTGGCCCCTTCACGCACGGCCTGTCTCATTGCGTGAATGTCGGCCTCCGAGCGGAAAGACAGCAAGGTATACCAATCCCACATCAGGTCGTCATTGATGGACAACACCTTGGCAAACATGGTGTTGGCATCTTCCGTGATGCCGATGTAGTTGTTCTTGGATTTCGACATCTTGTCGACACCATCCAGCCCGACCAGCAAAGGCATCGTCAGGATGCACTGGGGTTCCTGACCATATTCCGCCTGCAGGTGACGCCCCATCAGCAGGTTGAACTTCTGGTCTGTCCCGCCCAGTTCCAGGTCGCTTTTGAGCGCCACAGAGTCATATCCCTGCATGAGCGGGTAGAGAAACTCATGCACCGAAATGGGCGTACCCGCCGTGAAGCGTTGATGGAAATCATTGCGCTCCATCATGCGGGCCACGGTGTACTTGGCCGCGAGCTGGATCATGCCCATCGAGCCCAGTGGAAGTGACCACTCACTGTTGTAACGAATCTCGGTCTTGCTGGGATCCAGCACCAGGCTGGCTTGCTTGTAGTATGTCTCTGCGTTGATCTTGATCTGTTCGGCAGTCAGGGGGGGGCGTGTGTTGTTGCGTCCGGATGGATCCCCAATCAGACTGGTGAAATCCCCGATGAGAAAGATCACCTGATGGCCGAGATCCTGCAGCTGCCGCATCTTGTTGAGCACGACCGTATGGCCGATGTGGATGTCTGGCGCGGTTGGATCCAACCCCAGCTTGATGCGCAAGGGTTGGCCCGATGCTTCACTTTTTTGCAATTTCCGGACCCAATCCGCTTCAGGAATCAACTCTTCGCAACCTCGACGGGTCACAGCCAGGGACTGCTGAACCCCATCAGAAAGCGCAGCAGGATCAGGAGAAGGGAGAGAAGCGGGCGTATTCATCAGGGTAATCACGGTTGTCTGATCGGGGGGGTGGGTTTATACTAGTGAGTTAGTTATCAAGAAATCGTCAGCTGGCCCGTATTTTGCATGAGTGTGTCATGCATGTTTGCGCGTCATTCGATGCTTGACTTCCTTCAGAATTCGCCATTGTGCACACTCCAGTCACAGCGGCGTCGAGTTTTTTTTGCATGAACGAACTGACCCTACAGATCAAGCTCATCCTGAAAAGGCATCCCAAGCGGGTCATGTCGGCGCTCGGGCTCGTATTGCTCGGTACGGGTGTGACCGCGTTTGGTGTGGCACCTGTCGACGCAGAACTGGAAAACATGCCTGTGCGCCAGCTGGTCGAGAGCGTGCCGCATAACGCCCTGGCTGTCGCATCAGCGCCGACCGCCCTGGATGCTCCCGTACCGTTCATTCTCTTCAGAAGCGACGTCACTCGTCGGGACGATACCGTACAAACCCTGCTGTCGCGGCTGGGTGTTCAGGATGCTGAAGCTCAGCAATTCCTACGCCGTGATCCGACCGCCGCCGAGCTGCTGCGGGGCCGTCCTGGCAAGCTCGTCACGGCGGAGACCGATGACAACCATCAACTGGTGAGATTGACCGCCCGCTGGTTGACCAATGACTCAGCCGACACCTTCAATCGCCTCGTGGTCCAGCGAGGCGACGCAACCTTCGAAGCCCGCATCGAAGCGGGTGAATTCACACGATCCATCCGCTTGAGCAGCGGCACCGTGCGGACCTCACTTTTTGCCGCGACCGACGCCGCCCGCCTCCCAGACAGCATCGCCTCGCAGTTGGCCGATCTGTTTTCAGGCAGCATCGATTTCCGTCGCGACCTGCGTTCGGGCGACACGTTCAGCGTGGTGTATGAAGCGCTGGAAGCAGACGGTGAACTGCTCCGATACGGTCGTTTGTTGAGCGCTGAATTCGTGAATCGCGGCAAGTCTCACCAAGTGCTGTGGTTCGAACCTCCTGGCCATCGAGGCGGCTATTACACGTTTGATGGTGAAAGTACACGCCGTGCCTTCCTCGCTTCACCACTGGCCTTTTCTCGGATCAGCAGCGGCTTTGGCATGCGCTTCCATCCCGTTCACGGCAGTCTGCGCCCCCATTTGGGCGTTGACTTCCCCGCGCCCACGGGTACGCCTGTCCGGACCGTGGGCGATGGCACCATCCAGTTTGCTGGCTGGCAGCGTGGCTTCGGCAATGTCGTCTTCATTCAGCACCGGAACAACATCACCACCGTCTACGCACACTTGCACCGCATCGACGTCCGCAAGGGCCAACGCGTGAGCCAGGGTGACAACATTGGCCAGGTCGGCTGTACAGGTACCTGCACAGGGCCACACCTCCATTTCGAATATCGCCGCAACGGGGTTCATCGTGATCCTCTCCTGCTGGCGCGCGAAGGGGGTGGTAGCGAGCCTCTGGCTGCTCGTTTCCGCCCAGCGTTCGAGCTGGCTGCTCAGGAAATGAAACTGAAGCTGGCCTCTGCTGCCACGATCGTTCAGGCCAGCGCGGACTAATCCCGGCGAATCTGTGATGCCGGATATCTACATCGGCCTGATGTCTGGCACCTCTCTGGATGGTGTGGATGGGGTATTGGTTGATTTCGAGAGCGAAGCACCCCATGTATTGGCCGCCGGATTTTTGCCCTATTCCGATGCCTTACGTCAGGCCTTCCTGAGCCTGAATCAACCCGGTGACAACGAACTGCACCGTGCAGCCATTGCGTCGCATGAGCTTGTTGAGCTCTATGCCCAGATTTGTCGTTCACTGCTGACCCAAACGGGGCTGATACCCGAACAGATACGAGCCATAGGCAGTCACGGCCAGACTGTCCGACACCAGCCACCCAGCCTGGCCACTTCTCACCCATACACATGGCAGCTGAACCAACCCGCGCTGCTCGCCGAGTTGACTCATATCCCAGTTGTGGCGGATTTTCGCAGCCGTGATCTGGCTGCGGGTGGTCAGGGAGCCCCCTTGGTCCCCCCTTTTCATGCAGCCATATTTGCCGCTCCTGGGCGTTCGCGCGCCGTGGTCAATATCGGTGGCATGGCAAACATCACGACCCTGCCTTCCGATGGGGCCGTCAATGGGCTGGATACCGGACCTGGCAATGTCCTGCTGGATAGCTGGTGTCAACTCCACACCGGCCAACCGTTCGATCAGGATGGTGCCTGGGGTGCGACAGGCACTCCTGACCCCATACTACTATCACGCTTGCTCGCACATCCGTTTTTCAATAAAGCCGGACACAAGAGCACCGGGCGTGATGAATTCCACCTGAGCTGGCTGCAGAATCAATTGCAGGGGTTGCCGTTGTTGACCCCAGCAGATGTACAAGCGACTTTGGCTCAACTCACAGCCAAGAGCATCGTTACGATGCTGAAAAAACAACCGTGGGGCACGACACCGCTGACCGAATTGGTCGTTTGCGGAGGTGGTAGTAAAAATCTGCAGATCATGCAGATGCTCGAAGCTGAGCTGGTGAATGTATTGGTCTTACCCAGTGACGAACTGGGGTGGCCCTCCCAGTGGGTCGAGCCAGCCGCATTTGCGTGGCTAGCCAGACGACACATACATGGGGGAACCGGAAACCTGCCGGCTGTTACAGGCGCATCAGGAACCCGGATACTGGGCGCTTTGTACCCAGCCTGAACAGGGCCGAGCCGCCGAATTCAGGTGCTGAAGCTGGAACCACAACCACAGGTGGTGGTGGCGTTGGGATTCTTGATCACGAACTGAGCACCCTGCAAATCTTCCTTGTAGTCGATTTCGGCGCCCACCAGATACTGGTAACTCATGGCGTCGATCAGCAAAGAAACACCGTTTTTGGTCATTTCGGTATCGTCTTCATTGACCACTTCGTCAAAGGTGAAGCCGTACTGAAAGCCTGAACAGCCGCCACCTTGCACAAACACGCGCAGCTTCAGGTCTGGGTTGCCTTCTTCAGCGATCAGATCAGCCACCTTGGCCGCAGCACTGTCCGTAAACACCAGCGGGGCCGGGATATCGACGTCAATGGATTCAGCAACTGCACTCATGGTTCACCTCGTAAAA
>JAUVYR010000008.1 GCA_030602985.1 Burkholderiales bacterium
CGTGTGCTGAAGTTCGCCTTCGAGCTGGCTCAAAGCCGTCCCAAGAAACACCTGACCAGCGCCACCAAGAGCAACGGCATTGCCATCACCATGCCCTACTGGGACGAGCGCGTGGCCGAGATGGCCAAGGCCTACCCCGAAGTGGTCGTGGACAAGTTCCACATCGACATTCTCACCGCCCACTTCGTGCAGCGCCCCGACCACTTCGACGTGGTGGTGGCCAGCAACCTGTTCGGCGACATCCTGTCCGATCTGGGCCCCGCCTGCACGGGCACCATCGGCATTGCGCCCAGCGCCAACCTCAATCCCACGCGGCAGCATCCTTCGCTGTTCGAGCCGGTGCACGGGTCGGCCCCGGACATTGCGGGCAAGGGCATTGCGAACCCGATCGGTCAAATCTGGTGCGGTGCCATGATGCTGGATTTCCTGGGCTATCGCGAAGCACACGATGCGATCATGGGGGCCATCGAAACCGCACTGGACCCCAGTGAGGGCGGGCCTAGAACGCCCGACCTGGGTGGTCGGGCAACTACCATGGACATGGGTCGTGGTATTGCCTCCCTCATACGTGTGTAGAATCGTTCGAATCAATACCAAATGGATGAGGAGACCCCATGAATAAAGCCGAGTTGGTCGAGGCCATCGCTGAGCGCGCCGATCTGTCCAAAGCATCCGCTGCCCGGGCGCTTGACGCGACCATTGAGGCGATTGAAGGCGCGCTCAAGCAGGGCGACTCGGTTTCGCTGGTGGGGTTTGGTTCTTTTTCCGTTGCGGAAAGAGCGGCTCGAACGGGAAGAAATCCCCGCACGGGTTCTGCAATCAAGATCAAAGCGGCTAGAATGCCGAAGTTTCGTCCTGGCAAGGCATTCAAGGATGCCATCCAGTAAGTAACGGTTTTCCGGTTTCGGTGGGGTGCTTAGCTCAGCTGGTAGAGCGGCGCCCTTACAAGGCGTAGGTCAGCGGTTCGATCCCGTTAGCACCCACCACCCACCCATGGCAAAGGCGAACACCAGTTCGCCTTTTCTGTTTCAGGCAGCGCACACATGTTTGACTTTTTTCGCAGCAACATCAAGCTTTTGATGGGTGTCCTCTTGGTGTTGATCATCCCTGCTTTTGTTTTGGTCGGGGTGGAGGGCTACAGCAACCTGCGCGAAAACCGCGATATCGTGGCCAAGGTGGGCCGCACCGACATCACGCGCCAGGAATGGGATGCGGCCCACCGCAATGAAATCGACCGTCTGGTGGCGTCCATGCCGGGAATCGAGCGCAGCCTGCTGGACAATGAAGCCAGTCGCTTCGCCACACTCGAGAGGCTGGTCAATGAACGTGTGGTGGCACTTGCCGCCGAGCAGGGTCTCCTGATCGCCACGGACCAGCGCCTGGCGCTTGAATTGACGCAAGACCCGACCATCGCTTCCTTGCGCCGACCCGATGGCACACTGGATGTTGAGCGTTATCAGCAACTGCTACGTGCTCAGGGCATGACGCCAGAAATGTTCGAGGCGGCCGTTCGTGCCGATCTGTCGCGGCGTCAGGTCATGTCAGCCATTTCGGGTTCCGTCTTCCTGACGCCGACGGTGGCCAATCCCGCCCTGGATGCATTCTTTGAGCGACGTGAAGTGCAGGTGGCGCATTTCCGCCCCGTCGACTTCCGAGCTGCCGTCCAAGCCTCGGACGATGACATTCAGGCCTTCTACGACCGCAATCCGCAGTTGTTTCAGTCGCCTGAGCAGATGGATGTGGAGTATCTGGTCCTGGATCTGGCGGCCATGGTCAGCCGCGTGTCAGTCAGTGAATCGGATTTGCGAGTCTTTTACGAGCAAAACCTGGCCAACCAGTCTTTTCTGGAGCAGCGCCGCGCCAGTCATATCCTTTTGACCGTGGAACCAGGGTCGACCGCCGCTGAGCGAGCCACTGTTCGTGCAGAGGCGGAAAGCCTGCTGGCGGAGTTACGTGCCTCGCCCGAGCGATTCGCAGAGTTGGCCCGCACCCGTTCCCAGGACCCAGGATCGGCGGTCATGGGCGGAGATCTGGATTTCTTTGCACGTGGCGCCATGGTACGCCCCTTTGAGGATGCGGTGTTTGCCCTCGAGCGCGATGCGATTTCCGATGTGGTGGAAACCGAATTCGGCTTTCACATCATCCAGTTGACAGACATTCGTCAACCACCCGTCGAGTCGTTCGAGTCCGCTCGACCACGGCTTGAACAGGAATTGCGGCAGCAGCAGGCCCAGCGGCAGTTTGCCGCTGCTGCGGAAGAGTTCAGCAACCGGGTCTTCGAGGAATCGGATGCCTTGACGCCCGCCGCTGAAGCTCTGGGATTGACGATTGCACGTGCCAATGGCGTTCTGCGTACCGGTCCGCTTGATGCAGGCCGCGATGCAGTGCTTGCGCATCCCCGCGTGCTGCAGTCGTTGTTTTCCCCTGATTCCATTCGTCAGCAGCGCAATATCGAAGCCATTGAGGTCGGTGCCAACCGGCTGGTTTCAGCACGCGTGATCGAGTACCGCCCATCACGTCTTCAAACCCTGGATGAGGTTCGCAGCGACGTGCGCGAGCGTCTGATTCAGCAACGTTCGCTGGAAAAAGCGCGTACCGAGGCGCAAGAGCGCCTCACAGCGTGGCGTGACGGTGCAGCGCCTGCCCTTCAATCAGCCGTGGTGATTTCCCGACTGGAGGATCAAAATTTGCCGGCACCGGCACTGACTGCAGCGCTGTCGGCCAACGCTGGTCCGTCGACGGTGGCCTGGACTCAGGCGGATCTCG
Source organism: Burkholderiales bacterium (assembly GCA_030602985.1). GTDB lineage: Bacteria > Pseudomonadota > Gammaproteobacteria > Burkholderiales > Burkholderiaceae_C > UBA997. The sequence continues at coordinate 2,767 of JAUVYR010000008.1, forward strand.
GCCCTGAAGGTGTCATGGTGGTTCGCGTCAATCGCGTATTGCCGCGTGAGGCGCCCGATGCAGTGCAAGCCAGCCTGGAGCGTGGTCAGTTGGCTGATCTGTGGGGTCAAGCGGAAATAGATGCTTACCTTCAGGCCCTGCGCGCCCGCTTCAATGTACAGATTCTGGCCACCCGAACCACGTCCTCTTCCTGAAATCAGGCCGGCTTCAGGCTATAATGTAGGTCTTCGGTGGCTGTAGCTCAGTTGGTAGAGTCCAGGATTGTGATTCCTGTTGTCGTGGGTTCGAGTCCCATCAGCCACCCCAAATCATGAAAGCAAAAAGCCCGGTCATCCGGGCTTTTTGCTTTCTACATGCGTATCCCGAGGCCCATGCTGTTGCGTCATTTCCTGTGTGTTTGGCTGGTTCTCGCGCTGTCCTTCCAGGTCAATGCGAGTGAACAGCTATCGTCCCTTCAGGGACGCGTCGTGGCCGTGGCAGACGGAGATACCGTCACGGTGCTAGATGCAGACCAGACGACACATCGCATCAGGTTGCAGGGTATTGATGCGCCTGAAAGTCGGCAAGCCTTTGGGCAACGTGCCCGCCAATATCTGGCGGCCCTGGTCCATCAGCAGGAGGTGGAGGTGGCAGTTGACAAAATCGATCGCTTTGATCGGGTGGTGGGCGTGATCTATCGCGACGGTGAAGACATCAATTTGCGCATGGTCCAGGCCGGTATGGCCTGGCATTACCGGCACTACGCAAGAGAGCAGACACCCGAGCAGCGCCGTGCCTATGCGGCTGCTGAGCAACAAGCGCGACAAGAGCAAAGAGGTCTGTGGGCGGACCCGAACCCCATGGCGCCATGGGATTTTCGGCGCACTCAGCGTCGTTAGGCCGTCGGATCAGAGTCGGCGGAACACCCCGACCACCACGCCCAGCACTTCCAGGGACTGATGTGCCATGATGTCTGGGTAGTCCGGATTGGCCGGTTTCAGGACCCAGCCGTTACCGCCTTTGACGGGAAACAGGTATTTCACCGTCATTTCGTTGTCCACCAAGGCCACCACCACATCGCCGGATTTGGTGGGGCGGTTCCGTTCCACCACCAACATGTCGCCATCCAGCATACCGGCATCTTTCATGGAGTCGCCACGCACCCGACAGAACACGGTCCGATCGGGGTGACGGATCAGATAGTCTTCCACCCCAACCATTTCAAGACCCGATGTCTGGTCCTCTTCCTGGGGCAGGCCAGCCCTCACCTTACCCATGACAGGCAGGGCAAAGAAAGCAGGTGTGGGAGCAATGCGGCCGTCTACCCTTTCAAGATAACCGGCATCGCACAGGCGACCAACCACCTTGAACACACCGCCAGAAGACGCCAAGCCCAGAACATCAGCCAGCTTGGCCATGGACGGAAAGGCTTTGTGCTCTTTCCAGTAGATGCGCAGGGCGTCGAGATGTTTTTTGTCGGCCATACTTCACAGTCGGTGAATGAATGACCGCTATGGTAGCGAATTTGTTTACCCGATGTCTACTCCGCCGCCATTTCTTCGGTGTAGATTTGCTCCGGATCGAGCATCGGAGGCGGGGTTCGTGGTTGGTAGTGCAGCGCCTGAGCCACCCAGGGGCCGCTGCTCATCGCCGGCGATGGGGCAATCAGTTGTTGCTGGATCATGAAAAATGCCAGGGTGACGAACATCAGGTGGTTCATCACGGCAGCAGGCTCCATGGGCCGACTTCGCTTGATGCGGATCATGGGCAATTTCGCAATCATGGCAATTCCTTCCAACTCAACAGCCTCCATGGTAGGGGCTGATCGGTTCTTGAACAAGTCTCGGTGTCATGCTCAGGGGCATGAGGGCCATGAAAAGCGGCTCCATGTCCCTGCGTGCAAGCGGTTGCATGAACAGCCAGTCAAACGCTTACAGTATGTCATCCCGACTTTCATTCAGACTTATGACGCAGTCAACGGTTCCGCATGATCCTGCCTACATCCAGCAATGGATGGATGAGCATCGCATCACCGAAGTGGAGTGCCTGATCCCCGACATGGCCGGGCAGGCGCGTGGCAAGATCGTGCCTCGCCACAAGTACAACCCTGCCGTGGGTTTGCGCCTGCCGGAAGCGGTGCTGACCATGACCGTCACCGGTGACTACCCGGAAAAGGACTTCACCTCGGTGGCCGATGGGGACATGGTCCTGACGCCCGACGCCACCACCTTGCGTCCGGTTCCCTGGGCCAAGGAGCCGACCGCTCAGATCATTCACGATTGCTATCGTTTCGACGGCTCGGAAACGCCATTGTCGCCACGCAGCGTGCTGCGCCGCATGATCAAGCTGTATGAAGATGAGGGCTGGAAGCCTGTCATCGCACCTGAAATGGAGTTTTATCTGGTGCAGGTCGAGCCCGATGAAGACATTCCTCTCAAACCCCCGGTCGGCCGGACCCGTCGGACGGAGGCGGGCATGCAGAGCTTTTCGATCGACTCGGTCAACGAGTACGACGATATTTTTGACGTGATGTATGACTGGTGTGAAGCCCAGGGCATTCAGCTGGATACCCTGATCCACGAGATGGGCACAGCCCAGATGGAAATCAATCTGGACCACGGGGACCCATTGCCTTTGGCTGATCAGGTGTTCCTGTTCAAGCGGACGGTGCGCGAGGTGGCGATTCGCCACAACATGTATGCCACTTTCATGGCCAAGCCCATGCAGGGTCAGCCAGGCAGCGCCATGCATATTCACCAGAGCGTGGTGTCTGCGTCCACAGGGCTGAATATTTTCAGTCGCCCCAACGGGGACGCGTCTGATGAATTTTTCCACTTCATCGGCGGGCTTCAGACCTACTTGCCGGCTGCGACAGCCGTGTTCGCGCCTTACGTCAATTCCTACCGACGACTCTCACGCTTCACATCGGCCCCGATCAACCTCAGCTGGGGGTACGACAACCGGACCTGTGGCTTGCGTGTGCCTCATTCGGGCCCAGAGGCGCGACGAGTGGAGAATCGTCTGGCTGGCGTGGACGTTAACCCTTACCTGGCGATCGCCGTCAGTCTGGCCTGTGGCTACCTGGGCATGCAACAGCGCATCCGCCCGTCTGACCCGACCAGCGGAAGCGCCTACGAACAGCCCCACCAGCTGCCTCGCCATCTGGATGATGCGATCGAGCGGCTGACAGCCTGCAAGCCGCTGGCCGAACTGTTTGGGTCACACTTCCTGGAAACCTACAGCGCCATCAAGGAAACCGAGTATCAGGAGTACTTCGATGTCGTCAGTCCCTGGGAGCGCCGCTTCCTGCTGCTGAGCGTGTAAGCAGCACCCAAGCCAGACTCACCATGCTGGACGCGACCAGGGCACCCAGGAAGGGCGCCAGCGTGGGGATGCTGTCCGGGAAGCTGGCGGCCAGCAGGCCACCCGCCAGTGAGCCACTGGTGATCCATCCGGGCAGGATGGCGCCGAGTACGCCCGCCAGGCACCCGGCCATGGCGGCACGTGGCGTCATGCGCTTCCACAGCCCGAGTAAAACCGGGACCACAGCAGTCGCACACAGCAAGTCGGCTATCAGGAACAGGCGCAAGACGGACAGACCCTGCAAGGCGACCACCACGACCGGCACCATGAGCAACACCGTGATCCAGCGAGCCGCTACAACCGACAGACCGGTGCGACTGGTCACGATCAGTGAGGCAATGCCGTTTTGCAAGGTATCGACCGATGAGGCCACCAGTGCGAGGGCAAGTAGCAGAGCGGGCAGGGCCAGCCAGGCTGGTGCATGGACCAGCAAGGCAAAAAACGGTGCCGGTGGTTGGCCGAGTGACTGACCTGACATGGCCGCCAGGATACCCAGACCACCGACGGCCATCACGACCACGATCGTGGCTCCCCCGCCCAGCCAGGCCGCACGATGCAGAGCCTGGTTATTCTCGGCTGCCCAGACGCGTTGCCAGTACCCTTGATGAAACAGGTTGGCGGCCGTCACCGCAATGATGAGCGTCAGCGCCACCGACAGGGAGACCCCCAGTGGCGCAGACGGCAACGACTGTTCAAAGGTGCCCGATGGCAATGCCTGGATCGCGTAACCGCCAACAATCACCAGCAGGACGAGCAACAGCCAGGCTTGCCAGCGATCCGTCGCCAGGCTGGCGCGCAGGCCTCCCCAGGCGGTGTAAACAAGTGTGGTCACCGCCACTGCGATGACGGTCCAACTGCCTGGAATGTCGGACAGCATGGCCGTGATCGCGCCAATGGCCGTGAGCTCAGCGGTGATGAAGCAGAGCATGTACAGCACCGACATGATCGACACCCAGTGCTTGAGTCCTGCGCCATAGCGCTGACCGGCGTATTCGCTGATGCTGCGACCCTGGGGGAGCCGCTGCCGAATGGCGGGTCCGCACCAGGCCAGAATCAGAAAGGGCAGGGCAGAGCCCAGGGCGTAGCCGGCGAGGGCGATCGGACCGACAAATGCACCGACCTCTGGCGGGGCAAAGAGAATCCATGCGCCCATGCCGGAAGCGAGAAACGACAACCCGAGGGTGGTCGCCTTCTGCGAGTCACGTGCCGTGAGGTACTGGTCGAGATCGCCGTGGGGAGAGCGGGCACGGAGCCCGATCCAGACGAACAACAAGAGAGCCACCCCAAGGGCGGCGATGGTGGCATATGCCATGTCGCGCTTCCTCCGCCGGTATGAACCGGATCAGGTTCCAGGGTCTGTGCCGATACGCACACTCTCAGCCTTGAACAAGGCTCCCCTGGCGACTGTTGAACAAAAATGATGAACCGCGAGTTTAACGCGAATTCACCAACACCAGTTTGCCCTTGACCTGCCGGCTGGCCATCACGGCATATGCCTCAGGCAGGGCCTTCATCGGCAAGGTCTGGTCGATCACCGGTTTGATCTTGCCTTGCAAATACCATTGGGCCAGGGTTTGCAGCATGGCCGCATTGTTCTGGGGTTCACGCTTGGCAAACTCCCCCCAGAACACCCCGACCACCGACGCACCTTTGAGCAATGGCAGATTCAAGGGCAGTTGGGGAATCGGACCGGAGGCAAAACCGATCACCACGTAGCGCCCACGCCACGCGATCGAGCGGAAGGACGGTTCAGCAAAGGCGCCACCGACAGGGTCATAGATCACGTCAGGGCCCCGCCCGTCAGTGGCTGCCTTGATAGCCTCGCGCAGCGAGCCTTCAGGCGTATGTTCGCTGTAGTTGATCGTCGCATGCGCCCCTTGAGCCAAGCACAGCTCGCATTTATCTGCACTGGAGGCGGCCGCAACTACATGGGCACCGGCCTCTCTGGCGATCTGGATCGCTGCGGTCCCCACCCCTCCCGCTGCGCCCAGGACCAGCACCGTTTCCCCCGCCTTCAGTGCAGCACGGTCAATCAGGGCATGGTATGACGTGGCATAGGTCATGATGAAGGCGGCTGCGTCGATGAGGTCAAACCCTGGGGGCAGAGGCATGCACAACGCGGCCGGTGCCAGTGTGTGTGTCCCAAATCCGCCCGTCCCGCTCAGGCAAGCCACCGGCTGCCCAACCTGTAGGTGCTTGACCTCGGCCCCGACGGCGCTGATGACACCCGCGTATTCCGCACCAGGCACAAACGGTAGCGGCGGTTTGATCTGGTACTTGTTCTGAACAATGAGTAGGTCTGGAAAGTTGAGACTGGCCGCTTTGATTTCGATCAGGACCTCGCGCGGGCCAGGCTCCGGGGTGGGAAGGTCTTTCCATTGAAGGGCGTCGACGCCCACGGGGTTTTCGCAAAGCCAAGCTTGCATGCCAGTGTCTCCTTGTGGTCTGAGTAAACGGGATCATAGAAAGTCCCAGGGTCGTCAGTCAGCGGCGCTTGTCTCTGTGGTGACGACCTACAATCCGAAGTCATGAAGATTCTCCTGTCCAATGACGACGGTTATCAGGCGCCTGGCATCCAGGCTTTGTATGAAGCCCTGCAAGGTCTGGGCTCGGTTGATGTGGTCGCCCCAGAGCACAATAACAGCGCCAAATCGAATGCACTGACGCTGCATTCGCCGTTGTACGTGCACTCGGCTCCCAACGGTTTCCGGTACGTCAACGGCACCCCGGCCGATTGTGTGCACATTGCGCTGACGGGTCTGTTGGGCTACACCCCGGATCTCGTGGTCTCCGGTATCAATAACGGGGCCAACATGGGTGACGACACCATCTACTCCGGCACAGTCGGGGCCGCCATGGAAGGCTATCTCTTTGGCGTGCCGGCCATCGCCTTTTCCCAGACAGAAAAAGGCTGGCGGCATCTGGATGCGGCTGCTGCCAAGGCGCGCGAGCTGGTGGATTTTCTTGCACCTTCCATTCAGGCGCACCGCCTCGCTGCTGAGGGGGGGCATCACGAACCCTGGCTTCTGAATGTCAACATGCCATGCCTGCCACTGGCTCAGATGCAGGGATTCAAGGTGGCACGCCTGGGGCGTCGCCATGCCGCCGAGCGTGTGATCACTCAGGTGAGTCCACGCGGTGAAACGATGTACTGGATCGGGGCAGCAGGCCCGGCCAAAGACGATGCCGAGGGAACAGATTTTCATGCCACCGCCCAGGGCTATGTCGCCATCACGCCTTTACAGATTGATCTGACCGATCATTCTCGACTGGCTTACTGGGGCCAGACCGCCGCCCAGCTGTCTCAACGCCAGCCGGCGGCCCAGCCGTTGCCTGCAGGACAGACTCAGGAGCCTCAGTCGCGGTGAGCAGGCCCCCTTCGCCCCGGCCCGGTTTCCCAGCCCAACTGCCCGGCTGGGTATCCAGACAAGCCACCGTGCGGCCTGCCCCCGTGGCTCCCCGCCCTGCGGCTCGGCCCGTACCATCCCCTGCGCTCACGGCGGTGCTGCCCACAGGCGCGGGCCTGGATTCGCACGCGATCCGCCAGGCGATGGTGAACAAGCTCGTGGCACAGGGTTTGCGGCATCCAATGGTCATTCAGACGTTTCTCCGCACTGAACGGCACCGGTTTGTCGACTCCGCGCTGGTGGCCCAAGCCTACGAAGACACCAGTCTGCCCATCGGACTCGGCCAGACGATTTCCAAGCCCAGCGTGGTCGCGCGTATGCTGGAGTTGCTGGTCCATGGGCATGAAAAACCCATTGGTCGGGTACTGGAAATCGGCACTGGGTGCGGTTATCAGGCCGCTTTGCTGAGTCACGTCTCGAAAGAGGTGTACAGCATGGAGCGACTCAAGGGTCTGCATGAACGGGCCCGTGACAATCTGCGCCCACTGCGGATTCCCAACGTACATCTGATTCTTGGCGACGGCATGAAAGGGTTCCCTGCCGGAGCACCTTATGCCGGCATCGTAGCGGCAGCGGGCGGACTGGATCTGCCCCAATCCTGGCTGGAGCAACTGGCGGTAGGGGGGCGGCTCGTGGCGCCGGCGGAACTTGCCCCCGGTCAGCAAAGTCTCGTGGTGGTGGAGCGTACATCGACCGGATTCGCCCGGCAGATTCTCGAAGCCGTCTGTTTTGTTCCCCTAAAATCTGGGGTGGCCTGACCATCCGGGGGGTGTGTCAGGCTTTTGATTTCCATGAGGTACTGCATGAAAGAGAACATCGCCCTTTCAAGGCTGAGCCAGGGGTGGGTATGGCCCGCTGTCGTGACGGTGGCTTTATTGGCGGGCTGCGCGGCACCAAGGCAGCCTGCTCAACGCGCGCCTGTGGTCGATCGTTCTGCAGTGCCTGCATCGAGCGCGGCGACCCAGCCGCTGCCGCCTGGCGCCGAAAACGCCGGTCGTCCTGGCTTCTACACCGTTCGCCCTGGCGACACCCTGATCCGTATTGGCCTGGAGACCGGTCAGAGCTGGCGGGACATCCAGGCCTGGAATGGTCTGGTCAACCCAGACCGGATAGAGGTCGGTCAAGTGCTGCGTGTGGTACCACCAGAACCGGTGGTGGCGGTGGCCCCTGTCACAGAGACTGCTGCAACCCAAGGCACGGCCACCCAGCCTATTGCTGCCTCTCGCGCACCAAGCCGGCCGTTGAGCGACACCTCGCCAGCGCCTCCCCCAGCAGCTACAACGGCGCCTGCCGCGCCTCCACCTTCACCGCCGGTGGCCGCCAGCGACAACGTGCAGTTCATCTGGCCAGCCAATGGACCCGTCATTGCCCCCTTCGACGAAGTGCGCAATCGAGGCGTCGGTATCGGTGGCCGTGCCGGTGACCCCGTGCTCGCAGCGGCTGACGGTCGAGTGGTTTATGCGGGCGCAGGCCTGCGGGGCTACGGGAATCTGATCATTCTCAAGCACAACAACACCTACCTCACGGCGTACGCGCACAACCAGGCCTTGCTGGTGCGCGAAGACCAGACGGTACGACAAGGTCAGCAAATTGCTCAGATGGGCAGCAGCGATACCGACCGGGTCAAGCTGCACTTCGAGGTTCGCCGCCAGGGTCGCCCCGTGGATCCGTTGAACCATCTGCCTGCCCGCTGATGAGCGACCCCGTGACGCATGCGCTGACCGAGCGCGCCCGGCCCAGTGACTGGCTCGAGATCACATCGATGGACCTGGATGCCCAGGGAGTCGCCCGCCGGCCCGATGGCAAGGTGGTTTTCGTGGATGGGGCCCTGCCGACGGAATGGGTCTCCGCGCAGACGCACCGACGCAAGAACCAGTGGGAACAGGCCACCCTGACCGAAATCCACCAGCATTCGCCCTTGCGGGTGGAGCCCCGTTGCCCCCATTTTGGCCTCCATGCCGGTGCCTGTGGAGGATGCAAGATGCAGCACCTGGAGCCCTCTGCACAGGTGGCCATGAAGCAGCGCGTACTCGAGGACAATCTCTGGCATCTGGCGAAAGTCCGTCCCGAAGGTCTATTGCGTCCGATAGCCGGGCCCGCCTGGGGCTATCGCTACCGTGCACGACTTTCCGTGCGTTATGTGCACAAGAAGGGTGAGGTGTTGATCGGTTTTCACGAGCGCAAAAGCCGTTATGTGGCTGACATGCGCGAGTGCCATGTGCTGCCTGCCTCCGTCAGTCGCCTGTTGCTGCCTTTGCGAGCCCTGATCCATGGCATGCAGGCGCGCGAAACCTGTCCGCAAATCGAGCTCGCCATGGGTGATACCGTCATCGCACTGGTCCTGCGGCATCTGGAGCCGCTCAGTGCAGACGACCTTGATCGACTTCGAGCGTTTGCTGCTCAGCACGCCGAAGCGGGTCAACGGATTCAATGGTGGTTACAGCCCAAGGGCCCAGATACCGTCCACCTGCTGAATGCCTCCAGCGATGAGCCCGTGCTGGCTTACCGTCTGCCTGAATTTGGCATGCAGATGCCTTTTAAACCGACGGACTTCACCCAGGTCAACCCCTTCATCAATCAGGTGTTGGTCAGCCGGGCACTTCGCTTGCTGGATGTCCGGCCGCACGAGCGGGTGATTGACTGGTTTTGCGGCTTGGGCAATTTCACTCTACCGCTGGCCACGCAGGCTCGTGAAGTTCTGGGTATCGAAGGCAGCGAGGCCCTGGTGGCGCGATCCCGGGAGAACCTCGCTCGTCATGAGGCAGAGAATGGCGCCCTGGCACCCACCCGCTTTGTGGCCCGCAACCTGTTTGAAATGACGCCCGAGATGCTCACGGCTGACGGGTCGGCAGACAAATGGCTGGTCGATCCGCCCAGAGAGGGGGCGTTTGCCCTTGTCAAGGCCTTGGCGGATCTCCACCAGGCGGCTCTTGCTGGCAGCCGTGTCAGTGCTGAAACCTGGACCCCACCGGCGCGTATTGTGTATGTCAGCTGCAACCCGGCAACGCTCGCCCGCGACGCCGGGTTGATTGTGCATCAGGCGGGGTATCGGTGCACGGCGGCGGGTGTCGTCAATATGTTCCCGCACACCGCGCATGTCGAGAGCATTGCCGTGTTTGAGCGGCACTGAACACGTCTCATCTGTCTGGCTCAGCTGGCGGGTGTGGCGGCGGGCGCCACGATCTCCTCGCCCGGGGCGACGACCGGCGGTGCCGGTGTGCGAGCTGGCATGCCTTCGACTTCGTTTTCCCGCATGTATTCGTCCATGTCGCGCCAGCCGTCAAAGATGGCAGCCCGTGAAACGCGAGGGTTGGAAGCATGGCAGTCTTCAATGCTGCGAACCGCATGGCGGCAAGCGGCGCCTATGGCCCGACCTTCGGCTTCCTTTTTGGCATTGACCATGCCCGGTGTTTCAATGCCCAGGGCATCACAGCCGGCCAGAAGCAGACTGGACAGCAGTGCCACCATCAGCCAGCCGGCACGGGTAGGTAAGGCATGGATACGCATATCACCATTGTGAATGGATGAAGCAGCGCTGAGTCGATGAAAAAGGGGGCAAATGCCCCCTCAATTCACTCAGTCGACAGACTGCGTCAGTCGCGATCGCCACCAAACAGACCGAGCAACATCAGCAGGCTCTGGAAGATGTTGAAGAGGCTGAGGTACAGAGCCACTGTGGCCGAAATGTAGTTGGTTTCGCCGCCGTCCACGATGCGCTTCAGGTCAACCAGCAGGAAGGCACTGAAGATACCGATGGCCATGACACTGATGACAGCCATGCCGATCGGGCTGCCGACAAACACGTTGATGATGGCACCCACCATCAGAACGATCGCACCCATGAAGAGCCACTTGGCCATGCCTTCCAGATCGCGCTTGATGATGGTGGACAAATTGGCCATGATCAGGAACACAGCAGCCGTGCCGCCGAAGGCGGTCATCACCAGGTCAGCGCCGTTACGGAAGCCGAGCACCATGGCCAGGATGCGTGACAGCATCAGGCCCATGAAAAACGTGAAGGCCAGCAGCACCGGTACGCCAGCCGCTGAATCCTTGGTTTTGTTGATCGCGAAGAGGAAGCCGAATGCGCCGCCCAGGAACACAATGAGGCCCAGACCGCCGGACAACGATGCCGTGATGCCGGTGCTCACACCGATCCAGGCACCCAGGACGGTAGGGATCATGCTCAGCGCCAACAACCAGTAGGTGTTGCGCAAGACCTTGTTGCGCTGCTGTGACGCGATCGTGGTGCCGAAACGGCCAAAGCTGGGGTTGGGTTGGGTCATCGCTCGAACTCCTCGTTGAAACCACAAAATTTTATAAGCAATTCGGCTTACGATATGCCAGACTGCAATTCATAAGGAAAGTTCATGAAAACCAAGCACATTCTGGAACTCGCTGACGTCAAGGCCATCGCGGCGGCTGCCGAGGCCGAGGCCGTCAAAAACCAGTGGGCCGTGACCATCGCCATCGTAGACGATGGTGGCCATCTGTTGTGGTTGCAACGCCTGGATGGCGCCCCTCCGGTTTCTGCCCACATCGCACCGGCCAAAGCCCATACCGCTGCACTGGGGCGCCGGGAGAGCAAAATCTACGAGGACGTGATCAACCAGGGGCGCACGTCGTTTCTGAGTGCACCGGGCATTCAGGGCATGCTGGAAGGCGGCGTGCCCATCATGAAAGAAGGCATTTGCATCGGTGCGGTCGGGGTCAGTGGCGTGAAGTCCAACGAAGACGCCCAAATCGCCAAGGCCGGTATCGCCGCCATTGGCTTGTAATGACTTGGGCTTTGCAGCTCTCATTTGGTCAGGATCAGCTTGCCCTGGCGTCTGATCTGTAGCCGATAAAGCTGGCCCTGATGCCAGATGGGCAGTTCCTTGTGTTTGCCCAGTAGGGTATCGCTGTCTACCGGCATGGCCACACGGTCCTTTTTTAGGTCTGTGCCAGGTCCATTCCAACCATCATGGCTGACCTGAGCGGTGCATCCGGACGGGCTCATGAGGGATCCGTTACAAAAGACAGGCGCTGGATGCCGGCCCGTTGGGCCATGGCGAGTGCCTGGGCAATGTAGGCGTAGCGGGCATCCTGGTCGCCGCGCAGATGCAGATCGGGTTGCATCTCAAGGCTGGCCACTTCAGCGAACCGGGATGCCAGCTCTTCACTGGAAATCGGTGTCTGGTTCCAGATCAGTTGTCCATCTGCCTCAATGGTCAACTGAATGGCCTCAGGTCGATCCACCAGTGGCTCCGAGCTGGCCTGGGGCAGACGGACCTGTACCGAATGGGTCATGACGGGAACGGTGATCATGAATACGATCAACAAGACCAGCATCACATCGATCAGCGGAATCATGTTGATCTCGCTCATCATGTCGCCGTCGTCTTCAGAGGCAGTGGAAAAAGCCATGCTGCCTCCTTCAAGCCTGTTTGATGGGCCGCACGTTGCCTGCGCCCGGGCGGTCGGTTTCTCCGACGCGTGCGCCCGTCACGAAGTAGGCATGCAGATCGTGAGCGAAGCGGTTGAGTTTGTGCAGCAGCGATTTGTTGCCCCGGACCAGCGCATTGAATCCGAGAACAGCCGGGATCGCCACCACCAGCCCCAGTGCGGTCATGATCAATGCCTCGCCGATGGGGCCGGCCACCTGGTCAATACTCGCCGAACCAGAGGCCCCGATACCCAGCAGGGCGTGATAGATACCCCACACCGTGCCAAACAGGCCTACAAACGGTGCGGTCGAACCTACGGAAGCCAGAATGACCATGCCCGCTTGCAGACGGGTCGTGACATCATCGATGGTGTTGCGCAATGACCGCGTCACCCACTCGCTGACATCCAGGTTGTCATGCAGTTGACGGGGTGGCTCGCCGTCCATGTGCAGGATGTGCGTGGTGGCCTCCCGCCCTTGAAGGGCCAGCAGATGAAACGGGTTGTTTTCGGCCGGGTGAAGTTTGTTGAGACCTTCAGCATAGTCCTGGCTGTGCCAGAAAGCTTCCACTTGCCGTGCCTGTGCCAGATGCCGCCGCAAGGCCAGGGTTTTCAGGGCAATGACCACCCAGGTGGCCACTGACATGGCCAGCAAGATGATGGCCACGGTCCGGATGACCCAGTCACCTTGCTGCCACACGTGGCTTAAGCCGAACTGCATATCCATGAATGTATTACTCCAGAACAAAATGAATGGGAATATGAAACCACATGGCTTCTGGCACACCGTTGCGAGTGCCAGGGACGTAGCGCCAGCTCAATACGGTTTGTAAGGCCGTCTGGTCCAGTCGGGTGTAGCCGCTGGATGTGTTGATCTCGGCTTGCGACGCTGAGCCATCGACCTCAATACGTGCCCGAACGATCACTTTGCCTTGTTCGCCCAGCCGCCGGCTCATGGGCGGGTAGCGGGGGGGTGGATTGTTGAGGTAACTGGCTGCCGCTGAGGGCAGTTGCAGTTGGGGCGCAGCGGGTGCCCCAGCTAATGCGCCAACGGTGCTGGCTGGGCTCTGGCCTGCACTGCCCGGCGATGTGGCTGCATCAGAAGCCATGGCGGTGGGATCGGCCACCGTCGTCACGCTTTCGCTCTGCGCCAGTGAACTGTCATTCCAGTTGACGGTTTCCACGGGCGAGGGGATGGGCAATGCCAAGGGAGCGGGGGTGGGTGGCGCAGGTCGGGGAGCGGGAGCTCGCTGTGGGGCTGGTTGTCGGGCTGGTTGTGCAACCGGTGGCGGGGCAGGGGGGCTGGGCACAGGAGCCGGGACGCTGGGCTGTGCAGCGACAAGACCCACCGTCACTACCGATGGGGCGATCACTTCTGGGGCAGGGCGGGTTTGCAAGCCGCTTTCCAGCAGCCAGATGATGCCTGCATGGGCGGCAATCACCAGGCTCACGATCAGCAGGTGTTGATGCACAGAGCGCAGGGGCATGTGAGGGAAAACCAGGGAGCTCATGACTTCAGGATCCACCACCCCAGTCCGATGACAAGCCATGAAGCGATGAAGACGGAAATCAGCATGGATTGTATGAAGAGGCAAAGACTTGATTGTAAATGAGAATCAGTATCAAATAAAGGTTTTACTTGATTTTGTAAACAGAAGTCGGTTCGTCACGGACGCCACGTCGCGTACGCCACAGAGTGCCATGGCAGCCTGCAACTCGTCCATCAACAATCGCAGCACGTGTGCCACGCCATGAGCGCCCGCATTGAATAATCCGTGTGCCACGGGGCGTCCCACCAGAACGGCGCGAGCACCCATTGCCAGTGCCTTCAAGATATCGGTGCCGCGCCGGATACCGCCATCGACCAGCACTGGCAATTGCCCATGGACCGACTCCACGATCATAGGCAGCACGACCGCGGTGGCCGGAACCGTGTCGAGCACCCGCCCACCATGGTTCGAGACAATGATGCCTTGCGCACCACAGGCGCAAGCCCATTGCGCATCGTCAGGATGCAGGATGCCTTTGAGCAGGACGGGCAAGGGGCTGGACTGTATGAGCCACTCGATGTCAGCGCGAGTGGCTGAACGCTCCAAAAGGGTCGCCAAGTCCTGACCTGGCCTGCACGCGGCTGGCATATGCGGTTGCGTCAGTCCGAGCATGGGGGGGCTAGGGTGGCGGCGCTCCCGGTCTCTAACGCCCTGGATGGGGGCGTCCACCGTCACCACCACCGCTTCGTAGCCGGCGACGGCGGCACGGTGAAGCAGATCATGTGACCAGGATCGATCACCCAGGTGGTAAAGCTGAAACCAGAGCGGGCCACGATGCGCGGTGGAGATCACGTCCTGCGCGATCTGCTCCATGGGGTGATTGCTCTGCATGCTCAGCACCATGCCCACGCCCAAGGCTGAAGCGGCGAGGCCAATGGCACGTTCGCCATCAGGGTGTAGGCGACCTTGCTGAGCCATCGGGGCCACGGCGACAGGGGTAGGCCAGCGGCGGCCCAACAGATCCATCTCAAGGCTAGGAAGCGAATGTCCAGCCAGCACACGTGGCCATAGCGACAGGTCTTTCCAGGCCTGCTCATTGGCGCGCAGGGTGATTTCGTCCCCAGCTCCGCCATGGATGATGGCGTTCAGTGCGGGATCCATGCGATCACGGGCCCACATTTCATGGTCGGCCAGATTGATCGGGAAAGCGTCTGTTCTAGGCATCAGGTGTGCGCCCATTGCCTGAGCAGATTGTGATAAATGCCGGTCAGGGCGATCGTTTCAGCCGTTTCGCCATGCTGCTGACGCAACTTGAGCAGGTTCATGTCAAGGTCGAACAGCAATTGGCGTTGCTCGTCGCTGCGAACCATGCTCTCGATCCAGAAAAAGGAGGCCAAGCGTGTGCCCGCCGTGACAGGGGTGACTTCATGGACAAAGCTGCTGGGGTATAGAACCGCATCCCCAGCGGCGCCTTTTATCCGTTGGGTACCCAGCCGGGTATGAATGACCAGCTCACCCCCTCGGTATTCGTCCGGCTCTGACAGGAAAAGCGTACAGGACAGATCGCTGCGTACCCAGTCGTGCGTGTGCCTGGAATGGAGGATGGCCCCATCGATATGGGGCCCGTAGGCAGGAAACGCGGGTGTGTATCGATTGAACTGAGGGGTGAAGAACCGCCTGGGCAATGCGGCCGACAACACCATGGTGTTTGTCTGCATGGCCTGGAGTACCTGCGCCTGAAGCTTGGCCAGACTGGGATGATCCTGAGCGACTTGCTGATTGCGTTTCACCAGGACCGCTTGAGTGCCCGCACTGGCTTGTCCATCTCTCCAGCAGCTATCGCCCTCAAGCACGCACCGGATCGAACGAATGTCCTGGCTATTCAGGACTTGAGGCAGCGCGAGCAACATCTCAAAACACAGTTTTCAGCGACAGCATCACTCGCCTGGGGGCACCTGGGGTGTAGAACCCTCGGTACAACGAGTCGGCATACAGTTTGTCTGTCAGGTTGCTGACATTGAAACGGACGGTCGTTTGGTCGTCCACGGTGTATTCCACCATGCCATCCCACACGGTGAACGCGGGTGCTACCACGTTGCGTGCTCCTTCGGGGTTCTGTTCACTTCGATAGTTCACTCCCAGGCCCACGCGCCATTGCCCATCCAGCTGATACGTTGTCCATGCGCTGAAGCTGTGCTCCGGTGTCAGTCCTGGGCGATCACCCTGCCGTTGTGCGCCTCCTGCCCCTGTACCCGCCACATTGCTGCGATCAATCCGTGCATGTGGAATCCAGGTGTGGTTGTAAAACACCTCCCAGCGGCTATTGATTCGGCCGGCTGCAGACAGCTCCATGCCCGTGGCCGAACGCTTACCAGACAGCAGCATCATGGTTGCAGCGGTGTCGGGATCGGTGTTGCGTTCGTTGTACTTTTGTGAATGAAAGATGGCTGCGTTCAAGCTCAGGCGGTCGCTGAAGAGATCCCACTTGCCACCGAACTCGAGATTACGGCTTTTTTCGGGAGGGGTGTTGCCCAACCGGGCATTGGTGCCGCCGGTCGCGAAATTGCCCAGCGCGAATTGGTAGGTGTCTGCCGACGTGTTGTAGGACTCACCCAAGGACACATAGTAAGAGCTGGATTCGTTGGGCTGGTACAGGGCGCCAAGCCGAGGGCTCCAGAGGTTCTCCGTCAGGCGGTCGGCATTGCCGAGGGTGTCGCGGTAGGAGGCCTTGAACCGGTCAAAGCGCAATCCACCGACCAGCTTGAGGGTGTCTGTGATCGCCACCACATCCTGGACGTACAGGCCGACGCTGCTGGAATCAAAGGTATTCAATGCAGGAGACCCTCGTGTATCAGCCCGGCTGGCACCGTCATTGGGGGTGCCGACGGTGGTGAACAGCCCTGACTGGACACCTGGGAAATTGTTGTTGCGCTTGGCATCCTCGAGCGCCAGATCGACCCCGGCGGTCAGGTGATGACGCCATCCGCCCGCTTGAAACTGATTGCTGTAATCGCTTTGCAATTGTGTGATGGTGCTTTGACCGAACCGTCCCTTGGGGTTACGGTTCAGACGCGTGTTCGCCGTGGGTGGATGGGTGATGCTGACCGCTGTGCCACCCGGTTGCTGTCCAGCAGGTGCCCAAACGATAGCGCTGAGCCATAAATCCCGCTCGTATTCACCGTGCCGCAAGGTCGTGCGCAGTTCTTCCGTTCGGCTGAATCGATGGGTATGCGTGAGGGTGGCAACCGTTTGTTCAGTATTCAGGTAGTCGCTGGCCAGTCCATAGTAATTGCGAGCTGGCAAGACTGCGACCAGCGAACGGCGGCTGTCAGTGGTGGCGCCTGTCAGTAGCCAAGGGTGGTTATTGATGGGGCGTTCCTGGCTCGTCAGGTGGTACAGATCCACCTGCCACTCATTGCGCTCGCCCATGCCCGTCCGCCAGCTGCCAGCCAACCCTTGCCGGTCATTTTTTGCTCCCCACAAGTCGGCGTCCTGTACCATCGCATTGATCCGAAAAGCGCTGCTGCTGCTCAGGCGGCGGTTCAGGTCAACCTGTGCGCGGGTGTGCCCACCATTACCAACGGTGACTTCTGCTTCCGTGCGGTTCATCAGGAAAGGCTGCTTGGTGACCTGATTGATCACCCCACCTGTGGAGCCTTTGCCGAAGAGCATGGAGGCAGAGCCTTTAAGGACTTCCATCCGATCGGTTGCAAAGGTGTCACGGGAAATCAGTTGAGCCTCTCGAAGCCCGTCTCGGTAAATATCGCCAGCCTGGCCCAGTGAAAACCCCCGAAGACGCACGTCTTCTTCGCCGGTTTCGCCCGCCAGAAAACTGATGCCAGCGGTGTGTCGCAAGACGTCTTTGAAGTCATCGAGGTTGCGATCATCCAGCAAGCGCTCGGTCATCACGGTCACGTTCTGGGGCATGTCGCGCAACGCTTGTTGCCCTTTCCCGATCCTCGATTCGGTGGCGCGGAAAGTGGATTTCGATTGAATTTCTGCAGGTTCCGTCTGTTCGGTGACGGTCACGGTGGAAAGGGTGGCCTCAGTGCCTGCAGGTGTCTGAGCCCAAGCGACCATGGATGTCGCCATCAGCATCGCGCCAAGAGGCAGCAGTGTGGGTAATCGAGGGGTATTCAGCGAGACAGGCAAGTGATGAGCGGCATCCAGATTCGAATAAGGTTTCATCAGTCAGCAGGAGATAGGTTGTTGGCTGGCTGACGACGGATGAACCGCGGTGGCTGGCTGGACGTGAAATTATATCAAATGAGAATCGTTATCAATCATGAATGTACTGAATCCGGTGCTCATGCCGGAAGAGCCGCTTCCTGATTCAGGTGAGCGATGGGATGACGCCCCTGGCATTCCGACCAGATACGCCTGGCCGCGCACTCACACTTCCCGCACTGGGTGGCGACACCGTGTTCGAGCTGGATGTCATCAAAGGCAGCACCTTGCTGAGCGCAGAAGGCGATGGTCTTGTCACTCACACGATGGCATACACAAACGATCATGATCACTCCTGATTAGCTAATGATAATGATTCGTATTGAAATGTCAAGCAATAAAAAAGCGCCCTGAGGCGCTTGGTGCAGGGGTGACTCGGTTGGTTATTCGATGTCACCCATGATGCTTTGCTGGTAGTTCGGCAGTCCGACCTTTTCGATGAGCTCCAACTGGGTTTCAAGGAAGTCGATGTGTTCTTCCGTGTCGTCCAGAATGCTGAGCAGGAGATCACGGGACACGTAATCTCGGGCGGACTCGCAATGGGCGATACCTTCCTTGATGGTGACCTGAGCGGCGCGCTCCAGCCCCAGATCGCAGGTGAGCATTTCTTTGACATCTTCACCGATGTTGAGTTTGCCCAGGTCCTGCAGGTTGGGCAGCCCATCGAGCATGAAAATGCGATCCATCAGCTGATCGGCGTGCTTCATCTCGCCGATCGACTCCTCGTATTCCTTCTTGGCCAGCTTGTCGAAACCCCAGTGCTTCAACATGCGGTAATGCACAAAATACTGGTTGATGGCTGTCAGCTCGTTTTTGAGTTGTGCTTGCAGGTGACTGATGACCTGTGTATCGCCTTTCATGGCAGACTCCTTTTTGTTTTACAAAGTCTCATTTTCCACGCAAGGCGCAGCATGTGTCCAGCGATCTATAGAGCCCATGCATGTCTGGTCTGAGTGAAAATGCGTAGCATTTCCACGAAGCCTGACCCACCTATATCAGCAACAGAAAGCGCCGGAAGTGGTCTTCGAACAAGGGTGCCAGGACGGCCCCACGCCAGACCCCGGATGCAGTCGTGGAGCGATTCAACCGGGTGATGGCTGAAGTTTTGCAGGTCCCCGAGATCCGCCAGCGCCTGGAAAGTTTCGGTTCCGAATTCGGACCACCGATGGGGCCTGCTGAAGTGGATGCCTTTTATGCGGAAGAGCGGCGCGTCTGGATCCCGCTGGTCCGTGAGGCCACTCGTTGACACGGATCATTGAGCGGAGTCTGAGTCTGTGGTTTGCAGGCCTTGGACTGGTCGGGCGTAAGCCGTGATCGCCAAGCCTGTGATCGTCCAGCCTTGCGCCTCTGCGAGCCGAGACAGCTCCTCCTTAAATGGCGCTGGCAGCGGAAATTCGGTCACCTGTCCGTTGGAGCAAACCAGGTGACCATGATCCGTTGCTCCCTCCAGGGGCAGCTCGTAGACATGACGCCCTTGCCCCAGATCGCTGCGTTGGAGGATCCCGGCTTGTTCAAACTGAGCCAGTACCTTGTAGACCGTGGCCATACTGAGCGGTTGCCGTTTGATGATCAGCAGTCGATAGACCTCATCGGCAGTGAGGTGGCGAACCGGGCTGTCTCTGAAGACATCAAGGATCTGCAGGCGAGGAGGGGAGCGTCGCAACATGACACTATTCATTCAAAAATAAACAAGAATGAATTGTATTCAAATGTTGTGCTGCAACAAAAAAGCTATGGTGGCGATAGAAACTATCACTCAGCGTGAATCATTGCTTTGGGCTATGATTTAACGACTTAAGGGAAAACCCTTGATCAACGATTTTGTTTTTCTTTTTAACTGAAAGGTCGTTCCATGTCCCTCATCAACACCCCCGTCCAGCCCTTCAAAACCCAGGCCTTCCACAACGGCAAGTTCATCGAAGTCACCGAGCAGAGCCTGAAGGGCAAGTGGTCCGTGCTGATCTTCATGCCGGCCGCTTTCACCTTCAACTGCCCCACCGAAGTGGAAGACGCCGCTGACAACTACGCCGAGTTCCAGAAGATCGGTGCAGAGGTCTACATCGTCACCACCGACACCCACTTCAGCCACAAGGTGTGGCACGAGACCTCCCCCGCCGTGGGCAAGGCCAAGTTCCCGCTGGTGGGTGACCCTACCCACACCCTGACCAATGCCTTCGGCGTGCACATTGCCGAAGAAGGTCTGGCCCTGCGCGGTACCTTTGTGATCAACCCCGATGGCGTGATCAAGACCGCCGAAGTGCACAGCAACGAAATCGCTCGTGATGTGAAAGAAACTCTGCGCAAGCTCAAGGCCGCTCAGTACACCGCCGCCAACCCCGGCCAGGTGTGCCCCGCCAAGTGGAACGAAGGTGCCAAGACCATCGCTCCTTCTCTGGAACTGGTCGGCAAGATCTGATCGTTTTCTGCATCGCCTGTGCGATCAGTCGAGAGGGTGTTGCCAGCAGCAACACCCTTTTTTGTTTTTTTAATCACATGGAACTTATCTATTGATAGCTTAGAAATATCCAATTTAGATATCAATAGATAGATTCTATAATTCACCCAGACATTTCGTTTTAAGGAGAAACCCATGCTCGACGACACCCTCAAAGCTCAGTTGAAAGCCTATCTGGAACGTGTGACCCAGCCGTTCGAGTTGGTGGCCACGCTGGACAATTCCGACAGCAGCCGTGAGATGCTGGAGCTGCTGCAGACCATTGCCAGCTTGTGCGACAAGATCACGGTGCGCACCGATGGCAACGATGCACGCAAGCCGTCGTTCAGCCTGCAGCGTGTGGGCACCGACATGAGCCTGCGCTTTGCCGCCATTCCCCTTGGCCACGAATTCACTTCGCTGGTGCTGGCGCTGCTGTGGACAGGCGGTCATCCGCCCAAGGTCGAGCCTGAGGTGATCGAGCAGATCAAGGGGCTGGATGGCGACTACCAGTTCGAGGTGTACATGTCACTCAGCTGCCACAACTGCCCGGACGTGGTGCAGGCGTTGAGCCTGATGGCCGTGTTGAACCCCAAGGTCAAGACCGTGGTGATCGACGGTGGCCTGTTCCAACAGGAAGTCACCGACCGCGAGGTGATGGCGGTGCCCATGGTGTATCTGAATGGTCAGGTGTTTGGTTCCGGTCGCATGATGGTGGAAGAGATCGTGGCCAAACTGGATACGAAATCCGCTGAAAAGGAAGCTGCCAAGCTCAGCGCCAAGGACCCGTACGACGTGTTGATCATTGGTGGCGGTCCCGCTGGTGCGGCCGCTGCGGTGTATGCCGCACGCAAGGGTATTCGCACCGGTGTGGCGGCCGAGCGTTTTGGCGGTCAGGTGAACGACACGCTGGCCATCGAAAACTACATTTCCGTGCTGGAAACCGATGGCCCGAAGTTTGCGGCAGCGCTGGAGCAACAGGTGAAGCACTACGGTGTCGAGATCATGAACCTGCAGCAAGCGGTCAAGCTGGTGCCGGCCGAGGAAGAGGGCGGCTATGTGTCGGTGGAACTCGCCAATGGAGGCGTGCTGCAGTCGCGATCCATCATCCTGTCGACCGGTGCACGCTGGCGCAATGTGAACGTGCCTGGCGAAAACGAGTACCGCAACAAGGGCGTGGCCTACTGCCCGCACTGCGATGGTCCGCTGTTCAAGGGCAAGCGCACGGCGGTGATCGGTGGGGGCAATTCGGGGGTGGAGGCCGCGATTGACCTCGCCGGTATCGTCGCCCACGTGACCCTGCTGGAATTTGCCGACACGCTCAAGGCAGACGCTGTGCTGGTGAGCAAGCTCAAGAGCCTGCCCAACGTGACCATTATCACCAACGCCCAGACGACCGAGATCACCGGAGACGGCAGCAAGGTCAACGGGATCCGCTACAAGGATCGCGTGACAGGGTTGGAACACCTCGTGGAACTCGAAGGCATCTTTGTTCAGATCGGTCTGGTACCCAATACCGAATGGCTGAGGGGAACAGTGGAGTTGAGCCGCTTCGGTGAAATCGTGGTGGATGCCAAGGGCCACACCAATGTACCGGGCGTGTTCGCAGCCGGTGACTGCACCACGGTCCCATACAAACAGATCGTGATTGCTGCTGGCGAAGGTTCCAAGGCCGCGCTGAGCGCCTTTGACTACCTCATCCGCACACCGATGCCGGCTGCACAGGAGGCAGTCGAGGCCTGACTCAGCGAACCTTACCGGTGGTGATGATCTGAGGGATGCCTTTGGCATCCCTCACTTCGTTGCTGCAGACGTTCCAGACACTGGAAAGCATTGACCCGTCCAGTACCTCGCGGACGGGGCCCGCAGCCACCATTCGACCCTGTTCCAGAACCCAGACTCGGTCGGTATAGCGCAAGGCCAGATTCAGATCGTGCAACACCATCAGCGCACCCACCTGCTGACGGTTTGCCCAATCTCTGACTGTTTCAAGAACGCCATGCTGATGCTGAAGGTCCAGCGCAGCGGTCGGTTCATCAAGGAGCAGCCATCGACTTTTTCCGTCCGGCCGAGGTTCCCATATCTGGGCCAGAACCCGTGCCAATTGGACTCGTAGTCGCTCGCCGCCGCTCAGCCAGGCCAATCGCTGATCAGCCAAATGCCAGCTCTCCGTCATTCGCATGGCCGCTTCCACGATGTCGGCTTCATTGCGCGAAGGGTTGCTCCGGTGAGGGTATCGGCCCAGCTCCACGACTTCCCGGGCAGTGAAGTCGAAGGCCACCAGGGTATCCTGCGGCAAAAAGGCTCTGCGTTGGGCCATTTGCGGCAATGCCTGTGAGTCGAGTCGTTCACCGTCGATGAAAATGTCTCCCTGGCTGGGTGATTTCAGCCCCGCCATCAGGCTCAGCAAAGTGGACTTGCCAGCTCCATTGGGCCCAAGAAGAGCCCCCACTTCTCCCGGGTTGAGCTCCAGTGATACGTTGTGCAAGAGTGTTTTCGGGCCCGCTTTGAGGTCCAAGGCGCGAGCGTGCAGTCCTGTGGATGGGGAGTTCACTCGCATCAGCATGATCCATTGACTTTCATAGCATGCGGCCAGCCCGGCTACGCAGCAGTAACAGGAAAAAGGGAACACCGACCAGTGCCGTCAGGACGCCCAGCGGCAGTTCAGCCGGCGCGACCACTGTCCGAGCCACGGCATCGGCCAGCAGGACCAGGCTGGCACCTAGCAGGGCAGAGCCAGGCAAGACCCAACGATGATCGGGGCCACACATGAGACGCACCATGTGCGGTGCGACCAGCCCGACAAAACCGATGATCCCGGTGGTGGCGGTGACGACACCGACCGCCAGCGCCGTGATGACCACCGCCTGGCGTTTGACGCGTTCAACCGCCACACCCAGCAGCGTGGCCTGAGCCTCGCCCAGGGCCAGTGCGTTCAGTGGATGTGTCAGACGCATGCCCGCCATCAGGGCAATGGCTGCAAGCCCAGTGACCAGCCAGACAGCGCTCCAGCGAGCTCCGCCCAGGCTGCCCATCAGCCAGAACTGCAGGTTGCGCAACTGCTCATCGGTGGCCAGGTAATTCAGCAGACCCAGACCGGCACCGGCCAGCGCATTGACGGCAATGCCTGCCAGTAGCATCTGTCCCACCCGAGTCCCCCCCTCGCCCTGAGAGAGGGTATAGATCAGCCAGGTGACCCCAAGGCCGCCCAGAAAGGCCATCAGGACCAGTGTCCAGCTGCCGAGGGCTCTGGGCAACTCGGGCCACCACAAGGCGCCCATCACGATGGTGATGCCGGCTGCCAGTGCAGCACCGCTGCTCACGCCGATCAATCCTGGGTCGGCCAGCGGGTTCCTGAACAGACCCTGCATGAGGGCACCCGCCATGGCCAGCGCAGCGCCTGCCGTGATGGCCAGTATGAGTCGGGGCAAGCGTATGTTGTTGAACACGAGCGCCGACGCTTCTCCTTCAGGCGTTCCGGCGAGCTCACCGTTCAATAACTCGATCAATTGCTGCCAACCCAGTCCGTATGCCCCCTGGCCAGCCGCATACAGCGTGACCAGCACCAGCAAGACGGACAGGCCAACGATCACCTGCGACCCTGAAGGGCGGCCTGGCCGCCACGTCTGCAACCGGTTTTCCCAGCGCAACAGAGGTTGACTCATGCCCTGACTACCCCTTCATGGAGATCGCGCACCAGTCCAGGCAATCGCGGCGTGAAGCCCAGGAGCTCCAAGGCATCCCGGTGGATCAATGTTTCGCGTGACTGTCTTTGCCTCCAGGCCGATGTCAGTCGCCACTCAGGTCGACTCCAGAATGGTTCGGCTCCCCCCATGGCTTCCAGGCCCTGTGTGGTGAGCAAGACCACATCCGGGGATGCGGCGGCCACAGCTTCAGCGGTCATGGGGCGGTAACCCTGAAAGCCCGAGAGTGCATTGCGAGCGCCAATGAAGCGAATGACGGCATCTGCTGCTGTCCCGCTTCCCGAGACCATCGGTGAACCCGAGTGGGACAGGATGAACATCACTCGCGGAGGCCGCGCCGGTTTGTAGGCTGCGATGAAAGACAGGCTGTCCTGCCATTCTGTTTCCAACCGATCCTGGAGGAGGCGAGATTCAGCCATTTTGCTGGTTGCACGGCCCACCGCTTGAACCTTGCGCTGGACCTCGGCCCAGGTGTGGTCAATGGGAACGAGTTCAACACGGACCCGGGCGGAGCGGAGCTGGTCCAGCACCACAGGTGGCCCTGCGTCGCTGCTGGCTACCAGTGACGTGGGTCGCAGCGACAGTAATCCTTCTGCCGAGAGAGAGCGCAGATAACCGACTTTGGGTGTCTGTTGGGCCGCCACTGGATAGAGACTGGTCGTATCGGTGCCCACCAGCTGGTTTTCGGCACCTAACGCAAAGACCACTTCAGTCAGACCACCGCCCAGACTGATCAGCCGTTCATTCGGGCTGGCGGGGTTGACAGTCTGTGCACTTGCAGGCCAGGGCAAAACGACTCCAGCGCCCACCGCGGCTGAGCCAGCCAGAGCGGAGTTCCACAGCCTGGTCAGTGCGCTTCTGCGCGAGACGTTGTCGAGCCGTCTGAGGGGTCTTGAGTGATTCATGGATAAACGCGGATTTCAAGATTCAGTGACGTGGTGTGTTTCAAGGGCTGACATCTCGGAGAGAAGGGCTTTCCAGCCTTCTGGCTCGGGCTGACCCGGCTTGCACTGAGCCGACAGGGAGACCATGCGTTCACCTTGTGCATCCAACACTTCCAGCAAGCTCACCGTGCTGGCGCCATCCGATGCTTCAACGATCCAGCACCCTTCAATCAGGTCCTCGCGCAAGTGCAGGTTGAAGCCTGGATCGAGCACATTGAGCCAGGGCTTGCCGTGGATGTTCAAGGGTTCGATTTGATTGACTGGTCCGCTGTGAATCTGAATGCAGCCAGGATTGCCCACAGAAATCGTGACTGGCAGGCCACTGAAGGACGCCTGATACAACGCATGCCTCAAGGAGGAGGCGGGTACTCGACGCGTGAAGTGCCTTTGAATCGACTCAACGGCAGACGCGCCTTGGCCACGTTGGGCCGATGCCGCCGGGGTGAGGTCAAACGTCAATGTCTGACCGGTATCTACCCAGGCGCCTGCCATCTGGTTCCAGGCGTTCCGGTCGGTTCCCGTCACGGGGAAAACTTTGTGGACTGCCACGCCTCGCTGGTCGAAAAACTGCAGGCTGGACTTCACATGGGTGTCACTTGAGCCGCCGGGTTCCACGACCAGAAGTCCGCAGGCCCAACGATCCAGAAAGAGACGCAGATCGACATCCCGGCCCAGTGCCGTCCCGCTCGACTCGTTGCCTGAGACTTTTTCGTACAGGCCGGTTTTCTCGTGGACGGTACTTTCGTTACGCGTCAGCGCCATCACCGGGCCGCAGACTTCAAGAGACTGAAGGATGTCAAGCCACCGGGGTTTCAGTGGGTAGACGGTCAAGGGCGACTTGACGGGCATCGCTTTCAACAGAGGCGTCTGCTTGGCGGCATAGGCGGCCAGCGCAGCCCCCTCTGTCAAGCCGATGTGCTCTGCCGCTTCCTTGGCACGAAGCCCTTTTTGTCTGGCGGACTCGAAATCCGCACGAATTTGCTGATCGGAGCGGATCGAGCTCATGGGCTGAGCTCCTCGGAAAGACGATTTGCCGATGCCCTGTCAGGGCTCTGATGACCCTGCTCTTGCCTGTGTCTGACGGTCGTCAGATCCTGACCTTCAAGGGCATATGCTTTGGCAAAGCCGGCCACGTAAGAGCCGGACTGTGGGGATAGTTCAAAAAGACGAAAATCCTGTAACGGACGTATGGCTTCCATGAACTTGCCGAATCGTGCCTCAAACAGATCGAGCACGTTCTCAAAATGCTCGGAGCTCCGTTCGCACTCTCGCACGGCACAGCGCAGAGTCAGTCTTTTTCGGGCGAACAGGTGCTGTGCTTCATCTTCCGGCTCGATGAACAGCACACTGCAAAGGGGGTTGTGGCGCAGATTGGCAGAGTGTCTGGCCAGGTCGCTCAGGTACACATAGTATTGACCGTCTTCGGTCACAAATGGGGCATAACTGGCTTCAGGTTGGCCGTCTTGAGAGCAGGTGCCCAGATACAGCGTTTTGAACCGTTCAGGAAAGGCCTGACAGGCGGCTTGTACGGCTTTCAGATCGGGGGAGTTTGTCATGAGGTTGTGTGATGAATGGCTTCAAAAATCGGCAGTGATGGCCACCGCCAGGCTGCGCCCTGGAGAGCTGAAGGCGTCTTTGCCCGAACCCGAGGCGCTGACTCCCCGAACGTTGCTCCATTCCCAGTAGGTTTCGTTGGTGACGTTTCTGACCGCAGCACTCAGCCGCAATCCGGGTCTCAGATTCCAGCGGGCGGTCAGGTCAAGCGTGGTGTGGGAAGGGGTGGCAAATTGCGTGGCAAATGGCGTGAAATCGATGTCTGAAGGCGATTTTCGGGCCGTGTGGGTCAAGGCTGCACCGGCCGACCAGGTCCCCTGTCGGTGATCGATGCCGATGGTCAGCTGAGCGGGATTGACCGAGTTGATCGGACGCTGGGTGGTTGAGTCTTTGCCTTCCGTGAATCCATAGCTGGCACGCAACCAGGTGCCTGGGGCCACCTGCCACCGAGACTTCAATTCCAGTCCGCTGAGCTGCACGCGATCCCGGTTGGTGAATTGGAGGATGTCTGTCCCGCCTTCTGTGCGCAAAAGCTCCGGATTGTCGGAAATGAAGTTTCTGTAGCGGCCTGTGAATGTGACGACCTCCCACTCGATCCGGTTGGCTTGACCTCTGGCTCCCAGCTCGAACGTACGGCTGGTCTCGGGTTTCAGATTGGGATTGGGAATGGTGCGATAAGGGTTGCGACCACCTGTTGAAATCGGATTTTCGAAACCGCTGTTGATTTCATGAGCACTCGGCGCCCGGAAACCTGCAGCGATATTTCCGAAAATGCTCACTGTCTCAGAGGGTCTGAAAATCATGCCCAGTTTGGGCGAAAGGGCGCTGTCGGACAAAGCGCTGGAGGCTGAACGGAACAGCGGATCGTTTTTGGGCTGGATATTGAAACGGTCCAGACGCACGGCCGGGATGATGCTCCAGCGGTCACTGACCCATTCACTTTGCAGGAATGCGCCCCAGGTGGTTTCAGTGGTGTCTGGGAAACGTTTCAATGGAAACGTTTCCCCTGCAGGGGGAATGGTGCCTGTCAGCAGGTTGCTCAAGTCGGTCTGCGTCCATTCGACACCATAAATCCAGGTGTGTGCCCAGTCTGGTCCGACAGCCTGCGTTTTTTCGGCTTGCACGACGGCTTGCCACATTTCCTCGTCGTAGCTGATGTCTCGGATGCGTTCCTGCCGACTGCCAATGGGTGGCATGGGAGCGCCCACGATAGAAACCCGCGTGCGATTTTCCACTGAACGCTCGTTGGCGTGGGCTCTCTGATGGGCAATCGTCACGTTCACTTCGTCGGCCAAAAGATGATCGACCGTCCAGCGGCTTTGCCAACTCAACCGTTGCTTTTCAGTGGCGCTGGTACCCAGCAGGTCATCGGTTCTCCATCCGATGGCCACCACGCTTTCCGAGCTCAGGGCGTCCACCGTGGTTTGCTTGTCCACCTGCACCATAGTGAGCGTGTGCTGTTGATCTGCAGAAGGGGTCAGGATCAGTTTGCCCATCAATGACTCATCCCGATCTCTTTGTGGGTTGGGCTCTGTCCGACTGGCTCCCAGACCCCCCACCTGACCTTGGTTGTCCAGGGCTCCTGCACGCCCCGTTCTGACACTGCCCAGCCATTGAGCCGTCTCATTCAATTGGCCGGCCATGATGACCCCGGCATTCCATCCGCTGTTTTCGGTGTCATAGGCCAGCCCGAGTCTTCCACCCACGGTCTGACCGGAGCGCAGGATGTCCTGGGGATCGATTGTGGTCATCGCCACCATCCCCGCCAGTCCGTCGGAGCCATACAGGGCCGAGCTGGCGCCTCGAACAATTTCAACCTTCGAGATCAAGCCCATGTCGTAATAGTCTCGACCAAAGGCGGCATTGCCAAACAGATTGCCGCTCAGTGAGCGCGGGATGCGTACACCGTCCACGGTCAGCAGAACTCGATTCCCCTCCAGGCCCCGGATGTTGAATCCGGCGTTTCCGTCTCTGCCGGTGCTCCCGATCGCTGGCCCGAAACGCTGGGGAGCGCGCCGGACACTGACGTTGGGTAATTCACGCACGATATCCCGAATGTCTTGAACCCGCGCGGGATCCAGGTCTTCACCTTGCAGCACATCAACGGTGGCGGGCGTGAACTCCAGTGTGCGCTCTGATCGAGCGCCAGTGACCACCACCGTATCGAGCTGGGTGTACGCAACCCATTCGGGGGTGGGGCGAGTGTCTTGGGCCTGAGCCATGCTCACTGTATGGGCAGTGAGGATCGCCGCCAGGGCAATGGGCTTGATGAGGGACTTCGGGCAATTCGGGTGAGGGTTGAGGCGGTACAGCATGGGTGTGAGAGCCGTTCGTTTATCTATATCAAAGTATAAACGAGAATGATTCGCATAAAGATAAATATCGATTGGACATGAAAAAAAACCTTCAGCATGGCTGCTGAAGGTTTTATGTATCTGGAGTTCGCCCGCCGAGGCGGCTTATCTCAGATCGTCAGCCAGAACCTGCACGATTCGCTGCGCATTGGCAGAAGAGGAGGGCTGACCTTCGGCCGACAACACCGAGACGGTCGTGAGCTCTCCGGCGCTGCTGACGCGAATTCGGTAGCGTACCGGTTCGGCTTCTGCTCGACGCTGACCGCCAAACACTCGGTCAAACAGACCAGGGCGAGCGGTTTGGATGGTGGGATCGGGTGCCACGTAGCGCAC
Source organism: Burkholderiales bacterium (assembly GCA_030602985.1). GTDB lineage: Bacteria > Pseudomonadota > Gammaproteobacteria > Burkholderiales > Burkholderiaceae_C > UBA997. The sequence goes on from JAUVYR010000008.1 coordinate 31,980, forward strand.
AAAATAGACCCCTTGCGAGCGATCACGATCTTCCACCGTAAAGCCTGTTCGGTCCAGAGCCAGACCAACGCGGCGCCAGGCGCGGTCAAAGCCTTCATCGATTTGAACGACCGGCTGGTTGTTCACAGTCGCCACACGAGCGACTGGTTGAACGGCAGCTGCAGCAATCAGGGACTGGGATTGCTCTTGACTCACTCCCAGTTTGACCATGAGGCGACGAAGAAATTCAGCTTCCAGTTCGGGGTCGGCAGGCCGGGGTTGCCAGACGGTCGAGTCCTGGCGTGCGCTGGTGAATACTTCAATCATCCCACGGTGGCTGATGTAGATTTCCGTGCCGCCATCGGGATGACGTTCCAGTCGGGTGCGGAAGCGATCGCGCTCACCCGTGGAGTACAGATTGTCGAATAGCCGACCGATGGTGGCACGAATGAAATCCTGGGGTAACTTGGCCCGGTTTTCTGCCCATTCGGTTTCCATCAGGCCCAGGTTTTGCTGGTCCAGGGTCAGCAGAAAACCGTTTTCCTGCCAGAAATCCCGAATGGGACTCCAGAGTTCTTCAGGCGTACGACCCACCACCAGCCAGCGTTGCGTGCCAGCCCGTTCGATGCGCACATCGCCAATTTCCGAGGCGGCGGTCTGGACAGAGGCCTGTGGCTGCGCAACCTGGAAGCCCGATGCCGTGACCACGCCGCCAGGAACGGCAAAACGCGACTCACGATTCAGCTGGGTCAGATCGGGTGGAATTTCCAGGGTATTGGTCTGGCGAGCCGACGTGTAGTCGATCCGGTCTTCTTGCAGTACGGAGCAGCCCGCCGCCAGAAACGTGGCAAGCGCAAGCGCTGTCCAGCGTGTGTAGGACGCAGGCCCGAAAGCGCGTGGAGTGAGGGTATTTGGCTGCTTCATGGATGGGACAGACGATACAGAAAGGGACAAGTTACAGCAGACCGGCGGATTCCAGGGCTGCACGCAGCGCGGGCTCGCTATGCGGGGTCAGTGGCGTCAGTGGCAGACGCAAGCGAGACCCGCACAGCCCCATTTGCGATAGTGCCCATTTCACCGGAGTGGGGTTGGGCTCAATGAACAGATGCTTGTGAACCGGCAGGAGTTTCATTTGGATGGCCATGGCGGTTTTCGCATCGCCCGCCATCGCTGCCACGCAAAGCTCATGCATCAGGCGTGGGGCCACATTGGCGGTAACGCTAACATTGCCTTGACCGCCACAGAGCATGAGGGCCACTGCGGTCGGGTCATCGCCGGAATACACGGCAAAAGAATCCGGGGTCTCGCGAATCAGCCACTGGGCACGTTCGATGTTGCCTGTGGCTTCCTTGATCCCCACGATACCGGGCACCTGAGCCAGGCGCAAAACTGTGTCGTGGGCCAGGTCAGCCACAGTACGACCTGGCACGTTGTAGAGCACGATGGGGAGGTCACCGGTGGCTTCGGCAATGGCCTTGAAGTGCTGGTACTGGCCTTCCTGTGTGGGCTTGTTGTAGTAAGGGACCACTTGCAACTGGCAGTCGGCGCCAACTTTGCGTGCAAACTTGGCCAGCTCGATGGCTTCGGCGGTCGAGTTGGCGCCGCAACCTGCCATGATGGGGCGCCGTCCGGCCGCCTGCTCAACGGCCACGCGGATGATCTCGCAGTGCTCCTGAACACTGACCGTGGGGGATTCGCCTGTGGTTCCGACCACACCGATGCAATCGGTGCCTTCCTGGATGTGCCAGTCGATCAGTTTTCGCAGGCTGGGATAGTCCACGCTGCCGTCTTCGTGCATGGGAGTGACCAGCGCCACGATGCTGCCAGTGATCGGTGTCATAAAGGAGTGAAAAAGTGACTGGTTAAATATGCATTCTAACCAGCCCGACGCAGCGCGTAGCGCGGTGGTCTCTCGGGGGACTGTTCTGTTGGCAGGACTGCACAAATGCGTTGCGTGTAGCGATCTGGGTTGCTGAGGAATCCGTCCTCGAAAGCAATGATGCGCAACGACTGGCAGCGGGCCAGCAGTTCGCCCGTGTTCAGCAAAAAATCGGGCCGGGACGGTTTACCAATGTGGGCATGGCCCTCGGCAAAAGTTTCGTAGATCAGCACTCCACCCTGTGCCAGGCTGTCCAGGATCCTCGACCACAATGGCCGCCAGAGGTAGTTCGTCACGACCACGGCATCGAACGTTCGGCCCTCGAGTGGCCAGGGACCATTTTCGATGTCTGCACAGACCCGATCAACCGATGGTGTCAGGTCACCTAACTGATCAAGGGCTGCGGCGTCACGGTCCACAGCTGTGACCCGACAGCCCTGTCGGACCAGCCAGCGGGTATGACGACCATGGCCACAAGCAAGGTCCAGCGCGGTTGGCCCACCCGGACGATGGTCCGCAATCAGATGGGTCCAGCGGCACACCCATTCAGACGGGCTCAAACTGCTGTGAGGCGTGCTCATCAGAAGCAGGCCCATAGGTGGTTGGCCAGTTTCATCATCAGTTCAGGGCGGGCATACAGGCTGAAGGTGGCCAGCAGGATGAGCACGGCAACCCCGGCGACCAGACCACGGCGAACGAAGAGGGGGCTCATGCGGTCGCTCCTGCCAACCGTTGTGGCCCACGGTCGATAGGCTGTTCCTTGATGGGCCAGTTGATGGCGGCCGCAAACAGACCCAGTGCAATCGACAGGTACCACACAACGTTGTAGCTACCCGTCTGGTCGTAGAGCAGCCCACCGAGCCAGACGCCCATGAAGCTGCCCACCTGGTGGCTGAAAAAGACGAAGCCACCCAGCATCGACAAGTGGGCCACGCCAAACACCTGCGCCACGATGGCATTGGTGGGCGGGACTGTCGACAACCACAGCAGACCCATGGCGCACGAGAACAGGTAAACGCTCCACGGGGTCAACGGCGCCAGAAGAAAGATGCTGATGGCCACCGCACGCATGAAATAAATGAACGAGAGAATCTTGCGCTTCGCCAGCTTCTGCCCGAGAACGCCCGCGGCGTAGGTCCCAAAGACGTTGAACAGACCGATCAGCGCCAGGGCATAGCTCGCCACCTGGGGCGACAAGCCGTTGTCCTTGAGGTAGCTGGGCATGTGAACGCCGATGAAAACCACCTGGAAGCCACAGACAAAGTACCCAGCCATCAACAGCTGAAAGCTGCGGTAGCCAAACGCTTCACGCAGCGCCTGGAGGATCGTCTGCTCGCGTTTGATAGGGGTTGACTGCCCACCGAAGCCTGGCTCGCGCAAACCCCAGGCCAATGGGGCCATCAACAGGGTGGCGGCGGCCAGAATCAGCAAGGCCTCCTGCCAGCCAAACTGGATGATCAGAAAGCCTTCAACAGGCACCATCAGGAACTGGCCAAACGAGCCGGCCGCTGCGGCCATGCCCATGGCCCAGGAGCGGCGCTCGGCTGGAATCTGACGGCCAATGATGCCGTAAATCACGGCATAGGTGGTGCCCGCCTGGGCCGCGCCGATCAGGATGCCTGCTGTGAGTGTGAAGACCAGGGTCGAGGTGGACAACGCCATGCCCATGAGCCCCAGGGCGTAGAGAAGCGCCCCCCCCACCAGCACTCGAAAGCCGCCGAACCGGTCAGCCAGCATCCCCGCGAAAATCCCGAAAACCCCCCAGGACAGGTTCTGGATGGCCATGGCGAAGGCAAAATTCTCGCGGGTCCAGCCCTGCTCTTGCGTGATGGGCAGGAGCCAGAGACCAAAACCATGGCGTATGCCCATGGAGAGGGTGACGATGGCAGCCCCGCAAGCCAGTACCTGAAAGGCTGACAGGCGCGGCAACCCACCATTTGAAACGTCAGAAGAGGTCATCCTTGAATCCTAACCAATTTGCGCCGCTTACGTTGGGCGGCATCAGCCGCTATCGACGCCACGTGCTCTCTACAATCCGAGTCCATGACCGATCGATCCCTCTCTCAGATTGCATCTCAGATTGCACCGGCCTACGCCGAAAGCTCCATTCGCGTGCTCAAGGGCCTGGAGCCGGTGAAGCAGCGTCCGGGCATGTACACCCGTACCGATAACCCGTTGCACATCGTTCAGGAAGTGCTGGACAACGCGGCTGACGAAGCCTTGGCAGGCCACGGGAAAAAGATCAAGGTCGTGCTGCACGCCGACGGCTCGGTGAGTGTGGAGGACGATGGGCGGGGCATTCCCCACGGCTTGCACCCGGAAGAGCAGGCCCCTGTACTGGAGCTGGTCTTCACCCGACTGCATGCCGGTGGCAAATTCGACAAAGGCAAGGGCGGGGCTTACAGCTTCTCCGGGGGGCTGCATGGCGTGGGGGTGAGTGTGACCAATGCCCTGGCCACGCGGCTGGAGGTGAGCAGTTACCGTGAGGGCCATGTGGCCCGGCTGGTGTTTGCCGGCGGGGAGGTGGTGGAGCCACTGACGCGCCGCCCTGCCGCCGAAGGGGATCGCAAGCAGGGCACCACGGTACGGGTCTGGCCGGATCCCAAGTATTTCGAATCTGCCACCTTGCCGTCCAGCGAGCTGGCGCATCTGTTGCGCAGCAAAGCGGTGCTGATGCCGGGCGTGAGTGTCAGCCTCACCCACGAAAAAACCCGCGAAACCCAGACCTGGCAATACAAAGGGGGCTTGCGCGACTACCTCCAGCAGACGCTCAGCGGCGAGCCCGTGATCCCGATGTTTGAAGGGGAAGGCTATGCGGACGCAGGCCACGAAAGCTTTGCAGATGGCGAGGGCGCCGCCTGGGCCGTGGCCTTTACCGAAGACGGCTCACCGGTGCGGGAAAGTTATGTCAACCTGATTCCCACCTCCGCGGGCGGCACCCACGACAGCGGGCTGCGTGACGGCCTGTTTCAGGCGGTCAAGAGCTTCATTGAACTGCATGCGCTCTTGCCCAAGGGCGTCAAGCTGTTGCCCGAGGACGTCTTTGCCCGCGCCAGCTATGTGCTCTCAGCCAAGGTGCTGGACCCGCAGTTCCAGGGGCAGATCAAGGAACGGCTGAATTCACGCGACGCCGTTCGACTGGTCAGCAGCTTCGTGCGGCCGGCGCTGGAGCTGTGGCTGAACCAGCATGTGGACTACGGCAAAAAGCTGGCGGAACTCGCCATCAAGGCCGCGCAAAGCCGGCAGAAGGCGGGCCAGAAGGTGGAAAAGCGCAAAGGCAGTGGCGTGGCGGTACTGCCCGGTAAGCTGACCGATTGCGAAAGCCGTGACCTCTCGCATAACGAACTTTTCCTGGTGGAAGGCGACTCGGCGGGTGGCAGTGCCAAGATGGGGCGTGACAAGGAGTGCCAAGCCATTCTGCCCCTGCGTGGCAAGGTGTTGAACACCTGGGAGGTGGAGCGCGACCGCCTGTTTGCCAACAACGAGATTCACGATATTTCGGTCGCGATCGGCGTGGACCCGCATGGCCCGAACGACCACCCCGACCTCAGCGGCCTGCGCTATGGCAAGGTGTGCATCCTCAGCGATGCCGACGTGGACGGCTCACACATTCAGGTGCTGTTGCTGACCCTGTTTTTCCGTCACTTCCCCAAGCTGATTGAGGCGGGTCATGTCTATGTGGCCCGTCCCCCGCTGTTTCGGGTGGACATCCCCGCGCGCGGCAAAAAACCGGCCACCAAGGCCTATGCACTGGACGAGGGCGAACTGACCGCGATTCTGGACAAGTGCGCCAAGGACGGGGTGCCCCGTGAAAAGTGCCAGATCAGTCGCTTCAAAGGCCTGGGCGAGATGAACGCTGAACAGCTGTGGGACACCACGCTCAACCCCGACACGCGCCGCTTGCTGCCCGTGCAACTGGGTGGGCTGGACTTCGCCACGACCGAAGCGCGCATCACCCAGCTCATGGGCAAGGGCGAAGCCGCAGCCCGGCGCGACCTGATGGAGCGGCATGGCGATGCGGTGGAGATCGATATCTGATGCAGGGCATCATCCGCCCCGCCGTGAGCGCTGCAAACGCTGTGTGCGACGGGGAGGAAAGCGCCACCAGGCCCAGACAACCAGCAAACCAAACGCCGTGTAGATGATGGCAAATACCCACAGAGGGGCCTGGTAGTACAGGATGCGCTCTACCCAGTACTGAATGAAGCTGGCGTCATGGGTGGCTTGACCGGCTCGATCACGCAACTCGACTTCCAGATACGTCAACGGGCAGTAACGCCCGAGCCAGGCCTGAAGTGCCACGATGCCGATGGCTGCCAGGTGCAGCACACGCCAGCCGCGCTGATTCACCCACGCCCAGCCCAAGGTGTTGCCGATCAGGATGGCCGGCAGCCCGGCCACCACGAAAACGACGATCCCCAGATGGATCAGGAGCACCAGGTCGGCCAGAAGGGCGTAGTCCATCGCCGGCCCGGATGCAGGTCAGGGTTTGCGGCCCAGTGCCTGCTCAATCTTGCGATCGGTCTTGTACTGGCTCAAGGCATAGACCGACCACAGCGCGGCTGGAATCCAGCCGATGATCGTGATCTGGAGAAGCAGGCAGATGATCCCGGCAAACGGCCGACCGATGGTGAAGAACTGCAGCCAGGGCAGAAAAATGGCGAGGAGCAGGCGCATAAGAACTCTTCTTGTTTACTTGGGCCGGTAAAGGGCGCAGAGTTTGTTGCCATCCGGGTCGCGGACGTAAGCCAGGTACAGGGTGCCAGCCGGACCTTGGCGCGGGCCGGGCGGCGATTCGATGGACGTGCCCCCGTTGGCCACGGCGACATCGTGAAACTGCTGCACCTGCGCTTCGGAGTTGCACTTGAAGCCCAGGGTGCTGCCGTTGCCGCAGGTGGCTGGCTCGTTGTTGATGGGCTGTGTCACAGAAAACGTGGCGCCGTCGTGGCGGTAAAACAGCCGCACATGGCCTGTGCCTGACGTATTGCGCATGCCTTCACCGGCACCCAGAACGCCCAGCACGGCGTCGTAGAAGCGCTTGGATTTCTCGATGTCGTTGGTGCCGAGCATGATGTGACTGAACATGTGTGGTCTCCTGGTCAAAAAATGTGCCGGCGCCACCAGTTTGTCCACCGCGAGCTGGGGACTTCCTGGGCACCGTGAGTCTGTAGAAGCTGCACGATGGGGTCATGCCCGTGGTACCGTGCTGCTTGCAGTGGTGTCATGTTATCCAATTCTGAGACCAGGTTCGGATCGGCCCCACGTTCCTTCCTTGAAGTGGTAGCGCAGCAGGGCCCGGTCGCCTCCACTCATGGGGTTCGTCTCCTGGGGTGGGATGGTTCAAGCGCCCAGCACACGCAAGCCCAGCGGCGTGCGAATGTGTGCCACCAGGCGTGCCGACTCACCGCTTGGCGTGGGCCTGACGGACACCGGCGCGTCCAGTTTCAGCGCGCCAAGCAGGCGGGTCACGCGGTCGGGTTCCGGGTGGAAGATCTCAAAGCTTTCCAGCGCCAGCCCCCGATCTTCCAGGCCCGAAGCGGGGTGCGTGGCGGCCTGCCAATGAATCAGTGCCGGGCCTGCGCCGTCGAGCGCCACGGAGCCGTCTTCCGGGATGGTGATGAGCCAGTTCAACGCCCCCCGGCTCATGGGTTCCACGCGGCCCAGCGCTTCGGTGGCCGCCGCCACGCTGGCAGGCATGTCTGTGGTGCGTACCACCCAGGTGGAGAGGGCGGGGGGCGAGTCGGGCTGCAGGCGGTCCAGCTCAAACCAGCGGGGCCTGGGCGGGGCTGGTGCGGTCGGGTTGGGCGCGATCACTTCCAGGAACATGGCCGGCCCCAGGCGAAGCAGCAGGTTGTGCGTGCCCATGCGCGGGTGTTCGCCGCCGGTCTGCGGGGTCACGCCCAGGGCGTTGCGCACGAGCGCAGCACCTGCTTCCAGGGTCGGCGCCGTGAGGGTGATGTGGTCGAGAAAGGTGGTCGTCATCAGTGGGTTTGTCGGCGGTCAAGCAGTTCCTGCAAAGGCAAAGGCAGCCATCCACGCAAATGCCGGTTCAGGGCAGCTTCATTGCGTTGCCAGAGAATGCCGAGGTAGATCACCCCCAGCCCCAGGGCAGTGAGCACAAACGGGAACAGCATGCTGTTCTGGAACACGTTGTAGGCCAGGTAACCCAGGTAACCTGCGGCCCCCAGGCCGCCAAACACCACAAACACCCGGCGGGCAAGCGCGGCGCCCACCCCAATCATGCCCAGGTTGATGCATAGGTAGATGAACTTCTTCCATTCGCTGTCTGATTGCATCAGCGACAAGCCGCCCCAGAAAGCGATGACACCGAACAGGTAAAGCCAGAATGCGAAATCCTGGGTGTGGCGTGTGCGCACATCGACCCAAAAGGCCAGCAGCACCATGAGCAGGCCAAACCACATCGATACCCATTTGCGGATTTCCCAGGTGAGGGCGGTATCGGGGAACAGGTACAGCGCAAGGTCCATGCTCATGTACCAGAGCGTCACCGCCACCGGCATGACCAGAAAGGGCAGCCGGTAGCGCCACAGCATGGCAGCACCCACTGCCAGCGTGGCGAATTGCATCATCAGCCAACGCCAGTCGATGTAGCGGTGGTAGTCCCGGTAGACGCGCCCTTCGGCCCACCAACCCAGCGCCACCTGCAGACCATACACCGCCAGCGGGGTGAGCACCACCACAAACGCGGCCACATTGCCCGCCGGTATGGGCAGGCTGCGGCGGAGAAAGTAGCCCGTGAGCCACAGGCCCGCCCCAGCGTAGCCCAGTGCAATGAAGAACAGCCCCCAACCGCCAAAGCGTTCCCAGCCCAGCGTCATGAACAGGCTCATGGCGCCGATGGCAATGAGACCGCCCAGGTAGTACAGCACGTGGGTGAAATGAAACCCCGGTGTGTCTTTCTGCTGCTCCTTCAGGAACAGCCACAGCTGTTCGGCCTGCTCTTCGCTCATCAGGCCTTGGGCACTGGCCTGGTGGAGGTGGTCACGGTTGATGTTCATGGGCGGTGTCTTGGGGCAGGTGAAAGCATATGGGTTTTCTGCCAGTAATGAGCCGCTTGGTAATCTGTATTTCCTGTTCTTGTGCGGCTAAATACTGATGGCTAATTACTCCAGTTGCTCTGAGAGCTGCGTGGGATTTTCACCACATACCAACAGAGGCTAAACGGCAGCGTCAATCGCATTCAGATTAATGCTGCTGCTTAAGCGAGTAGTCAGGCGGCTGTTGTACCAAGTGTGATGAGCTCGATGAAGTCACCACCAGCTGATGATGAAACTAAAGGGCTTGGTTTTCGAAGGTCTTCGACAATTCTGCCAAGTGAAATGATCTTGACGCCGTGACTGCGAATCAAATCGACTTCATGTTCAGCCTTGACGTTATGAAGCACTAACTCCTTTGTCCACTCGCCAGGCCATAGCGATTTCATGAGTGCAATTTTCTCTGGCCTTCGGAACTTTTTGTGGACCCATTCTGCAACCCCCTCTCTCAGTTCGTCGTCGCTGCGCTTTGCGCTGTTCGCGGCACGGCCCTTTTTTGCTCAGCCTTGGGAACTCTAGAGATGTAGCTGACAGGTCGGACGGACGCTTGAACCTCAAGATGGCGGCACTCTGGCTCCTGCCCTTGACGATGCCTGACGGCAAGCAAGTCAATTTCATGGACGCCAATTTTCACTCCACGTAATGTGAAGTAGCCAGATCGGCGCAGCCACTCCTCTACTACTTCTTCCGCAAGTAATGCCATGTTTAGTTAGCTCCTTTCCCAAGCTTTCAGTATCCATCAATTTTGGCAAATAATAAAAAATTATCAATGACGTCTCAAATGAATGTTTCTTTGTATATGCAGGCTAGGCGGGTCTCTTGACACCGTAGGCCCGCAGTGCCGCCTCGGTCTGCGAGGCTTCGGTGGTCTCTGATGGGTACAGCCGGTAACTGGGCGCGATGATGGGTTCCACCGCCGTGGCCCGGATCACGAAAACACTGCGAATGGGGAATCGGTCGCCAGCCATGGCTTGCAGAGGCTTGGCCCAATGGGCAAATTCCGCTTCCGTTGGGCGCACGTCTCTGGCCGTGCCCAGCACCTTGTAGCCTTTTTGGGCGAACACATCCACAAAGCTCAGGCAAACCTGGGCGTTGGCGTGGATGTTTTTGGCGGAGGTGGGCGATGCGATGTTGGCAACGACGATGTGTTCGTCGTCCACCAGGGCAAACACTTCTTTGGGCGACACGTTGGGTTGGCCTTGGGCATTGGCAGTCGCCAGCCAGCACAGCACGCTGCGCTGGGCCATGGCTTTGTGTTCGGAGGTGAGTGTGGATTGCATGGGTTCCAGTGTAAACACGCCACTCATGGACAATAAAGGCATGAGCATCGATCTTTTGCCTCCTTCCGACATGCAGCCTGACGCCACCACAGGCGACCCCGACAGCCTGGCCGCTTACGCGCAGCGGGCCTACCTGGAATACGCGCTGAGCGTGGTGAAGGGCCGCGCACTGCCCGACGTGTGCGACGGCCAGAAGCCGGTGCAGCGGCGCATTTTGTACGCCATGCAGCGCATGGGCCTGGGCTACAGCGGCCCCAACAGCAACACGCCGGCCAAGCCGGTGAAGAGCGCCCGGGTGGTGGGCGACGTGCTGGGCCGCTTCCACCCGCATGGCGACAGCGCCGC
>JAUVYR010000015.1 GCA_030602985.1 Burkholderiales bacterium
TGGCTGCACACCTACCCTCGCGTGCTGGGCTACACCTTCAAGCCCGTCAGCTTCTGGTACTGCCATCGCCCGGACGGTTCGTTGCGAGCCATCGTGGCGGAAGTGAATAACACGTTCGGTGAACGCCACTGTTACCTGCTGGAGAACCCGGTACTGGGTGTGGAGTTGGTGGCCAGCAAGGTGTTTCACGTCTCGCCCTTCTGCACGCTGGCGGGCCAGTACCGCTTCCGATTCATGCACGCCCAGCGTGACGAGCGGCCTCGAACAGTCGTGCGCATTGATTACGACGACGACCAGGGTCCGCTGCTGCAAACCAGCGTCAGCGGGCAACTGGAACCCATGACACCACAATCGCTGAAACATGCGCTGTGGCACTACCCGGCCATGACCTGGATGGTGATGGCCCGCATTCACTGGCAGGCACTGAAACTGTGGCTCAAACGCGTGGGTTTTCACCGGAAGCCCCCCGCTCCGCAGCAGTTCGTGACCCGCTGAAATACCGATTTGACCGAGGAGTCCCGCTGATGAATAGCCTGACCGCACAGTCAACCGCCGCACTCCTCATCCCCCAGCATGTGCCCGGGCATGTGCGCCGCGTGTTCAAACTGTTGCGCCATCTGCGTCATGGTACGCTGACCATTCACACCCCCAGCGGTGACACCGTGGTGGCCGGTGATGGTCAAGGCCTGCATGTGAGCATCACGCTGCATAACTGGAATGTGTGCACGCAAGCCCTTCGGTCCGGTGATATCGGTTTCGCCGAAACCTACATCGCAGGTGACTGGACCACCAACGACCTGGCGGGCTTGCTCAAGCTGTTCATTGCCAATCGCCAAGCCATGGATGCGGTGATCTACGGTACGTGGGCCGGCCGTCTGCTCTACCGCATCAAGCACCTGCTGAATCGCAACACCAAAACCAACAGCCGCAAAAACATCCATGCCCATTACGACCTGGGCAATGCCTTCTACCGTTTGTGGCTGGACGGTACGATGAATTATTCATCGGCCCTGTTCGAAGGCGACCTGAACGGCGACATGCAAAAGGCCCAACATGCCAAGGTGCGCCGGGCGCTGCGCATGGCCGGTGTGCAGCCAGGGCATCGCGTACTGGAAATTGGCTGCGGCTGGGGTGCTCTGGCCGAAAAAGCCACCACCGAGTTCGGTGCGCACATCACCGGGGTCACGCTGTCCACCGAGCAGTTGGCTTTTGCACAGGAGCGTCTGGCGCAAGCCGGCATGGGTGCTCAAAGCGATCTTCGGCTGCAGGACTACCGCGACATCAACGATGCGCCCTTTGACGCCATCTGCTCCATCGAAATGGTGGAGGCTGTGGGCAAGGAATACTGGCCCACGTATTTCGAATCGGTGGCTCGATTGTTGAAGACCGGGGGGCGAGCCTGCATCCAGAGCATCGTCATTCGCGATGAGCATTTTGACCGCTACCTGAAGTCCACCGATTTCATCCAGCAGTACATCTTCCCCGGGGGCTGCCTGCCCTCGCCATCGGCTTTCCGTTCGGCCGCGCAAGACGCCGGGCTCCAGGTGGTCGACGAGCTGGCTTTCGGTGCGGATTACGCCGAAACCTGTCGGCGCTGGTGGCACGATTTCATGAACCGCCGCGAAGAGGTACTGGCTCTCGGCTTCGACGAGCGTTTCATGCGCATCTGGGAGTTCTACCTGGCCTACTGTGAAGCCGGTTTTGATTCAGGAGATATCGATGTCGTGCAATTCACACTCGCCAAATAAAGGCCGCTGGCGTGGGCTTGTCGGTGCTTGGCTCTTGGGGGGTCTGCTGGCTGTCCAAGGACTGGTCGCACCGGCCGCCTGGGCCAACCACCCCGCCCTGCCGGATGGGGTCAAATCCGGCGAAGCGACCTTGCGTTTCCTGGGCCTGCAGATCTACAACGCGCGGCTCTGGACGCCCTCAGCGTTCGACGTTTCCCAACTGGCTTCGCAGCCACTGGTGCTTGAGCTGGAATACCTTCGAAGTTTTCGTGCTGCGGCGATTGCCGACCGTTCCATCGTCGAAATGCGTCGGTCTGGTAGCTTCACCGATGAACAAGCACGGCGCTGGAACGCCGAGATGCAGCGCGTTTTCCCCGACGTGAAGTCCGGCGACCGCCTGACAGGCATCCACCAACCCGGGGTGGGAGCGGCCTTCCTGCACAACGACCGGCCGGTCGGCACGATTGAAGACCCGGAATTCGCCCGCCTGTTTTTCAGTATCTGGCTGGGGCCTGACACCTCCGAGCCCAACATGCGCCGGCAATTGCTGGCCCGATGGCTCAATCCATGAATCCGTCGCCCAGCGAAGGGCCCTCTTCCCATTCTCGTGAAACGCACGGGAATGCCACGCGGGTGGGTCTCCGCGCCGGGATCAGCTATGGCGCCATGGGTCTACCGCTGGCGTTTGTGGCCTTGCCGCTGTATGTACACCTGCCGAACTACTACGCCAGCAATTTCGGCATTTCGCTGGCCACCCTCGGGGCCATTTTGTTGTTGGCCCGTCTGTTTGACGCCTTCACCGATCCCTTGCTGGGTCGGCTGAGCGATGCCTTGTTTGCCCGGTCTCACCGCTGGGTGCTGGGAGTCGGCGCCTGCACCGGTCTGCTGATGGTCATGGGGATGGCGGCGTTGTTTTTCCCTCCCGCCTGGGCCATGAATCACCTGACGGTCTGGGCACTGGCCGGACTGCTGTTGACCTACACCGCCTTCAGCCAGATCGGTATTGCCTATCAATCGTGGGCCGCCCGCCTGGGTGGTCGTGAGGTCTGGCGTGCCAAGATCGTGGCCTGGCGTGAAGGCGCTGCTTTGATCGGGGTGATTCTGGCGTCGGTGTTGCCATCGGTGATGGGGTGGTCGGTCTGGCTGAGCGTCTTCGCCGTAGCGCTTGTGCTGGCCTGGTTCTTGTGGTGGCAGGCGCCCGTTCCCCACCCATCCCGCGTCATGACCACCGAAGGGCCGGGCTGGCGTGCCTTGGCCATTCCCTGGCAGAACCCCGCGTTCCGGCGGCTGATGGCCGTCTTCATCCTCAGCGGACTGGCCAGCGCCATGCCCGCCACGTTGGTGCTGTTTTTCATTCAGGACCGGCTCGGTGCCGCCGCCATGGAGCCGGTATTCCTGGCCACTTATTTTGTGGCGGCAGCGCTATCCATGCCATTGTGGATGCGCGCAGTCCAGCACCTCGGGCTCGCTCGCACCTGGCTGGCAGGCATGGTGCTGGCCAGCATCACCTTCATCTGGGCGTCCACACTGGGGACTGGCGATGTCTGGGGCTTTGTGCTGGTGTGCGCTTTGTCCGGGCTTGCGCTGGGTACCGATCTGGCTTTGCCCAGCGCCATCCTGGCGGGCCTGATTCAGGATCGGGGACACCAGGGCCAGCGCGAAGGCGCCTACTTCGGCTGGTGGAACCTCGCGGGCAAACTGAATCTGGCACTGGCGGCCGGTCTGGCATTGCCTCTGCTGGGCTGGCTGGGCTATACCCCCGGGACCCACCACAGCGACGGCTTGCTAGCGCTGACATGGGCCTACGCCGTGATTCCCTGCATCATCAAACTCACAGCCGCCGTGCTGCTGTACGTTTTCTTCGTTCGTCGTCCGGCCACACAGGTCACGACGCCGTCTGTCTCCAATCCCAAGGACGCCTCATGAACCTTTCTGCCTCATGGATACGCCGCTGGCTGACACCCCTGGCTCTGCTGCTGGCATTCACATTGGCGGGCTGTGCTTCACAGAACATTCGCCAATACGCCAATGAGGAACCCGTCCTCGATCTCTCCACTTATTTCAATGGCCGCCTGATCGCGCATGGCATCTTCCAGAACCGCAGCGGCCAGGTGGTCCGCCGTTTTGTGGTCGAGATCGATGCCCAGTGGGAGGGCAATCAGGGCGTGCTCGATGAATGGTTCACCTACTCGGACGGCACCAATGAGCGGCGTGTCTGGCGCCTGACCAAACACGCCGATGGCCGCTACACGGGCACCGCTGATGATGTGGCTGGCGTTGCACAGGGCCAGACCGTCGGCAACGCCTTTTTCTGGACCTATGTGTTGAACTTGCCGGTGGGCGAGCGCATCATCCCGGTCCGGTTTGATGACTGGATGTACCTGGTTGACGAACGCGTCATGCTCAACCGCGCCACCATGAGTAAATTCGGCATTCGGCTGGGCGAAGTCACGCTGGTCTTCACGAAACTCGACCAATGAGCCTCAACCCTCCCCTGACCGATTGGCACGGCAAGCGCGTCTGGCTGGTGGGCGCCTCCAGCGGGATCGGCCTGGCCCTCGCGCAAGCACTCCACACGCGCGGTGCCCATGTCATTGTCTCTGCACGCAACGCCAGTGCACTGCAAGCCTTTGCAAACCAGCATGCCGGTTCGGCCGCTCTGCCCCTGGATGTGACCGACCCAGCCGCGGTTCATGCGGCTTGTGAACAGGTCACGGTCAGCGGGCCGATCGACTTGATGTGTTATTGCGCAGGCCACTACCATGCCATGCGAGCCACCGAGGTGGACACGCCCGACCTGCTGCACCACCAGGCTGTCAACGTGACCGGTGCGCTGTATCTGCTGGAGCCAATGATCCGCACCATGCGCCAGCAGGGTCACGGACATCTGAGTTTCATCAGCAGCGTGGCGGGATTCAGGGGCCTGCCCAAGAGCCTCGCCTACGGACCGACCAAGGCGGCGCTGATCAATCTGGCCGAGACCTTGTACCTGGATCTCCAGCCCCATGGTTTGGGCATCAGCGTCATCAATCCGGGGTTCGTGGCCACGCCCCTCACCGCCCAGAATGACTTTCACATGCCCGCGCTGATCCAGCCCGAGGAAGCCGCCGACGCCATTCTGCGCGGCTGGGCCAAGGGACAGTTCGACATCCATTTTCCCAAGCGCTTCACCCGACTGCTCAAGTTGTTGCGCTGTCTGCCCTACCCTCTGTACTTTGCGGCCATCCGCCGCATCACCGGGCTGTGAATCCAATGAATATGCAAGCTGTGTCGTTGGCACCGATCATCGACTTCTACCAGCGCCTCACCCCTGAACGCCTGGCGGACATCGACACGCTGTACGCGGCCGATGCCCATTTCAAAGACCCATTCAACGCGGTGGATGGGGTCCCTGCCATTCGGGCGATCTTCGAGCATATGTTCCGATCGCTGCATGAGCCACGATTCGTGGTCACCGGCCAGGTGCAGCAAAGTCATCAGGCCTTCCTGACGTGGGATTTTCATTTCCGCTTCCAGCGTTTCGACACCACCACCGTACAGACGGTTCGAGGGGCCTCCCATCTGGTGTTCAATGAACAGGGTCTGATCACCCTGCACCGCGACTACTGGGATGTAGCCGAAGAGCTGTACGAAAAGCTGCCCGTTGTCGGGGGGCTGATGCGCTGGCTCAAACAGCGAGCACGCCAGTGAGCCATGAAGATGCGCAAGAAGTCGCAACTGCCGCGGAAAATCTGCCCAGTCTGCGGGCTGCCTTTCACCTGGCGACGGAAATGGGCGCGTGACTGGGAGCAGGTCAAATACTGCTCGGACCGCTGCCGTCGTGCGGGGAGCCGGAGCCCACAAGCATGACGCCCGACACCCGCTGGCCCACTGGCAGCGTGATCTACTGGTTCCGGCACGACCTTCGACTGCATGACAACCCGTCCCTGCAGCGTGCCATCGCCGTCGCTCGCCAGCATCGGGTACCCTTACAACCGGTCTTTGTTCACGACCCCGGACAGCTGAGCGATACGCCCTGGGGCTTCATGCGTCAGAGCCCGTACCGTCAAGCCTGGTGGCGGATGGCGCTGGACGACCTGTCCAGCCAGCTTTCGACACTGGGCAGTTGCCTGATGGAATGCGAGGGAGAGCCAGGTGCCACGCTGGCGGCACTGGCTGCCAGCAGCCAGGCGCAGGGCATCTGGTGCGAAGCGGTGGCTGCGCCCGAGGAGCAAGACGTGGAGCGACGCATCCGTCAGGCAGGCGTCTCGCTACACACCCATTGGCAATCGTCACTGCTGGAGTCTGCCGATCTGCCTTTTGCGCCTGAACAGGTGCCCGATGTCTTCACCGCTTTTCGCCAGGGGGTGGAGCAGGCAGGCGTGCGGGAAGCATCCGTGGCACCGACCGTCACGGCCTTGCCACCTGCCTGGCCACCAACGACCCGTCTGGAAGAAACCCTCAGCGCTTGCCGACATCCCCCAACGGCCTCGTCTGTGCCCATCGACCGTCGTACCTCATTCCCCTGGCACACGCCGGCCTGTCATGGGGGCGAACGAGCCGCGCTGCGCCATCTACAAGCCTATTGCGCCAACAAACTGCCCCACACCTACAAGGCCACCCGTAACGCGCTGTCGGACCAGCGTGCATCAAGCAAATGGTCGCCCTGGCTCGCCACAGGCGCCCTGTCCGCCCGTGAAGCCATGCACACCCTGCGCGCCTTTGAGGCCGAACACGGCGCCAACGACGGCAGTTACTGGTTGTGGTTTGAGTTGCTGTGGCGTGACCATTTCCGCTTCCTGCACCACAAGTTCGGGCAGCAACTGTACCGCGCGCGTGGCCTGCTCAAGGGACGAGTAGTCACGCCGCATGACCCGGTTGCCTTTCGGCGCTGGTGCCTGGGACAAACCGGACATGCCCTGATCGATGCCGGCATGCGCGAGCTCGCTGCCACAGGGCTGATCTCGAACCGGCTGCGGCAGATCGTCGCGAGCTATCTGATCCACGATTTGGCCTGCGACTGGCGCGCGGGCGCGGCCTGGTTCGAGTCCCAGCTGATTGATTACGACGTGTACAGCAACCAGGGCAACTGGCTCTACATCAGCGGCCGGGGAACGGACCCCCGCGGAGGCCGCCGCTTCAACCCCGACAAACAGGCGCAAGACCATGACCCGGATGGTCGTTACCGCCAACGCTGGGCCCAGCCATGAATGACACCACCCCCACGGCCAAGACGCTGCGGCTGATCCTGGGCGACCAGCTCAACCCCCTGCACACGTGGTTTCAAGCGGTCGACCCCGAGGTGGTCTATGTGCTGATGGAGATCCGCCAGGAAACGGATTACGTGCGCCATCATGCCCAGAAGGTGCTGGGGATTTTCGCCGGCATGCGGGACTTTGCCCGGCAATTGAAGGCAGCGGGCCATCGGGTTCGCTACGTAGCCATTGACGACCCGAGCAACCGACAATCGCTGATCGGCAATCTGGATGCGTTGCTGGCCCACTATGGCGCCACTGCGCTGGAGTAT
Organism: Burkholderiales bacterium; assembly: GCA_030602985.1. Classification (GTDB taxonomy): domain Bacteria; phylum Pseudomonadota; class Gammaproteobacteria; order Burkholderiales; family Burkholderiaceae_C; genus UBA997. The sequence goes on from JAUVYR010000015.1 coordinate 7,234, forward strand.
CAGGCGCCAGATGAGTGGCGGCTCGACGATCAGTTGACGCAATGGAGCCGCACCGGCCCGGCGACGGTCCAAAGGGTCGATACCCAGCACTTTCTGACGGAACGCACCGAGGCGGCGCAACTGTTCAAGGGCCGCAAACAGTGGCTGATGGAACACTTCTACCGAACCCTGCGCAAACGCTACCGCATCCTGCTGGACGCCGACGGCCAGCCCACTGGGGGGCAATGGAACTTCGATGCCGACAACCGCAAGCCTTGGCGCGGCGTGCCTGCTGAACCCGCCGACACCCGACCATTGCACGACCATACCGACCTGTGGGCGGTCATCCAGGCGGCTGGTGTGGTCACTCTGGGCAAGCCGCAGGCGGAGGCGTTTCGCTGGCCACTGAACCGGCAGGAGGCCCTGACTCAACTCGACTCGTTCATCCAGCAAGGGCTGCCCCATTTCGGGGATTTTCAGGACGCGCTGAGCCAGGGGCACACCCGGCTTTTCCATTCCTTGCTGTCATTTGCGCTGAACACCAAAATGCTGCATCCGCTGGAAGTCATCCAGCGTGCTGAAACCGCCTGGCATGAGGGGCACGCACCCCTGCATGCGGTGGAAGGCTTCATACGACAGATTCTGGGCTGGCGTGAATATGTGCGCGGGATCTACTGGGCCACCATGCCCGGTTACACCGAACAGAACACGCTGGCGCACCAGCGCCCTTTACCCGAATGGTTCTGGACAGGTCATACCCGCATGGCGTGCATGGCCCAGGCCATCGGCCAATCGCTGGACGAGGCGTATGCGCATCACATCCAGCGGCTGATGGTGGTGGGCAACTTTGCCCTGCTCGCCGGGCTGGACCCTGCGCAGGTGCACCGCTGGTATCTGGGCATTTACATCGATGCCTTCGAGTGGGTCGAAGCCCCGAACACCCTCGGCATGAGCCAGTTCGCTGACGGCGGCCTGCTGGCCACCAAACCCTATGTCAGCAGCGCGGCTTACCTGCAACGCATGGGAGACCACTGCCGCCATTGCGCTTATGACGCCAAAGCCAAAACCGGCGAGCAAGCGTGTCCATTCAACGCGCTGTATTGGGATTTTTTTGCGCGCCACCAGGACCGCTTCGGGCGCAACCCCCGGCTGGGTATGGCCTACAAGCACCTGAACCAGATGGCACCAGCCACACTGGCCGAATTGCGACAGATGGCGGCGAATCACCTGGAGCGACTCAACGATCTGTAGCCCTTCAGCCCGCCACCACGGCATCGTCACTGGAGGCGTCGTCTTCTGCAGGCTCTTTGACGATCCGTACTTCGTCGATACGGCGACCATCCAGCGTCAGGACTTCAAAGCGCCAGCCGCTGATCACCACCGCATCGCCTTGCTCCATCAGGGTACCGCTGACGGTCTGCATCAAACCTGCCACCGTGTTGTAGCGGTCTTTGTCCTCGTCGGGCAGCACGGCAATATCGAATCGGGCCTTCAGTTCATGAGCGGGCATGGCCCCGTCCACCAGCCAGGAGCCGTCCTCCTGGGGCGTGGCCCAGGCTTCAGACGGTTTTTCAGGTGACAGCTCCCCGGTGATGGCCTCCAGCAGGTCCAGCGGGGTCAGCAGCCCTTGCACCTCACCGTATTCGTCCACCACAAAGACCATGCGGGAGGCACGTGCCCGAAATTGTTCCAGCAGCTCCATGCCGCTCAGGGTTTCCGGGACAAACACCGGCGCAACCGCATTGCGATACCAATTTTCGGTATTGCCTTCGGCTTGCAGCTCCAGCAACCGGGCCATGTGAATGACGCCCACCACATCGTCTAGCCCACCCCGGCAGACCGGGTACCAGGAGTGTCCGCCCTGGTGGGCCTGGGTGACCGCCTCGTTCAGGCTGGCGCTGGTGTCCAGCCATACGATGTCCGGTCGCGGCAGCATGATGCTGGCCAGCGGCCGGTCATCCAGCAAGAACACGTTACGCACCATGCGGTGCTCCTCGACCTCGATGACCCCCGCCCCCACGCCCTGGGCCAGGTGGGCCTGGATTTCCGCTTCCGTGACGTCTTGGGGGACTTCGGACGGGATGCGTAGCAGCTTCAGGACCAAGTTGGTGGATATGGCCAGCAAATGCACGAACGGCCCGGCAACTTTTGCCAGCAACAGCAAGGGACGCGCCATCCAGCGAGCGATCAACTCGGGGGCGCTCTGGCCGATGCGCTTGGCCACCAGCTCACCGAACACGATGGTGATATAGGTCACCCCGACCACCACCACAGCGGTGCCCAGGATTGAGGCGGCTCCCTCGGGGATACCCAGACCTTCAAACCAGTCGGTCAGCCCGCTCCCAAAGGCCCCTTCACCCACGATCCCATTCAGGAGCGCAATGGTGGTGTTGCCCATCTGGATAGTGGAAAAAAACCGGGTGGGGTTGTCCAGCAGACGATTCACCGCAATGGCGCCCTTGTCGCCCGCTTGTGCCAATGTATCGATACGGACTCGCCGGCTCGACACCACGGCGATTTCCGTCATCGAAAAAACACCGCTGAGCAAAGTCAGAAAAACGATCAGAAGAATATCCATAATGCGCGCATGTCACTGTATTTGATAGGCGATCTGCAAGGCTGCCACGAACCGTTTCAACGCCTGCTCGACACGATCGGGTTTTCGCCCAGTCGCGACACGCTGGTGGTGCTGGGCGACCTGGTCAACCGCGGGCCAGGTTCGCTGGCGCTTCTGCGCCAACTGCGGGCACTGGGCGGGGCGGCAGAGTGTCTGCTGGGCAATCATGACCTGCATCTGCTGGCTGTCGCACACGGTGTACGCCTCGCCCATCGCAACGACACCCTGGACGACATCCTGTACGCCCCCGACCGCGACGCCTTGCTGGACTGGGTGCGGCATCGGCCGCTGGCCTTGCAGCGACAAGGGTGGCTGCTGGTGCATGCGGGCGTACTCCCGGCATGGACGGTCGAGCAGACGCTGGCACTGGCCGATGAGGTGAGTCGCTTACTGCGCAGCCCGGAGGGCCCGCAATGGCTGCAACAGATGTACGGCAACCAGCCCGACCACTGGCGAGACGACTGGCCAGATGCCGACCGCTGGCGTGTGGTGGTGAATGCCCTGACCCGGCTGCGCTTCTGCAGCGCCGACGGGGTGATGGAATTCGCCACCAAAGACAGCAGCGATGCCGCTCCGCCGGGCTTCATGCCCTGGTTTGAGGTGCCCGGTCGGCGAACAGCAGGAACGCCGGTGGCGTTTGGCCACTGGTCGACCCTGGGCTTGATCCAAAGGCCTGACCTGCTGGCGCTGGACACCGGTTGTGTCTGGGGGGGGTGCCTGAGTGCCGCCTGTCTGGACGGCATGGGGCAAGTACGCGACATCATTCAGATCCCTTGTCCACAAGCACTCCGCCCGGGCAAGCATTGATCATTCGGCGGTGGACTCGGCCGTCTGGTCGGCGGGCTCCGGCAAGGGCGCTTTGAACAGGGCAGCCACCTTGCGGCGCGGCTTGATATAGGCCGACAGACCTTTGCTGGCCGGCACCTTGGGCTGGGTTTCCCATGCCGGCTTGGCCTCGGGGGGCAGAGCTGGGGAGTAGGGCTGCTCGAAAAACGGATCGGCCGGGCTGCGGGGCGCGCGAGGCAGGCGCTCACGGCGTGGCTCAGGGGCCGCACGCTCATCGCGCCACAGGCGTTGGCCGTCATTGATGCGACCCGGCGGGCCGGCACGACGGGGGTCGCCGTCAAGCTCTATGGGTTCAACCTCGGCCTTTTTGCCAATCAGCTTTTCAATGTCGGACAGGTTGCGCGCATCCTTGCCGCTGACAAAGGAAATGGCCAGACCGGAAGCCCCTGCACGCCCCGTGCGGCCGATGCGGTGCACGTAGTCTTCGGCATTGAAGGGAATGTCCAGGTTGAAGACCGCCGGCACGTCCTTGATGTCCAGCCCGCGAGCCGCCACGTCGGTGCAGATCAGCAGGTCCACCTCACCCTTTTTGAAGGCATCCAGCGCTTTGAGGCGTTCGTCCTGGCTTTTGTCGCCGTGCAGGGCAGCGGCCTTGAGGCCGTCACGCTCCAGCGCACGGGCCATGCGGGCACAGCCCAACTTGCTGTTCAAAAACACAAAGGCCTGCTTGACGTCTTTTTCACGCAGCAGCTGCTTCAGGGCCTGGCGCTTGTCGTCTTCTTCCACGCGGTAGAACCGCTGCTCGATGGTCGAGGCCGTGGCATTCGAGCGCGCCACCTCGATGGTGATCGGGTCCTGCAGGTAACTGTTGGCCAGCCGTTTGATTTCCGGCGAAAACGTGGCGCTGAACAGCAAGGTGGTGCGCTGTTTGGGCAAATAGCTCAGGATACGCTGCAGGTCGGGCAGGAAGCCGATGTCCAGCATGCGATCGGCTTCGTCGAGCACCACGTACTCGACCTGATTGAGCACGCAGTTCTTGGCTTCAATGTGGTCAAGCAGACGGCCTGGTGTCGCCACCAGCACCTCGACGCCTTTTTTCAGTTCGGCGGTCTGGGGCTTCATGTCCATGCCACCAAACACCACAGCGCTGCGCAGTTGGGTGTACTTGGCGTACAAAGCAATCTGCTGCGCTACTTGGTCAGCGAGTTCACGGGTGGGCAACAAGACCAGCGCACGCACCGGGTGGCGGGCAGGCGAGGTGGAGGCGTTCTCGTGCTTGAGCATGCGCTGCAGCAGAGGCAGCGAAAATGCCGCCGTCTTGCCCGTGCCGGTCTGTGCGGCACCCATCACGTCGCGGCCCTGCAAGACCACCGGGATGGCCTGCGCCTGGATGGGCGTCATGGCCGTAAACCCCATTTCGGCAATAGCACGGGCCAGGGGTTCGGCCAGGGAGAGTTCAGAAAAGGCTTGATTCATCTAGACAGCTATTGTCGCATCAAGCGGTTTCTGGCGGGTGAACCGTCGATCCGATGGCCGATGCCACGTTGTTTTTTAGCGCCGCTCAGGCGTATGAAGGGGCCTGCTCGCTGGTCGGTCGCCCCTGGAAATCGGTCCAGCAGCGGCGCGTGAAGTCGTAAAGCTTGCACTTGCGGGCGGTATCGAAATACCAGCGCCAACTGAATCGCTGGATGATGATGCGGCCAGGCAGCATGTCTTCCAGCTTTTTCTGCGCGTCCTTCAGCTTGTAAAGTGGCACGCTCATGTCCACATGGTGGGCCGTGTGTTCCATGATGTGATGCATCATCCCGCCCCACTTCCAGGGGAACTGCAAATGCACTGTGGTGGACACGAAGGGCGCGGCCTTGGCCCAGGCGTGCTTGTCGTCGTGCCACTGGACGCTGGTATGGGTGTGGTGCACGTAGACCACGAAGCCGATCATCGCGTTCCAGAACAGGAAGGGCACCACAAAACCCATGACCACCAGCAGCCAGATGGGTTGCCCGGTGGCGACCGCCGCCCAGACCAGACCAGCAACCCACAGCACCGCCGAAGCCAGCACGAACACGCCATCCCATTTGAACTCAGGGCGGCTGGTACCCATGTAGGTCTTGCGGGGAAAGAACATGCGCAGCCACCACATTTCGATTAGGTAGTACAGCGCCGGGCCCCAGCCGCTGCGGTAAATGCGCTCAAGCAGCCGCCGGCCTGGTGACAAGGCCTCGAACTCTTCCTTGGTCAGGGGTGCCCAGACAAAGTCCACGCCCTTGAGATTGGTGTAGCCATGGTGCACCACGTTGTGCCCCACTTCCCACAGGCTGTAGGGGGTGAGCGAGGGCACCATGGCGATACGCCCCAGGACACGGTTGAGCCCACGATGCGGGGTGTAGCTCTGGTGACAGGCATCGTGACCAATGATGAACAGGCGCCCAATGACAAAACCTGCGGCCAAGCCGCAAAGGAGCTTCGCCCACCAAGGCGACAGCACGATGGTGCCAGCGATCAAGACGACAAACAGCACCCAGTCGAGCAGCAGCAAAGCCACGGCGATGGCGGTCTGTCGCTCGGCAAGCGGCGTGATCCAGCCGCGAATCACCTTGCGATGCGGCAGCGGCTGACCGGCAGGAATGGGTTGTTCTGCAGCGCCGATGGGATCGGTTGGGGAAGTCATAGCGTTGGGCCGTATGTTGGAGACAATGGGGCGCATACTACTTTTCCTTGCCCGTTTCTTTCTTGATGCATGTCAAGAAATCCGAGTGTCGGCGAGAACGGCGCCTCTTCACGCCCGGCAAGCACACATACTTTTTGACATGCCACTTTTAAATGGCTAGAATGTTGAGCTTTGCTGGCAAACCCCCGTCGGCCGTGATCACCTTGAAGACGGGGAAAACTTGCCGCGGCGCGGTTTCGGGGCCCGATCTTCCCTGGACACCGACGCGGCGCAAATTGGAAACCATTAGCTAATGACCACGATCCGCGTTAAAGACAACGAACCTTTTGATGTCGCTCTGCGCCGCTTCAAGCGCACCATCGAAAAACTGGGCCTGCTGAACGACCTGCGTGCCCGCGAGTTCTACGAAAAGCCCACTGCTGAGCGCAAGCGCAAGAAGGCCGCTGCCGTGAAGCGCCACTTCAAGCGTGTGCGCTCCATGCAGCTGCCCAAGCGCATGTACTGATCGCTGACGGCCTGGCCGTCCAGACACCGAAAGCCCGCAAGAGGACGCTCTGGCGGGCTTTTTGTTTGTATGCTCAACCCATTCACTCTGCTTCCATTCCCATGACACTCAAAGACCAGATCACCGACGACATGAAGGCCGCCATGCGCGCCAAAGAGGCCGACCGCCTAGGCACCATCCGCCTGTTGCTTGCCGCCATCAAGCAGAAGGAAGTGGACGAGCGCACCACCCTGGACGATGCCGCCGTGATCGCCGTCGTTGACAAACTGATCAAGCAGCGCAAGGACTCGATCACGGCCTATGAACAGGCCGGCCGCGCTGATCTGGCCGATAAAGAACGTGCCGAGGCAGCCGTGCTGCAAGCTTATCTGCCCGCGCGGCTGAGTGCCGAAGAAATCACCCAGGCTGTGCACGCGATCGTTCATACCCTAACCGCCGAACTCGGGCGCGCACCCACGGCGGCCGACATGGGCAAACTGATGGGGGCCGCCAAAGGCCAGTTGGCCGGTAAGGCCGATATGGCCCTGGTCTCGGCTGCCGTGAAAGCGGCTTTGACCCAGGCATGACCCTTCCGCCCCTGGCACTCGCCACTGCGCCTGTCGGGGTGTTTGACTCGGGGGTGGGCGGCCTGTCCGTGCTGCGTGAAATCCACGCGCAGTGGCCCCATGAGGCCTTGATCTACGTGGCCGACTCCGGTCATGCGCCTTACGGGGACAAAAGCGTCGAATTCATCGAAGCGCGGGCGGTCCACATCATCGAACATCTGCTGAGACAGGGTGCCAAGGCCATCGTGGTGGCATGCAACACCGTCACAGGTCTGATCATTGACCGGTTGCGTCAACGATTTGCGCACTGCCCGATCGTGGCCATCGAGCCCGCGATCAAGCCGGCCGCACTCCACACAGAATCCGGCATTGTGGGTGTATTGGCCACGCGCCAGACGGCATCCAGTCCAGGGCTCGCACGTCTGATCCACGCGCACGGTCAAGGCAAGCGTTTCGTCGTGCAAGCCTGCCCTGGCTGGGTCGAAAGAGTGGAAGCAGGCAAACTGGACGATAAAGACACGCAGGCCCTGGTGGCCTCTTATGTTCAACCCTTGCTGGCTCAGGGAGTGGACACATTGGTGCTGGGTTGTACGCACTACCCCTTCCTGGCGCCTGTCATCGGTCATTTCGCGGGCCCATCCGTGCAGGTCATCGATCCTGCAGCAGCCGTCGCACGTGAACTCGGCCGTCGCCTCGTACAACTCCGACGGTCGGCCCCCCCTGATCGGTTACCCCAGCCGATTCAGTTCTGGACCAGCGGCGACCCCTTGCATGTGGCAGCCGTTGCCAGTCGGCTGTGGGGGCAGACACTCAGCCCCTTGGCACTGCCTTGAAGCCAGGTATGAGTGTTGCTTACGGATTGGTGTCATTTGGCCCCCTGTGAAACTCCCAAGCGTGCATGGACAAGACCCCACCACTGACTCGAGAAGCCATCCTGCAGGAACTGGCCTGTCTACTGGGCGACAAACGCACAGGCACTTTTTTCATCACCACGCCGATGAATACCTCCTGCCGTTTTGCTGTGGAGGCGGGTCGCCTGACCCATGGCAGCCATCGTCGCGATCTGGGCCTGGATGCGGTTCGCAGTCTGATGGCCATGGATGGGGGCTCGTGCGCCTTTGCCGACAATCAGGTCTTGGCCTTCAGTCCAGCAGCCGCCATCGACCACACGCAAGCCATGGAATGCCTGGGCATTCAGCCGCTGCCACCTGTGCCACCTCCCCAGAAAAAAGACCCTCGAGACATGAAGAAGCCATCCGCTGGCCGGCGGTACTACCGAGGGGCATTGATCGCAGACTGACGCTCAGCTGCCCGCAACCTTCATCCGGTTGATCAGGATGGAGCCGACATTCTTGGCCCCATAGGCGTACTCGTCGGCCCCGATGGCCTCCAACCCCTTGAACATCTCTTTGAGGTTGCCCGCAATCGTGATTTCCTGTACCGGGTAGGCAATCTGGCCGTTTTCGACCCAGAAACCCGCCGCACCGCGCGAATAATCGCCCGTGACGTAATTCACGCCCTGCCCCATCAATTCGGTCACAAAGAGACCCGTGCCCAACTTGCGCAGCATGGCATCCAGGTCATCGGATGCCTGGGTGTGTCGGCTGCGCAGATACAGGTTGTGCGAGCCACCGGCATTGCCCGTCGTGCGCATGCCCAGTTTGCGTGCCGAATAGGTGCTGAGAAAATAGCCCTTCACACAGCCAGCGCTCACCACCTGTCGCGCCACGGTTTTCACGCCTTCGTCATCAAAGGGCGCGCTGCCCTTGCCGCCCAGAATGAGCGGGTCTTCAAACAGGTCAATGTGCTTGGGGAACACCTGGCGGCCCAGACTGTCGGCCAGGAAAGTGGTTTTGCGGTAGAGCGCGCCACCGCTGACGGCCTGCACGAACGCCCCCAGCAATCCAGCGGCCAGCGGTGCTTCGAACAGCACCGGGCACTGCGTGGTGGCAATCTTGCGTGGATTCAGGCGCGACAGGGCCCGCTCGGCTGCGTAGCGGCCCACTGCCTCCGGACTGGCCAGATCGGCCGGGCTGCGCATGGAGCTGAACCAGTAATCGCGCTGCATGTTCGCGCCTTTGCCCGCGATCGGCGAAACCGAGAAGCTGTGGCGCGAGCTGGCATAACCCCCACGGAAAATACCCTCGCGACCCCGCTCACCCCCGCGCATGTGTTCCGTGAAAAAGTGCGACTGCTGGGCCGAAACCCCAGCGCCTTCGCTGTTGCGGATCTGCTTGCTGGTGGCCAGCGCGGCAGACTCGCAGCGCAAGGCCCAGGCCATGGCCTCTTCGGCGTTGATGGCCCAGGGATGGAACAGTTCGAGGTCGGGGTAGCTGTTGGCGACGTCCTGCTCGTCGGGCAGGCCAGCCACCGGATCCTCGGCGGTAAAGCGGGCAATGTCGTAAGCGGCCTGCACCGTCTGGCGGATGGCGTCCGGGCTGAAGTCCGACGTCGATGCGTTGCCGCGCCGTTGCCCCAGATACACCGTGATGCCCAGCGACTTGTCGCGGTTGCGCTCCACGTTTTCGAGCGCGCCCTTGCGCACCGACACACTCAAACCCGCCCCTTCCGACACCTCCACCCCCGCATCACTGGCGCCCAGCTTGCGGGCATGGGTCAGCGCCACGTCGGCCAGGGCTTCGAACTGCTGCGGGTGGTACTGAAATCCTGGCTCGGGAGCAGGAAAAGTGATGGGCTTTTTGGGCGCAACGCGCCGGGCGGGAGTCGATGTCTTTTTCATGCTGGCGGCTATGATACTTGGATGGCAAGAAAACCCACCAAAGGCTACTTCGTGAAGGGCCATTTCGTCGCAGAGGGCAGCGAGCTCGATCTGGAACTCAAGCGCGAGCTCAAAGGCGATGTCGACGTCAGCAAGACCGACCTCAAGAAACACAGCGACAAGCTGCAGCAACTAGGCGAAGCTTTGCTGACGCTGCGCCAGGGGCTGATGGACAAACTGGACCTGCCCGAAAAGCTGGTCGAAGCCATCGCCGAAGCCAAACGCATCACCAACTTCGAGGGCAAACGCCGGCAGATGCAGTTCATCGGCAAACTGATGCGCAAGCTGGACGATGACACGGTCACCGCCATTGAAGCGGCGCTGGAAGTCCAACACCAGGGCAGCGCGGCCGACACCCTGCGCCTGCACCAGGCCGAGCAGTGGCGTGACCGGCTGATCGCCGACGATAAAGCCCTGCAGGACTGGCTGGCGCTCGACCCCGACGCCGACCTGCAACACCTGCGCTCGCTCATTCGACAGGCCCGCAAGGACGCTCAGGACAAAGCCAGCGCTGAACGCCCCGGCGAAGCCCAGCGACACGGCAAAAGTTACCGCGAGCTGTTCCAGATCGTCCGGACCCGCCTGGACGCCCAAGCCCAAGAGTCATCATGAGCATCCACGACCCCGTCAAGATCGGTATTGTGTCCGTCAGCGACCGCGCCAGCACCGGCGTCTATGAGGACAAGGGCCTGCCCGCCCTGCAGGACTGGCTCACCCGCGCCCTGAAAAACCCCATCACCTTCGATGCCCGGCTCATCCCCGACGAGCAGGCCGTCATCAGCCAGACGCTGATCGAGCTGGTGGACGCGGGTTGCGCCCTGGTGCTGACGACCGGTGGCACCGGGCCCGCCAGGCGCGACGTCACGCCCGAGGCCACGCTGGCCGTGGCGCACAAGCAAATGCCCGGTTTTGGTGAGCAGATGCGCCAGATCAGCCTGCAATTCGTGCCCACGGCCATCCTGTCGCGCCAAGTGGCGGTGATCCGCGACCAAGCGCTGATCATCAACCTGCCGGGCCAGCCCAAGAGCATTGCTGAAACGCTGGAGGGCCTGAAAGACGCCGAGGGCCAAACGCTGGTGCCCGGTATTTTTGCCGCCGTGCCGTATTGCGTCGACCTGATCGGTGGACCTTACCTGGAAGCGGACGACGCGGTGTGCCAGGTGTTCCGCCCGAAAAACGCGATCCGATCACCGGCCCAGGGTTGAAATCGGGGCGGCCGGCCTGTCACGGGCTGGCGCGTTCGCGCACCCGGCCCAGCAGTTGCCACAGCATTTCGTCGTGCGCCATCGGGGCCACCGCTTGGCGCAGGTAAGGCGCCACAAAGCGCGCCAAGGCATCGGCCTTGGTCGGACCTGGCGCCAGCAGGTGGATGCCTTCGTCCGAAGCGATCAGGTAGGTGGGGAAGGTCGTGATGTCCAGATCGCCCAACAGGTCGTCGTGGTCTTCGATGTCCAACCAGACCCACCGGGCGTCGGGCAACAGGCGCGGCATCTGGTCGAAGTCGGGCTTCATGCCCCGACACACATGGCACCAATCGGCGCACAGGCCGATCACCCAGTACCCACCGCTGGCCACCGTCACTTGCCCACCAGGTCGTTGAATTTCTTCAACTCAAAGTGCTCCACCTTGGCGGCATCGGGCGGTAAACCCGGCGCTTTGGCGCAGGACAGCTTTTCGATGGCCTGCCACAACAGGGCGATCTGGTGCTCATGCCCTGCGGCGTTGTCGATCAGGCCACGCATGGCCTGCGACAGCGGATCGTCGTTCTGCGTGACGCCATAGGCCGAAAACCCCATTTTGGAGGCCACCTCTTCGCGCTTGGCGTCCGCTTCGGCCTGGATGATGCGGGCCGGGTTGCCCACCGCCGTGGCACCGGCCGGCACCGGCTTGGTCACCACCGCGTTGCTGCCCACCTTGGCACCATCGCCCACGGTGAAGCCCCCCAGCACTTTGGCGCCCGCTCCCACCACGACGTTCTCTCCCAGGGTCGGATGGCGCTTTTCGCCCTTGTAGAGCGAGGTGCCACCCAGGGTCACCCCGTGGTAGATGGTGCAGCCATCGCCGATTTCGGCCGTCTCACCAATCACCACGCCCATGCCGTGGTCGATGAACACGCGATGGCCGATCTTCGCGCCCGGGTGGATCTCGATACCCGTGAGCCAGCGGTTCCAGTGCGAGATCCAGCGCCCCAGCCACTTGAAGCCCCCGTTCCAGCAGGCATGGGCCAACCGGTGAAACACCACCGCATGAAACCCCGGGTAGCAGGTGATCACCTCCCAGCGCGAGCGCGCCGCCGGGTCGCGCTCCAGGATGCAATCGATGTCGGATTTCATTCGGGCAAACATGTCAACAGTCTAGCGCTTTGCTCGGGCTGCGGTCTGCAGCATGGCCCTCGCCACCCCGCGCAGGATGTGGACTTCGGCCTGGGTGGGTTGCGCCCGGTTCAACAACTGATGCAGTCTGGGCATCAGTTTTTTCGGTGACTGTGGATCGAGGTAATCCACCGCGACCAGGGCCTCCTGCCAATGCGCCAGCAGACCCGTGATGGCCTTGCCATCGGCTGGCTGATCGGCCGGAAGCTTGTCATGCCCAGCGGCTGCGAGCGGCGCCACCACGCCAAAGCCACCCAGTGCCAGACGCCATTCATACGCCAGCAACTGCACAGCCGCCGCCAGATTGAGTGAGCCGTAATCGGGGGCGGTCGGGATACACAGGCAGGCATGGCAGCGGTACACATCCTCGTTGCGCATGCCGTAACGCTCGGACCCAAACAGAAAGGCCATGCCCCCGCCGTCAGCCAGGCCAGGCCGCTGACGCCATGCAGGCAGGTAATCGCGGGGAGCCACCGTAGGCGGGCCGAAATCCCGTGGCGTCATGGCCGTGGCACACAGCACGGTCATGCCCTGCAAGGCATCGTCCAGCGAGTCGACGACCCGGGCGCGCGCCAGCACATCGGTGGCACCGCTGGCCCGGTCCACCGCTTCATCACGCTGGAGCACATCGGGCCAGCGCGGCCGTACCAGCACCAGATCATCAAATCCCATCACTTTCATGGCACGCGCGACCGCCCCCACATTACCGGCGTGGCTGGTCTCGATCAGGATGAAACGGGTGGCAGGATGCGGCGGAGTCATGCGAAAGTTGCGTCGGCACAAGGCGGCCGGTAAAATGATGTATTGTCGCTGTCATCGCACAGCCCCCTGTTGCTCCTCACACAATTCATGTCCTCCCATCTGCACCCCATGCTCAACGTGGCCATCAAGGCCGCGCGCGCCGCCGGTACGGTCATCAACCGTGCCTCGCTGGATATCGAGTCCGTCCGCGTGTCTGCCAAGCAGACCAACGATTTCGTCACCGAGGTCGACCATGCGGCTGAGCAGGCCGTCATCGAAACGCTGCTGGCCGCCTACCCGGATCACAGCATCTGGGCCGAAGAATCCGGTCGCCGGGAGGGCAAAGGCCACCAGGGCCGTCGCCACGTCTGGGTGATCGACCCGCTGGATGGCACCACCAACTTCATTCACGGCTTTCCCGTTTATTGCGTCAGCATCGCCCTGATGGTCGATGGCCGCACCGAACAGGCCGTGATTTACGACCCCACCCGCAACGACCTCTTCTGCGCCACCCGCGGCCGGGGTGCCTACCTGAATGACCGCCGCATCCGCGTGGCCAAGCGCACCCAGCTCAAGGACTGCCTGATCAGCACCGGCTTCCCCTTCCGCCCGGGCGACCACTTTCAGACCTTCATGCAGATGCTGCAGGACGTGATGCCCAAGGTGGCTGGCGTGCGCCGCCCCGGTGCCGCCGCGCTGGATCTGGCCTATGTGGCCGCCGGTTTTGCCGACGGCTTCTTTGAAACCGGCCTGAGCCCCTGGGACGTGGCCGCGGGCGCCCTGCTGGTCACCGAAGCGGGGGGACTGGTGGGCAACTTCACCGGTGAAGCCGACTTCCTGGAACAACGCGAATGCATGGCAGCCAACCCGCGCCTCTATGGGCAGATGGCCAGCCTGCTTGGCAAATACAGCAAATTTGCCAGCGCTGGCGACAAAGCGGCGGTGCGGCAATCGCGCAACCTGGACTCTGTATCGCACAACGAATCCGAAGGCGCCAACGATGGACTCAACGCCTGATATCGCCAGGCTGCCCGGCGAAGGCAGTCCTTTCTGGATTCAGTCCCCACTAGACATCCGGCAGCAATTCAAGCTGCTTTGTAAGCGCGGGGAGCGCATTCGACTCTGGTATGGACCTGGTGAATCGATCGTATCGCTGGTGCTGGACATCACCCAGTCGGGTGAAATGGTGCTCGATGGGGGTCCCGACGCACGATCCAACCAGCGCCTGCTCACCGCTCACGCCGTGGTCATGCATGGCAATGTCGATGGCGTGGACCTGAAGTGCACGTTGGGCCCGATGCGTGAGACGGTGCATGACGGACTGACGGCATTCACATGCGCCCTGCCCAAACGCCTGCATCGCCTCCAACGGCGTGAGTATCACCGGGTATCGATCCCCGTGGGTTTGGCCGTGAAGTGCGAAATCCCGCAGTCCATCAAGCCTGCCGACACGCTCCATGCGCCCCGGCAAGCTGTGCACCTGATCGACATCTCCCTGGGGGGTGTCGCGTTCGAAGAAACGCCGGGCTCTTCGCTCACGCTCTCCATGGGCATGGTCCTGCCCAACTGCCGCTTGCAACTGGACGATATGGGTGTGGTCAATGTGGACATGGAGATCCGCTACCTGTCCGACATCCACACCCGAAGCGGTCAGGTCCGCCGCAAAGTGGGTTGCATGTTCAAGCGCTTGTCGGCCGGCGGGGAAAACCTGATCCAGCGCTTCATCAATCGGCTCGACCTGGACCGCAAAACGCCCACACCAGACGCATAAGGTCGCCGTTGTCTCGGCCGTAGCGGCCAGAGGCGAGTGGAAGCCTGTGGTTTGATCTTGGCTTGCCTGTCATCTTTTTGGATGACACACACGGGTCACCTCAGCGCCTAAGCTTGGGGCATGAACAACCTGCATGCTCCTGCGCTTGATTGGTTTGCCGACGTGTCGGTTGAGGTGGGAACTCCACAGGAGGTCGGCCAGACCGTCCACGGCCTGCGGCGGCTGATTCCCATTCTGGGGGGGCAGGTGCGTGGGCAGGGATTCACCGCCCGGGTTTTGCCAGGCGGCGCCGATTTCCAGCTGATGGTCACCCCACGCCTGGCCGAGCTGGATGCGCGTTATACGCTGGAGACCGACGCCGGCGATCTGATCTACGTCAACAACCACGCTTTGCGCGTCGCCGAACCCGAGCTGACGCAGCAGCTGATGCGTGGTGAGCCAGTGGACCCGCAATTGATCTATTTCCGCTGCGCGCCGCGCTTCGAAACCGCAGCCACTGGGCTGGCCTGGCTCAGCGAACGCCTGTTCCTCGGTACGGGTGCCCGACATCCCGACCGCGTCGAGATGCGTTTTTTTGTCGTGAACTGAAAAGCGTCATCACCCTCACTTTTTTGCCCACAACACACATAGGAGACTTCCCATGACATCCATCAACCGCCGCACTCTGCTGGGTTCCATGGCCGCCACTGCCCTGCTGAGCAGCACGGGCCTGCATGCCCAAACCCCTTACCCCAGCCGACCGGTTCGACTGATCGTCGGCTTTCCGGCCGGGACGGGGCCGGACATGGTGGCAAGGGTGCTGGCGCAGAAGCTCTCTGAAGGTTGGGGCAACGTGGGTATGGTCGTCGATAACAGGACCGGTGCAGGCGGCACGATTGCCGCCAGTGAAGCGGCGCGCGCCGCCCCTGACGGCTACACCCTGATGCTCGGCGAGACGGGGACGCTGGCCATCGCACCCAGCATCTACAACCGCTTGCCTTACGATCCCGCCAGGGACTTTGCGCCGGTGAGCCAGGTGGTCAGTACCGACTTTGTGCTGCTGGTCAATCCAGAGCGAGTGCCGGCCCGTAACGTGAGGGATTTCGCGGCTTGGACACAGCAACAGCAGCGTTTGCTGATGGCCACCTTCGGTGCGGGGACGCCAGGTCATTTTGGCGCCTTCATGTTTGGAGAGGCGGTCGGACAAAACCCTGAGACAGTGCACTACAGAAGCACAGGGGATGCCTTGAGCGCGCTCTTCAACGGCGACGTTCATGGCGTTTTTGCCAGCGTGGGCCTGGCCGCGCCCCAGGTGAGATCCGGGAGGCTGATCGCCCTGGGTAGCACCGGCGCCACCCGCACGAATGCGATGCCCGACGTACCCACCATCAAAGAACAAGGCTACAACAATCTCGTCTTTGCTTCCTGGTTTGGCGTTGTGGCGCCTGCCAACACGCCCGCTGATATCTTGGCCAGGCTCACCACCGATGTACAGAAAGCGGTGACGTCTTCAGATGGTCGCGCCAGGCTGGAGGAAGCCGGCTTCCGTGTGACGGGTACCAGTCAGGAAGATTTTGCCCGGATCATTGCCAGTGACACCGCCACTTGGGCCAAGGCGGTAGCGGCCACGGGCTTCAAGGCTGATCTCTGAGCCGCCAATCACCGATCTCCGATGCAGAATCAATGCCGGGGCGTTGCCCCGGCCTGAGAAGCAGAGGCGGATCGCAGCACCAGGGCGAACAGCTGATTACGGAATCGAATCCCCATCTTGTCGAAGGCTCGGTTTCGATAGGTCTTCACGGTGGGGGTCGATATCCCCAGCGCGCAAGCCACGCCATCGGCCGTCATTCCCTGCAGCAGGCCAACGCAGACCTCGCGCTCGCGTGACGTGAGGCCCGTGCAGACCTCACGCAATTGCCTGTCAAAGAATGCTGCCTGCTGCTCACGGGCTGGCAGGGTGCCTGGCCGTTTGTTCGTGTGCAAGCGGGGATTTCTCAAAGCCAGGTGTTTGCGAGTCAGTGCCAGAAGGGGCAAGGCGAGGTGGGTCAGATCGCTGATCTGTGCGTCCAGAAAGGGGCGCTGGTGTTGATGTCGGTAAAAATTGATGGCGAACAGCAAGCCGCCCTCGCGCACCTCCACCACCGACACCCGCTCCGCCACGCCGTGGGCTTCATATACCTTGGCTCGATGCTCGGCCGGCATCTCCCGCGCGGAGATGTGACTGAGCAAGATGGACACGCGGGGGGCCAACTGCTCGTGTGCCAGGCTGCTGTCCGTTCGATACGGGCCTGAAAGGTAAGCTCTCCAGCAATCCACCGTGGTATCAGGCACACCGTGACTGGCTGAAAGGAAGAGCGTTGGCACACATGCCGAGCCGGTCTGATACACCGAGCACGATGCAGCTGGCAGGACCGAATGAACACGCTCCAACAGACGTTTGTCGAAGATGGGGTCGCCAATGAAGTCGATCGCATCGGCCAGCACGGCACCCAGCCGTGCCGGACTGTTGTCCACGGTCCACTGTCTCATGGTGTGTCTCGCTCTTGATGGGGTGGTGCCTGCAGTCGAGTGCAAGACCATATGATTATTGCACCACCTTCACGGGCGCGTGGTAGAAACCAGTTCAGCGGCAGTCGTGGACAATGCGCAATCGTGCCCCTCAGATGTGGCAGCTGAGTTAATAGGACAATGAAAGGCTTTGTGTGCCGTCTTAGGCGACAAATCGCCTCAGGTAGTTGAATGACCCAAAGAAAAGAAGATCTTGGTGCTTGCAAGCCCCCATCCGACGGGATGGCGGGGTTGGATAAGCACACCCCCATGATCGCCCAATACCTTCAGCTCAAGGCGGATTTCCCAACCACCCTGCTCTTTTACCGCATGGGTGATTTTTATGAGCTGTTCTATGAAGACGCCCAGAAAGCCGCACGGCTGCTGGACATCACCCTGACCCAGCGCGGCCAGTCAGCTGGCCAGCCTGTGGTCATGGCCGGCGTGCCCTTCCATTCGGTAGATACCTACCTGGCACGACTTATCAAGCTGGGTGAATCGGTCGCGATCTGTGAACAGATCGGCGACCCCGCCACGTCCAAGGGGCCTGTGGAACGCAAGGTGGTTCGCGTGGTCACGCCTGGCACGCTGGTCGATACCGAGTTGCTGAGCGACAAATCCGAATCGCTACTCCTGGCGGTACATGCGGGCGTGCGCAACACGTGTGGCCTGGCCTGGCTGAGCCTGACACAAGGCGTGGTGCATCTGGCCGAATGCCCCCGGGACGAGCTGCGTGCCTGGATCGTCCGGATCGGGCCGAGCGAATTGCTGCACAGCGCAGACGTGACACCGTCCTTCGAGCAGGAACTGCAAGAACTGCAGCGTCAGTGGCCCTCACTGGCATCTTCGGGCAGCTCGCGCCTGACGCTGGCGCTTCGCCCGGCATGGAGTTTTGATGCCGCCCTGGGTGCACGCAAACTGTCTGAACAGCTCAACAGCCTGCACCTGACGGCCTGGGGCGCGCAGGAGCTGCTGCAAGCACAGGCCGCGGCTTCGGCCTTGCTGGATTACGCGGAACACACCCAGGGACGTGCCCCGGGGCATGTTCGGCAACTGCAGGTGGTCCGGCCTCAGGAAGTCATCGATCTGCCACCCACGACCCGCCGCAACCTGGAATTGATCCAGACCCTTCGAGGCGAACACGCCCCTACCCTATTCTCCTTGCTGGACACCTGCCAGACGGGTATGGGCAGCCGACTGCTCAAGCGCTGGCTGCTCGAACCGCCTCGCGATCGAACCATGGCGCGGGAGCGTTTGCAGGCCATTGACACCCTCAGGCGAGGGTTGCTGGAGCCCATCCGACTGGCTCTCAAAGGCACCAGCGATGTAGAACGTATCACGGCACGCACGGCGCTTAGGCAAGTGCGCCCGCGCGAATTGGTGGCACTGGGACGGACCCTGGCATGCATCCGCGTTTTGGGCAGTCAGATGCAGCAAGCACTGGCTGCCCTGACCGGCGCCGACGACTCGGACGATGGCCACTTGCTGCTCGCATTGATCGATCGCCTGCAGACCCCCCTGGCGTGCGTCGACTTGCTGCAACGGGCATTACACCCTGAGCCCGCTGCACTCATCCGCGACGGTGGCGTCATCCAAGCCGGGTTCGATGCGGAACTCGATGAACTGCGCGCCATTCAGACGCACGCCGATGGTTTTCTGCTCGCACTCGAGTCGCAGGAACGGGAACGCACGGGGATCGCAAATCTGCGGGTGCAGTTCAACAAGGTCCACGGTTTCTACATTGAAGTCACCCAGGGACAGCTCGACAAAGTGCCTGATGACTACCGACGCCGCCAGACCCTGAAGAACGCGGAACGCTTCATCACCCCGGAGCTGAAAGCGTTTGAAGACAAGGCTCTCAGTGCGCAAGAACGTGCCTTGGCCCGAGAAAAATGGCTGTACGAGGGCTTGCTTGATGCCTTGCAGCCAGAGATTCCTCAGCTGACCATCCTGGCGCAGGCAGTGGCCACCCTGGATACGCTATGCGCCCTCGCTGAGCGATCTCTGACCTTGAACTGGCAGGCCCCGGTGTTCACTATGGAGCCCTGCATCGAGATTCGTGGGGGTCGCCACCCGGTCGTCGAAGCCCGGCTGGCAGAAACGTCAGGGGCGCCCTTCATTCCCAACGACACCGTCATGGGCCCCAAAGCGCGCATGCAGATCATCACCGGCCCCAACATGGGGGGCAAGTCGACCTACATGAGGCAGGTCGCGGTGATTGCTTTGCTCGCCAGCATGGGCAGCTATGTGCCCGCACAATCCTGTCGGCTGGGGCCGCTGGACGCCATTCACACACGTATCGGCGCCGCAGACGACCTGGCCAATGCCCAGTCCACCTTCATGCTGGAAATGACTGAAGCGGCACAGATTCTTCATCAGGCCACACCGCACAGTCTGGTCCTGATGGACGAAATCGGTCGAGGTACCTCGACCTTTGACGGGCTGGCACTCGCCGGTGCCATTGCCACTCATTTGCATGACAAGGTGAAAGCCTTCACGCTGTTCGCCACTCATTACTTCGAGCTGACTGAACTCCCGGCGCGCCACCATGCTGCCGTCAACGTCCACGTCAGCGCAGTTGAGGGCAAGGGCCGGGACATCGTGTTTCTCCACCAGATCGAGCCAGGACCCGCAAGCCGCAGCTACGGGGTGCAGGTGGCTCGCCTGGCTGGCGTCCCCACCAGCGTGGTGCACCAGGCCCGGCATGCGCTGGAAGCGCTGGAAACCATGAGCCTGCAGTCGCAGCAGCAAGTGGACCTGTTCGCTGCCCCGCCAGCGCATGAAAGCGCCGAGCCAAGTGCGGTAGAACTGGCGCTCACCGCCATCGATCCGGATCAGCTGACCCCCCGCGAGGCACTGGAAACGCTGTACCGTTTACGACAACTCTTGCCGACCTCCGTAGAAACCCGGGGTTCGGTACAATGAAACAGAATCCGTTTATATACCCACCGGAGTATTTATGAGCACCGCTGCCCATGCCTTCAACTTTGACAAAGCCCGCTTCAACATGATCGAACAGCAGATTCGGCCCTGGGAAGTCCTGGACGCACGCGTGCTTGCCCTGCTGTCTGAAGTCCGCCGCGAGCAGTTTGTCCCCGAAGCCTATCAGGCGCTGGCGCTGGCCGATCTGGAGATTCCCCTCAGCCAACCGTCAGTCGATGGTGAGTGCATGTGGCCCCCCAAGGTGGAGGCTCGAGCCCTTCAGGACCTCGATCTCCAGCCCACCGACAACGTCCTCGAAATCGGTACAGGCTCCGGCTACATGGCCGCACTGATGGGGCATCTGGCAGCGCATGTGCTGTCGATCGAGATCAATCCGGCACTGGCAAAGCAAGCCAAAGCCAACCTGCAAGCCGCCGGCGCGCATCGCGTGGAAGTCAAGGTCGCCGATGCAGCGGCGAGCCGTTTTGCGGCCTGTGTCGACAAAGCGCCTTACGACGCGATTCTCATCAGCGGCTCCATCGCTGAGGTTCCGAGCGATCTGCTGGAGTTGTTGCGCGTAGGCGGGCGCTTGTTTGCCGTGGTGGGTCAACAACCCATGATGCGGGCCACGCTGGTGCGTCGCACGAGCGAAGCGGCCTTCCATACCGAACAGCCCTGGGACATCGTGGTCCCTCGCATGCGTCACTTCCCTGAACCCAGCCGCTTCCAGTTCTGAGAGCCCATCATGATTGACGCCATTCGACCTGCACAAATCGAGGCATGGACCCAGCAATGCCAGGCTGCAGGCCATGGTCAGCCTGTGGTCCTGGATGTGAGGGAGCCCTGGGAAGTCCAGCTGGTCAGTGTCAAGCCGACAGGCTTCCAGCTGATCGCAATGCCCATGTCGACCATCCCGGCCCGTCTGGCCGAACTGCCGCGCGATCAACCCATCGCCTGCCTGTGCCATCATGGAGGCCGCAGTGCGCAAGTCGCGCATTTCCTGAAAAATCAGGGTTTTGAACACGTCATCAATATCAGCGGTGGCATTCATTTGTGGGCAGACGAAGTCGACCCCACGCTGCCGCGATATTGAATCCCCGTTGACCACCGGACGCCTACATCCATGACCCTTTCATTGCCCTCCGCACACCATCTGCATACCGCCGTCACCCCCAGAAGCTTCAACAAAGCCAGCTGGCTCACGGCGATCGGGATGGCTGTCAGCCTGGTGGTGGGGTCCGCCCAGGCGCAAAGCCTCGCTGAACTGGTGGAGGCCGCTCGCACCTACGACGCCAGCTTCCTGGGTGCGCAGGCCCAATTTGAAGCCGACAAAGCCAGAGCAGAGCAGGCCCGTTCGGGCATTCTGCCCACCGTGGGCCTGAGCGCCGGGGCCAACTGGACGAACACCGACAGCAGCGTCGCAGGCTTCGACCGAACGACCAACAGCCAGAATGTCACCCTGGCGGCCAGTCAACCGCTTTTTCGGCCGGCCAACCGAATCGCTGTCGAGCAGGCAGAGAAATCCCTCACCATCGCGCAGGAACGGCTGCGGGTGGCCGAGCAGGATCTGATCGTCAGGACTTCACAAGCCTACTTTGACGTCCTGGCCGCCCAAGACACATTGACCTTCGTTCAGGCACAGAAAGTCGCGGTGGCCGAACAGCTGGCGGCGGCGAAGCGCAATTTCGAGGTCGGCGCCAGCACCATCACCGACACCCGCGAAGCCCAGGCTCGCTTCGATCTGGTCGTGGCACAGGAAATCGCTGCGGCCAATGACCTCCGGGTCAAGAAGCTGGCGCTCGATCAGTTGGTCGGACGCACCAATGTACAGCCCTGGCGGCTGACCGAGAACGCCACCTTGCCCGCACTGGCCACCGAGGATGTGAATAGCTGGGTGGCCCGCGCCGAAGTAGACCATCCACAAGTGCGTCAGGCCCAGTCCGCGCTGCAGATTGCCCAACTGGAAGTGCAACGAGCCGAATCGGCCAAAGGCCCCACACTGGATGCGGTGGCCCAGTACCAGATCGCCAGAGGCCCCACCCAGTCTGGCCCATTGAATTACGTCAGAAACAACAACGCCACCATCGGCGTGCAATTCAACATGCCGTTGTACACCGGGGGGGCCGTTCGTAATCGGATCGCCGAAGCGGTGGCCCTGGAAGAGCGCTCACGGACTGACCTGGAAGCCGCTCGCCGTGGTGTCACGCAGGCCACCCGTGCCGCCTTCTTTGGTGTGCAGTCGGGGATCGGTCAGGCCACGGCCCTGGAAGCGGCGGTGGCTTCCAGCCAGAGCGCTCTAGAGGCGAACCAGCTCGGGTATCAAGTCGGCGTCCGGATCAATATCGATGTGCTCAACGCGCAAAGCCAGCTGTTCCAGACCAAAGCCAGTCTGGCTCGCGCCCGGTATGACGTTCTGGTGGGTCAACTGCGGCTCAAACAGGTCAGCGGCGTGCTTGTGGCTGACGATCTGCAAAGCATCAATCGCCTGCTGACCCCCTGAAACAGAAAAACCCAAGTGATTGACTCACTTGGGTTTCTTTTTGGCGGAGCGAGAGGGATTCGAACCCTCGATGAGACTCTACATCCCATACTCCCTTAGCAGGGGAGCACCTTCGGCCACTCGGTCATCGCTCCAGAGCCTTGTATTATGCCTCAAAAAAGCCGGTTTTAGCGGCTGGCCAGGGTATCCACCGGCTGGTCGAGATCGAACTCGCGATGCAGGGCACGCACGGCCAGCTCCATGTATTTCTCATCGATCACCACGGAGGTTTTGATCTCGGATGTGGAGATCATCTGGATGTTGATGCCCTCTTCACTCAGGCAACGGAACATGCGGCTGGCCACGCCCACGTGGCTGCGCATGCCAATACCCACGATGCTGACCTTGCAGATACGGGCATCACCCAGCACCTCGGCAGCACCCAGTTTGGGGGCCACCTGAGCTTTGAGCAAATCCAGCGTTTTGGCCAGATCATTGCGATGGACGGTGAAGCTGAAGTCGGTTTTGCCATCCTTGCTGATATTCTGAATGATCACATCCACTTCCACATTCGCGTCGGCCACGGCACCGAGGATCTGATAGGCAATACCGGGGGTATCAGGCACCGCCAGCACAGTGACCTTGGCTTCATCGCGGTTGAAGGCAATACCGGAAACGACTGCTTGTTCCATGGATTCGTCATCCTCAAAAGTGATCAGGGTGCCCGACTGGGCTTCTTCGTTCAGGTCGATGTCCCACGAGGTGAAGCTCGACAGGACACGGATCGGCACACGGTACTTGCCCGCAAATTCGACGGAGCGGATCTGCAGCACCTTGGAGCCCATGCTGGCCATCTCCAGCATTTCTTCAAAGCTGACGCGCTCCAGGCGACGGGCTTCGGGGACCACACGCGGGTCGGTGGTGTACACACCGTCCACGTCGGTGTAGATCAGGCACTCCGCTGCGCCCATGGCAGCCGCCACGGCGACCGCCGAGGTATCAGAGCCGCCACGACCCAGCGTGGTCACATTGCCCGCTTCGTCGATACCCTGGAAGCCGGTGATGATGACCACTTTGCCCGCAGCCAGCTCACCCTTAACGCGTACGTCATCAATGGATTCGATCCGTGCCTTCGTGTAGGCGTCATTGGTACGGATGGGCACCTGCCAGCCCGAGAAGCTCACAGCCTCCAGACCCTCTGCCTGCAGGGCGATGGCCAGCAGAGCAGACGAGGCCTGTTCGCCCGTGGCGGCCAGTTGGTCCAGTTCGCGGTAGTAAGCCGTGCCCGGCTTTTCAGGGGCGACTTCCTTGGCCAGAGCCAGCAGACGGTTGGTTTCCCCGCTCATGGCGCTGGGCACCACCACCATCTGGTGACCGGCGCGATGCCACTTGGCGACCCGCTTGGCGACGTTGCGAATGCGTTCGGTGGAACCCATGCTGGTCCCGCCGTATTTGTGAACAATCAGTGCCATGTGTGGAGTTGAATCCATGCCGGAGTTTCATCGGTTTTGCGTGGCCGGCAGCCTGGCGCAAAACCTCTGATTATAGTTTCAGCATCTCAGCGGGTTGAAATACCAGCGACGCACCATGACGCCGAACGGTGCCCAAACCGACTTTCAGGGCGATGTCGTGCCCGCGTGTGGTGCAGGCCGTGATCTGCTTCTGCAGCGCATGCAACTGGGCATCGCTGGCCTGACGCGCGCCTACCTGCCGCAGCCAGTAACGCAAAACATTGCTCTGACGCTCCGTGCTCAGGGCCTGCAGGGCGCGTATCGATGGGGGGTTCCCCACCTGCCCCATATCGATTTGAGCCAGATCGTCCAGCAGCGCCTGCGCCTGCGCTGCGTGGCGGGCGCTTCGGGCCAGCATCGACGCCCCCCCTGGAAAGGCATGCTCCCAGGCCGGCAGCACCTGATGACGGATGCGGTTG
>JAUVYR010000121.1 GCA_030602985.1 Burkholderiales bacterium
GCCTGAAGGACACCAGCGGCGTGATGGCCGAGGACGTGGCCAAGCGCCTGATGGACTACGGCTTCCACGCCCCCACGCTGAGCTTCCCCGTGGCCAACACCCTGATGGTGGAACCCACCGAGAGCGAAACACTGGAGGAGCTGGACCGTTTCATTGACGCCATGATCGCCATCCGCGAAGAGATCCGCCAGGTCGAGAATGGCACATGGCCGCAGGACGATAACCCGCTGAAAAATGCACCACACACCTCGGCCAGCCTGATGAAGGCGGAGTGGACCCATCCCTATTCGCGCGAAACGGGCGCAGCCAACCATGGCAGAAATAAGGCCTACTGGCCCTCGGTCGGCCGGGTGGATAACGTCTACGGTGACCGTAACCTGTTCTGCAGTTGCGTGCCGTTGAGCGAGCTCAGCTGAACGCCAGGGTATCCATCGCCAGGTAGCGGTACATAACCTCCCGGCTCAGGTAATGGGGCTGGGAGCCATTCGTTTCGCCCCACCCAGCTGCGCCCAGGCTGAAGTACAGGGGTAACAGGTGCTCATCGGTCGGGTGCGCACGGACAGCCTCGGGGGCACGCTCGCGATAGTCCCAGGCGGCCTCGCGGTCACCCCGCTCCAACACATCACCCATCCATTGGGTGAACGACTGCACATAAGGGGCAACAGGCGCATCCTGTGCAGGCCGACCGCCGAAAAACTCACGCAAGTTGTGCGTCATGCTTCCTGAGCCTATAAGCCACACACCCTGTTCGCGCAAGGGCTGCAAGGCCGCCCCGATGGCATATACGTCGCGCGGACGGGCATCTGCCGGCAATGAGAGCTGGATCACAGGCACCCGGGCCTCAGGCAGCAAAAAGCGCAGAGGCATCCACGCGCCATGGTCGAGCGGCCGATCAGGGTCCAGCGCCGCTTCCAACCCTTGCATCGCCAATGCTTGCTGCACGGTCTGTGCCAGCGCTGGCGAACCCGGTGCCGGATATTGCATGGCGT
This sequence comes from Burkholderiales bacterium, assembly GCA_030602985.1. Taxonomy (GTDB): domain Bacteria; phylum Pseudomonadota; class Gammaproteobacteria; order Burkholderiales; family Burkholderiaceae_C; genus UBA997. Next base: position 990 of record JAUVYR010000121.1, read on the forward strand.
AGAGCGGCTCGGGGAAGCCGCCAAAATCATGCCATGTCGGGGGCGACGGATGCGCCATGATGGACAAGCCATCTGTCATCCAGTGCGGTGACATGATCACCACCCCTCGCAAGTCATACTGGCGGCTCACTGCCTTGCCGTACGCCAGCCAGACCGGACCGGTCTCACCAGGCTCCAGGGCCATCATGGGTGAGCCATGCGAAACAAACAAGGTGGGCACACGTTCATTCGTGGCGGCGTGGTGGGATGAGGGCGTGGACATGACCATGGTTCCACTGTAAAGCAGCCACCATTGAAATGTATTCATGGCAGATGGCCACTTCATTCAAAAGTCTTGAGGATGAATCAGCGACAATGAAGCCGCTTCTTAACCACCTGCCCCGCCATGGACCGTTACGCCGTCATCGGCAACCCCATTCAGCACAGCAAGTCCCCGCTGATTCATCAAGCCTTTGCCCAGGCCAGCGGTCAGACGCTGACCTACGAAAAAATCGAAGGGCCCTTGGGCCAGTTTGCCGCCACGGCTGACCGGTTTCGGGCCGAGGGTGGACGGGGCCTGAACGTGACCGTACCGTTCAAGACCGACGCCTGTGCTTACGCCACCGATCTGGCAGAAAGCGCCCGGGCCGCTGGCGCCGCCAATGCGCTCAAATTCGAGGGCAACCGCTGCCTTGCCCAGAATTTTGACGGCATCGGACTCGTGCGAGACATCGTGCACAACCTGGGCCGCCCCGTGCAGGGCCAACGCGTGCTGCTGCTGGGCGCCGGGGGGGCCACGCGAGGGGCCATCCTACCTTTGCTGGCTGAACAACCCGCGCGCCTGTTTGTGGCCAATCGCACAGTCGACAAAGCGGTTGAACTGGCCCGGTTTTTTCATGACCAGGGCGCCGCTTCCCGCGTACTCGAAGGCGGCGGCTACGCCGATCTAAGCAACGATGCCTTTGACATCGTCATCAACGCCACGTCGGCCAGCCTGTCCGCCGACCTTCCGCCTCTGCCCATCACCGCCCTGAAGGCCGATGGACTGGCCTACGACATGGTCTACGGCAAAGGGCTCACGCCTTTTCTGCAACTGGCCCGGCAGGCACAGGTGCAGCATCTGGCTGACGGGGTGGGCATGCTGGTCGAGCAAGCCGCTGAAGCCTTTGCATGGTGGCGCGGTGTGCGACCCGACACCCAGTCCGTGATTCGACAACTGACCGTTCCACTGGTCTGAACTTCATTCAAGCACGCCCATGAACCAACTCGACGCCCTCAAGCAGTTCACCACTGTGGTGGCCGACACCGGCGACTTCCTGCAACTGGCCCAGTACCAGCCGCAAGATGCCACCACCAACCCGTCACTCATCCTCAAGTCGGTGCAGAAACCCGAATACGCCCCGCTGCTGCATGCGGCCCAAACGCAATGCGGGCAGCGGCCGCTGGACGAAGTAGTGGACCGCCTGCTGGTGCGTTTTGGCTGTGAGATCCTGGCCGTGGTACCGGGGCGAGTGTCCACCGAAGTGGATGCCCGCCTGAGCTTTGACACGGCCGCTACCATCGCCCGCGCCCAACGGCTGATGGCGCTGTACGAGGCCGAAGGCATCGCCCGCGAGCGGGTGCTGATCAAGATCGCTGCCACCTGGGAAGGGATACAAGCCGCGCGGCAGTTGGAACAGCAAGGCATCCGCACCAACCTCACGCTGCTGTTTTCGTTCTGCCAAGCCGTGGCTTGTGGGCAGGCTGGTGTGCGGCTGATTTCCCCCTTTGTGGGCCGCATTTACGACTGGGCCAAAAAACAGGCGGGCGGGCAATGGGATGAAGCGGCGCATGCGGGTGCCAACGACCCGGGCGTGCAGTCCGTCCGGCGCATTTTTGAATACTACAAACGCCACGGCATTCACACGCAAGTCATGGGTGCCAGCTTCCGCAACATCGGGCAAATCGTCGCGCTGGCCGGTTGCGACCTGCTGACCATCAGCCCCGAGCTGCTGGGGCAACTGGCGCAAAACGAGGCACCGCTTGGCTGTGCCCTGAACGCACAGGCAGCGCAACAAATGGACATCCCAGCCGTAACGTACGATGAACCGGCGTTCCGCCTCGCCCTGAACGACGACGCCATGGCCACCGAAAAACTGGCCGAAGGCATCCGCGCCTTCTGTGTCGATGCCGTCAAGCTCGAACGACTCCTGCAACCCTGATCCTTCCCTGACTGCCATGACCGCCCGTCACGCCACCTCCCTCAAGGACCAACCCCTGATTGACGACATCCGCCTGCTGGGCCGCCTGCTGGGCGATGTGATCCGGGAGCATGAAGGAGAAACCACCTACGAGTTGGTCGAGCGTATCCGGCAACTGTCGGTGGCCTACCGTCGACAGGCCGACGAAACGGCTGACAAGGCCTTGAAGAAGCTGCTCAAGTCGCTCACCGATGACCAGGCGGTCAGCGTGATCCGCGCCTTCACCTACTTCAGTCATCTGGCCAACCTGGCAGAAGACCGGCACCACATCCGTCGCCGGGCATTTCATGAGCAGGCTGGGCACATCCAGCAAGGCAGCCTGGCCCACACCTGGCAGCGGCTGGGTAAATCCGGCATCGCCCCCTCTCGCGTGGCACAACAGCTGGCACAGACACATGTGTCACCCGTGCTGACCGCCCACCCCACGGAGGTGCAGCGCAAAAGCATTCTGGACGCCGAGCGCGACATCGCCCGCCTGCTGGCCGAGCGTGACACCCTCACCCTGCCCCGCGCACTCGCAGACAACGAAGCGCTCATGCGCGCCCGCGTCATCCAGCTGTGGCACACGCGGCTGCTGCGGTTCACCAAGCTCACCGTGGCCGACGAGATCGAAAACGCGATGGGCTACTACCAGAGCACCTTCCTGCCCGAAATCCCCAAGCTGTACCGCAGCGTGGAAGAGGCTTTGTCAGGTGAAACCGTGGCCCCCTTCTTTCGCATGGGCCAGTGGATCGGTGGGGACCGCGACGGCAACCCGAATGTGACGGCCGCCACGCTCAAGCTGGCCCTGCAGCGGCAATCCGACGTGGCGCTGCGTCATTACCTGACCGAAGTCCACCGCCTGGGCGCGGAACTGTCGCTATCGGCCATGTTGCTGCCCGTGCCGGAGGCCATGCAAGCACTGGCCGATCGCTCGCCCGATAGCAATGAACATCGCCAGGACGAACCTTACCGCCGGGCGCTGACGGGCATGTATGCACGCCTGGCGGCCACCTTGCGGCAACTCAGCGGCGGTGAGGCCGCCCGGCATGCCGTGGCCCCTCAAGACCCCTACACCAGCACCGAAGCATTTCTGGATGACTTGCGAACGCTGGAGCAGGGTCTACAGGCTCAGGGTTGCGCCGCCCTCGCCCAACCACGCCTCAAGCCCCTCATCCGCGCGGTAGAAGTCTTCGGGTTTCATCTGGCCACGGTGGACCTGCGCCAGAGCTCCGACCAGCACGAACGGGCCATTGCCGATCTGCTGGCCGTGGCGCGGCTGGAGCCGGACTACAGCGCTCTGGACGAAACCGCCAAACAACAGTTGTTGCTGCAGTTGCTGAACGACGCTCGCCCGCTTCGCATTCCACACGCCAGCTACCAGCCCCATACGCTGAGCGAACTGGCCATTTTTGAACGGCCCGCGAAAGCCGCCAGCGCTACGGTGGTGACGCCATCCGCCACGCCATCATCAGCCACACCGAAACCGTGAGCGACCTGCTGGAGGTGTTGCTGCTGCAGAAGGAAACCGGCCTGATGCACGGCACCCTGAATC
>JAUVYR010000080.1 GCA_030602985.1 Burkholderiales bacterium
GACGAGGAAGCGGGCGTTGTGGGTCTGATGGTCGTCCACGGCATGCGGGAACGGCACGAAGAGCGCGGCAGCCCCCACGGCGGCCAGTTCGGTCACGGTGCTGGCGCCGGCGCGGGCGATGACCACATCGGCATCGGCAAAGGCCGCCGCCGTGTCCTGGATGAAGGGAGTCAGCGTGGCCTCGACCCCGGCCTGCGCGTAGGCCGCCTTCAGGGCCTCGATCTGCTTCTCGCCGCTCTGGTGGGTGACGATCGGACGCTGCTCGGGCGGGATCAACGCCAGCGCTTGCGGCACCGTGTCGTTCAGGGCCTTGGCCCCCAAGCTGCCCCCCACCACCAGCACTTTCAGCGGACCGGATCGACCGGCAAATCGTTGCACCGGTGGGGGTTGCTGAAGGAATTCGGCGCGCAACGGGTTGCCGATCCACTCGCCCTTGGTCAATGCCTGGGGGTAGGCGGTGAACACCCGATCGGCGACCCCGGCCAACACCTTGTTGGCCATGCCGGCCACGGAGTTCTGTTCGTGCAGCACCAACGGCTTGCCCGCCCGCACTCCCATCATGCCGCCCGGGAAGGTGATGTAGCCGCCGAGACCCACCACCACGTCAGGCTTGACACGCCGCACCACGGCCAGACTCTGCCAGAAGGCACGCAACAGGCGCACCGGCAGCAGAGCCAGCGTGAGCACGCCCTTGCCACGCACGCCGCCGAAGGCCACCGGCTCGAAGGCAAAGCCGCGCGTCGGTACCAGGCGCTCTTCCATGCTGCCGGGCGCGCCCAGCCAGTGCACGCGCCAGCCTTCGGCGCGCAGCGCCTCGGCCACGGCCAGGCCGGGGAAAATGTGTCCACCGGTACCGCCGGCCATCACGAGCGCACATGGGGTCTTGCTCATACCCGGCCTCCGTGCCTCAACTTCCGATTCTCATGGTCGATGCGCAGCACCACCGCGATGGCAATCAGGTTCATCAAGATGGCAGATCCACCAAAACTCATGAAAGGCAGCGTCAAGCCCTTGGTCGGCAAGGCGCCGAGGTTCACCCCAATGTGGATAAAGGCCTGAAAACCGATCCACAGCCCGATGCCTTGGGCCACCAGACCGGCAAACACCTTTTCCAGCGCAATCGCCTGTCGACCGATCTGCATGATCCGGCGGATCATCCACATGAACAGACCAATCAGGATCAGCACCCCCACCAGCCCCAACTCCTCGCCAATCACGGCCAGCAGAAAGTCGGTATGGGCCTCGGGCAGCCAGTGCAGCTTTTCCACACTACCGCCCAAACCGACCCCGAACCACTCGCCACGGCCAAAGGCAATCAGCGAATGCGTCAGTTGGTAACCTCGGCCCAGGGCGTGTTCTTCACTGAAGGGGTCGAGGTAAGCAAAAACGCGATCCCGACGCCAGGGCGAACTCATGATCAGGGCGGCAAACACCCCCACCAGCAAGGTGGCGATCAGGAAGAACATCTTGGCATTCACGCCGCCCAGAAACAGAATGCCCATGGCAATGACGGCGATGACGATGAAGGCCCCCATGTCGGGTTGCATCAGCAGCAATCCGCCCGTCAGGCCCAGCGCCACCCCCATGGGCAGCACCGCGCGGAAGAACCGTTCCTTCACCTCCATGCGGCGAACCATGTAACCGGCGGCATACATCACCATCGCCACCTTGGCCAGTTCCGAAGGTTGAAAATTCATGAACCCCAGTGGTATCCAGCGGCGTGCGCCATTCACCTCTCGGCCAATGAAGGGAAGAAGCACCAGAACCAGCAACATCAAGGTGGCAAAAAAGAGCCATGGCGACCATTTTTCCCAGCGGCTCATCGGTACCTGGAAAGCCAGCAAGGCCGCCACCGCGCCGATGCCGATGGCGATCGCCTGGCGGAGCAGAAAATGTTCATGACTCAGGCTGCGGAAACGTGGGTTGTCGGGCATGGCCACCGTTGCCGAATAGACCATGATCAGGCCCCAGCACAGCAACGCCACCACCACCCAGAACAGGGACTGGTCAAAGCCCATGTCTCGCACCACCGCCGTCTGCCCACGGGCGTAATCGCGGCTTGACAGTCGCACCGGCAATTCCCCCACGCCACTGCGTGCGGCCTCTGTCGCCTGGCGGGCATGGCCCAGCCAGCCGGCCACCCAGCGCAAGGGGTTGAGTCGGGTGATGGCGCTCAAGCGGGTGTCCCTTCCTGCTGCTGCAAGCTGCGAACGGCCTCGACAAAAACAGCCGCCCGATGGGCGTAATCCCGGAACATGTCCAGGCTGGCGCAAGCCGGTGACAACACCACCGCTTCGCCCGGCTGAGCTTGCCGGGCACACCAGGCAACCGCGTCGTCCAGACGGGCAAAGCTTTGTTGCGGCACACCTGTGCCTGCCAGCGCCTGCGCAATGGCCGGGCCGTCGCGGCCGATCAGGGCCACGGCCTTGACGTGCTGCGATACCGCAGACGCCAGCGGTGCAAAGTCCTGCCCCTTCCCATCGCCACCCAGAATCAGCACCAGCCGCCGCTCTGCGCCCAATCCCGTGATGGCCGCCAGGGTCGCACCCACGTTGGTGCCCTTGCTGTCGTCGATGTACTCGACCTCGCCCACTATCGCCACCGACTCCACCCGATGCGGCTCGCCCCGGTATTCGCGCAGCCCGTGCAACATGGGGGCCAGCGGCGCACCGGCAGCGGTTGCCAGAGCCAGGGCCGCGAGGGCATTGGCGGCATTGTGTCGGCCCCGGATGCGCAAGGCCTCGGCGGGCATCAGGCGTTGCAGGTAAGTCGACTCGGCAGCGGCGGCCTCGCGCCCTTTGCGGCGGGTGTCATCCAACGCCAGGGCACGCACCAGCCAGGTCATGCCATTCACGGTTTCCAGCCCCCAGTCGCCTGACCGAACGGGTACATCGGACCCAAACGTGACCCAGTCGCGACCGGGCACCACCCGAGTGCGCTGGCCTTCACGCACCGTCTGTGGTTCTGGCCGCCAGCCCATGACCACCGGGTCGTCACGGTTCAGCACCATCAGGCCGGCCTGCTCGAAGATGCGGTGCTTGGCCTCGGCATAGGCACTCATGCTGCCATGCCAGTCCAGATGGTCCTCGCTGACGTTGAGCACCGTGGCGGCGGTGGGTTGAAACCCTTGCACACCATCCAGCTGAAAACTGGACAACTCCAGCACCCAGGCCTGCGGCAACTCGTCCTGGCCCAGGGCCTCGCGCAACTGGTCCAGCAGGGTCGGACCGATATTGCCTGCCACGGCAACGCGCCAGCCGACCTCCCGCAACAAGTGTGCGGTAAGTGCAGTGGTGGTGGTTTTGCCATTGGTCCCCGTGATGGCCAGAACCTTGGGCTGGTAGGGTTCCACCGGGCTTTCAGACGGTTGGGGTGACGGATTTGCCAAGGCCTGCAAGGCTTGAGCAAACAGGTCCAGCTCGCCCACCACAGGCACGCCCACCGACCGTGCGGCCTGAAGCAGACCCGCCATCTGGGCGGGCGCAATGCCTGGGCTGCGGCAGATCAGCGCCCAGGCACGGCGGCCAAACAGCGTTTCGTCAAACGCCGCCTGTACCCGCTCGACCTGCGGCATCTCCTCAGCCAGCAAGCCTGCCTGGGGGGGTGCTGCCCGCGTGTCGGCCACCGTCACCCGGGCACCGGCCAGCACACACCAGCGCGCCATGGCCAGGCCAGACGCACCCAGTCCCAACACGAGGACTTCGCGTCCGTTGAGAGAAGGCAGAGCGTGTTTCATCGCAGCTTCAGGGTAGACAGGCCGATCAGACACAGCAGCATGGTGATGATCCAGAACCGAACCACGACCTGGGTTTCGCGCCAGCCGGACTTTTCAAAGTGGTGATGCAACGGTGCCATCTTGAACAGGCGCCGGCCTTCGCCATGGCGGTATTTGGTGTACTTGAACCAGCTCACCTGCAACATGACCGAGACCGCCGATGCCACAAAAATTCCACCCATGATGGCGAGCACAATCTCCTGTCGCACGATGACGGCGATGGTGCCCAGTGCTGCACCCAGTGCCAGCGCACCCACATCGCCCATGAAGACCTGAGCTGGATAGGCGTTGAACCACAGAAATGCCAGTCCGGCGCCTGCCATGGCGGCACAGAAGATCAGCACTTCGCCCGTGCCCGGGATGTGGGGCAGCAGCAGATAGCGGGCAAAAATGGCATTGCCAGTCACGTAGGCAAACACCCCCAGCGCCGCACCGACCATCACCACCGGCATGATGGCCAGACCGTCCAGCCCATCGGTGAGGTTGACCGCATTGCTTGCCCCGACGATGACGAGGTAAGTCAGCAGCACAAAGCCAAACACGCCGAGCGGATAGCTCACTTCCTTGAAGAACGGCACCATCAGCCCGGCCTGATGGGGCAGATCCACGCGAAAACCGGACTGCACCCACTCCACAAACAAGCGGAACACCCGCTCGTTGGAGCCTTCGGAAATCGCAAACACCAGATAGAACGCCGCCAACAGGCCAATGACGCTCTGCCAGAAATATTTTTCGCGCGAACGCATACCTTCCGGGTCTTTGTTGACCACCTTGCGCCAGTCGTCCACCCAGCCGATGGCACCAAAACCCAGCGTGACGATCAGCACGATCCAGACGAAACGGTTGCTCCAGTCAAACCACAGCAAGGTCGACAGGGTGATGGCGAACAACACCAGCACACCCCCCATGGTCGGGGTGCCGCTCTTGCTCAGGTGGGTCTGCATGGCGTAGCCACGTATGGGCTGTCCGATCTTGAGTTCGGCCAGTCGTCGGATGAAGTACGGCCCTGCTGCCACCCCCACCAGCAAGGCGGTCATGGCCGCCATGACGGCGCGAAAGGTCAGGTACTGAAAGACACGCAGGAACCCGAGTTCGGGGCTCAATCCCTGCAGCCAGAGAGCCAGACTAGGCAACATGGGGGGTGCCCTCCTCGTTGTGATCGTGGGTGCTGTCAACAGACAGGATGGCCTGGGCCAAACGTTCCATGCGCATGAATCGCGACCCCTTCACCAGCACACTGCCCGCCTCCCCGAGGCGGGCCATCGCATCGGCCTGCAGGTCGTCAAAGTCGTCGTGGTGACGCAGACGCCCGCCCGCGATGGGCAGCAAAGCCGGTGCGGCCTGTGCCATCCACAACCCGGTCACGATCACGTGCTCGATCCCCTGTGCCAGGGCGTGGCGCAACACCTCGTCGTGGAAAGCCAACCCCTGCTCACCGACTTCACCCATGTCTCCCAACGCCAGCACGCGGGGCCTGGGCAGAGTAGCGAGCACATCGATGGCTGCCCTGACCGAGTCGGGGTTGGCGTTGTAGCTGTCATCGACCAGGGTCAGCGGATGCCCATGAACCCTCAAGGCGTGAACACGCGAACGCCCCTGCACGGCGACAAACGAGGCCAGACCGCGAGCGATCGCCTCCAGCGAGACACCAGCCGCCAGTGCACAGGCAGTAGCGGCCAGCGCATTGCGCACGTTGTGCGCCCCGGCCACCGACAGTGTGGTGTGAAACGAGCCCTGCGGCGTGCTCACCTCGAGTGACCAGGCCTGCTCGCTCCAGCGGGCCCGGGCATGGACGTCGGCCCCATCTTCATGCTGGCCGAAGGTGAGGGTGGGACGGCCTGCCGCCAGCTGCTGCCACAGACCGGTGTAGCCGTCGCCAGCGGGGAAAACGGCTATGCCGTCGGGTGGCAAGGCTTGGAAAGCACTGGCGTTCTCGCGTGCCACGGCTTCGACCGTCGCCATGAATTCCTGGTGCTCGCGCTGGGCGTTGTTGACCAGCACCACACTGGGCTGCGCCATCGCAGCCAGACCGGCAATCTCTCCCGGATGGTTCATGCCCAGCTCAACCACCGCCAGCCGGTGTTCGGTGCCCAGACGCAAGAGTGTCAAGGGCACCCCAATGTCGTTGTTGAAGTTGCCCTGGGTGGCCAAAGCCGCCGCATTTCCCACGGCAGCACGCAAAATGGCGGCCAGCATCTGGGTGACGGTGGTCTTCCCGTTGCTCCCGGTGACGGCAATCAGTTCCAGGGTGAACTGTCTGCGCCACAGGGTGGCCAGCTCACCCAAGGCCCGACGGGCGTCGGGCACTTCCACCCCTGGCAATCCGGCTTCGGCCAGGCCACGCTCGGCCACCGCAGCCACCGCGCCAGCCGCACGTGCCTGTGACAGGAAGTCATTCGCATCGAAGCGTTCCCCCTTGATCGCCACAAACAGGTCACCCGGCTGCAGGCTGCGGGTGTCGGTATGCACCCGGCACACCGGTAGGGTCACCGGGGCGACCACACGGGCCTGGGTCAATTGGGGCAAGAGAGCGGACAAGCTGTTCATACACCCCCCTTTTGCGTGCGCAACCAGCGGGCCTGCAAGGCCTCGCGCCCCTGTACAACGTCGGAAAACGGGCGCCGCTGTCCCGCCACTTCCTGATAGTCCTCGTGCCCCTTGCCTGCCAGCAGGATCACATCCCGGTCATCGGCCATGTCCACCGCCTGGCGTATCGCCTCGGCTCGGTCAGGCTCCACCACGGCACGCACCGGTTCGCTCAGGCCGGACTGCATCTCGAGCAGGATCTGCAGCGGGTCTTCACTGCGGGGGTTGTCGCTGGTCAACACCAGGCGAGCCGCTTCGCGTTCGGCGGCCGCCGCCATCAGCGGGCGTTTGCTCCGGTCGCGGTCTCCACCGCAACCGAGCACGCACCACAGGCGCCCACCCCGGTGAAGTGCCAGTGGCTGCAAGGCCTGCAGGGCTTTTTCCACGGCATCGGGGGTATGGGCATAGTCGACCAGCACCAGAGGCAGTTCGCTGGGGCCATCGGTCCAGGCTGCGTGCATGCGACCGGGCACTGGGGTGAGGGACGGGCTGGCACTGGCTGCCTGCTGCAGCGAAACCCCCTGGGCCCGCAACACGGCCAACGCGCACAAGAGATTGCTGAGGTTGTAGTCGCCCACCACAGGCAGCGTCAGGGTGACACGTTCACCGCCCGGGGATTCCTCGACGACGAAATCCTGCCCGGTATGCGTCCACAGACGATCGACCACGCGCAAGTGCCGCCCTGCGCCTTCAGACTGATCGCGCAGCGACACCGTCCAGATCGTCATCGCCTGCCCTCGACGGGCCAGCTCATGGGCCAGTTCACGGCCACGGGTGTCGTCGATGTTCACCACGGCGGTGCTCAGGCCCGGCCAGTCAAACAAGGCCCGCTTGGCCGCCCAGTAGGCTTCCATGGTGCCGTGGTAGTCCAGGTGGTCCTGACTCAGATTGGTAAACACCGCGGTATGCAGTTGTACCCCGTTCATGCGTCCTTCCTCGATGCCGATGGAGGAAGCCTCCATCACGACGGCCTCATGCCCGGCAGCCACAAAGTCGGCCAGCAGATGCTGCAAGGTGAAGGGGTCCGGGGTGGTGAAGCCGGTGGTGTCCAGCGTTTGTCCGGGGACGCCAGCCCCCAGGGTGCCGATGAGCGGCACCGGCGCGTGAACCGCCGTCAACCACTGGGCACACCACCAGGCGGTTGAGGTTTTGCCGTTGGTTCCGGTGACGGCAATCACTGGCCGCTTGTTCGAGGGCTGATCCAGAAACAGCGCCGCGACTTCTCCGGCGAGGCCTTTGAGTCCGTTCAAGGCGGCAATCCGCTCATCGCTGAAACCCCAGGCTTCGGCCTTGTCGGCCTCGATCAGGCAGGCCACGGCACCCGCCTCCAGGCAGCCGCGCACGTACTGGCGGCCATCCTGCCCGCTACCCGGCCAGGCCACAAAGGCATCACCGGCTTGCAGCTGCCGACTGTCTGATACCAGCCTTCGGGGCTGCATGGACCGAAGCCACTGGGCAGCCTCTGCAGCGGTCTTGAATTGCCGGATCACAGGGTCTCCTCCACCGCCGCGGCCACAATGTGCGGACGAACCGTCATGTCAGGCTTGACCCCCAGAACACGGAGCGTCTGCTGCACCGTGTCGCTGAACACCGGCGCGGCCACCACGCCCCCGAAGAACTGGCCATTGCTGGGCTCGTCGATCATGACCGCCACCACGATCCGA
>JAUVYR010000101.1 GCA_030602985.1 Burkholderiales bacterium
GTTGAAGGGCCTGACGCTGGTCATCGGCCAGCCCATCGCACGGGCAGAAGAGGGGGCGCTGGCCGCGCGCAGCGTGGGCCGCGCCCCTTGCCTCAACGCCGCCACCGTATGGCGTGAGGGCCAGTGCGTGCTCACCTATGCGAAGCGCGAACTTCCCAACTACCAGGTGTTTGACGAGCGCAGGTACTTCGTGCCCGGTGATCAACCCGGTTGTTTTGATCTGCCCGGCCCGGGTGGTCGAATGCTGCGCGTCGGCTTGCTGATCTGCGAAGACGCCTGGCACACCGGCCCGGCTCTCGCCTTGCGTGAAGCCGGTGCCGAGTTGCTGGCGGTGATCAATGCCTCCCCCTTTCATGTGGGCAAAGGGGGCGAGCGCGAAGTGGCCATGCAGCAGCGGGTGGCTGAGACGGGCTTGCCATTGCTCTACGCCCACCTGGTAGGCGGACAGGATGAAATTGTTTTTGAGGGCCGCAGCTTCATGTTGGGGCAAGACGGTGCGGTGGTTGCTCGGGCGCCCAGCTTCGAGGAGTCCCTGTTTGTCGTAGAAGCGACCGATGGGTCCACTTCGGCACATGCCGAGTGGACAGGCCCGGTGGCGCGCGAAAACGCCATGGAAGCCGATCTGTGGGACGCGCTCGTCATGGGTGTCCGTGACTATGTCGGCAAAAATGGTTTCCCCGGCGCGGTGATTGGCCTGTCGGGGGGCATCGACTCGGCGCTGGTGCTGGCCATCGCGGTGGACGCGCTCGGCGCCTCGCGGGTCAGGGCTGTCATGATGCCGTCGCCCTACACTGCCGACATTTCCTGGATCGATGCCCGTGACATGGCGAGCCGGATGGGGGTGCAGTACGACGAAATCTCGATTCAGCCCGCGTTTGAAGCCTATCTGGAGTCGATGCAGCCGCTTTTTGAAGGGCGGCCGGTGGACACCACCGAAGAAAACATCCAGGCCCGCATACGCGGCACCATGCTGATGGCCTTGTCCAACAAGCTGGGCAGCATCGTGCTCACCACGGGCAACAAAAGCGAAATGGCGACCGGCTACTGCACCCTTTACGGTGACATGGCTGGTGGGTTCGCCGTCATCAAGGACGTCGCCAAGACCCTGGTGTTTCGTCTGGCGCGATGGCGCAACGCCCACGACCCCTACGGTAACGGCCTGGACCCGATCCCGGAGCGCATCATCACTCGCCCGCCCAGTGCCGAATTGCGGCCCGATCAGACCGACCAGGACAGTTTGCCTCCTTACGAGGTGCTGGACGCCATCGTCGAGCGTTACATGGAAAACGACGAGAGCCCGCAGGCGATTGTGGACGCCGGGTATCCACAGGCTGCGGTGGATCAGGTCATCCGGCTGATCCGAATCAATGAATACAAGCGCCGCCAGGCCCCGGTGGGTATACGCGTCACGCATCGGAGTTTTGGCAAGGATTGGCGCTACCCCAATACCAATCGCTACCGCGGCTGATGCTTATGCGTGATAAAGTCATCGTCCTGTCATCAATGAGGAGTCCCTTGCATGAAGCAAATCACCGCCGTCATCAAACCGTTCAAGCTGGAAGAAGTGCGCGAAGCCCTGGCTGAGCAAGGGGTGACCGGGTTGACGGTGACCGAAGTCAAGGGTTTCGGGCGCCAGAAAGGCCACACCGAGCTTTACCGTGGAGCGGAATACGTGGTTGATTTCCTGCCCAAGGTGCGCATTGAGGTGGTGGTCAAGACCGAAGACGTCGACCGCTGTGTGGATGCCATCATCCGTGCCGCCCGCACCGGCAAGATCGGTGACGGCAAGATTTTCGTCACCCCTGTAGAACGAGTGGTCCGGATCCGCACGGGTGAGCAAGACGAAACGGCGATCTGACGCTGTCCCCAGCCTGCTTCAGATGCGCTCCAACTGGTCGGGCGGCGTAAAACCGGCGGCCTGCACCAGTTGCCTCAATAGGGCTTCGGGTTGATCTGACTGCTCGATCAGTCCCATCTGCCACTCGCCGATGAAGCCTTCGCTGACTGACCCGTCGATGAACCGACCTAGACCATCGTAATACCCCGCGACGTTCAACAGGCCGATCGGCTTATCGTGGTAACCCAGCTGGCGCCAAGTCCAGACTTCAAAAAACTCTTCAAATGTGCCGATCCCGCCGGGTAGTGCCACAAAGGCGTCAGCGCGTTCGGCCATTTTCTGTTTGCGCTCGTGCATGGTCTGCACAATGTGGAGCTCTGTGCAGTCCTGCTTGGCAAACTCCTTGATCACCAGGCTTTCCGGGATCACGCCCACCACCGTTCCACCGGCGGCCAAGGTGGCGTCGGCCACCACACCCATCAATCCGTTATTGCCACCACCGTAGACCAGTTGCCCGCCATGATGGCCGATCCAGCTACCCACTCGGCTGGCGGCATCCACAAAACGGGGGTCTCGGCCCGGTTTGGAGCCGCAATAAACACACAGTGAAAACGCAGGAGTGGATGATGATGAGCTCATGCGTCGATTGTGGCATGGCGCAGGAGTGGCTTATTTCGGCACCTTGGCCGGTACATGGCTGACCAGGCGTGTGCCCGCCCAGACATCATGCCAGAACTGTTTCTGGGGATGAAAGCGAGCCAATATCGCCCAGATCGGCACCCAGCCCAGCAGCAGAACCGCGCTATCGATGGCTGACAGCTTCAAGACAAGGCCCACCAAAAGAGGCGGCAGGAACCAGATCCAGCTCAGCACATAACGCATGAATGCGCGTAGCTGCGTGATGGGCTGCCCGGTTTTGTCAACCACCCGGATATGCCAGGTTTTCATGGCCAGTGTCTGCCCCTTGTGCCAGAACCAAGTGAAGTAAATGCCAAAAATGACGAACAAGAAAGCCTGCAATTCGTGGCGGTTGTCGAGCGCATGATGCATCTGGGTCATCACACTGAACAGGTAGCCAGCGATGAAAACCACGCCAAAAAGCAGGACGCCTTCGTAAAACCAGCAAGCCAGGCGCCGGAGCAGGGAGGGAGCAGTCAAATCCATAGGGTGAATTGTCGCATTCTCCATGAACGAGACACGAGAACGGCTTGTGTTTGATGCCATAATGACGACTTGATAAAAAGTCAACTGGCAAACGGATCAAGGTTGCGCGGGACATCCGCCATGGCTTTGGTCTCAAGTCTCAAGGCGGCCTCACAAGGGCTGGACTGAGAGGCACCCAAGGTTTTTCGTTAGAGAAAATCTCGAAAGGTTCATCATGGAAATCAACAAGGCCGAAATGGCCCGCGCGGCCGCCGTGGCCGGCCAAACCCCCGCAGTCGAAGAGCTCATGGGCGCCGAAATCATGGTGCGCGCCCTGCAGGCTGAAGGCGTCAAGTACATCTGGGGCTATCCCGGTGGCGCGGTGCTCTACATCTACGACGCGCTCTATAAACAGGAAACCATCCAGCACGTGCTGGTGCGTCACGAGCAGGCAGCCGTGCACGCGGCAGACGGTTATGCGCGCGCCACGGGTGATGTCGGCGTGGCACTCGTGACTTCCGGTCCTGGGCTGACCAATGCCGTCACCGGCATTGCAACGGCCTACATGGACAGCATTCCGATGGTGATCGTTGCCGGCCAGGTGCCGACGGCCGCCATTGGCCTCGATGCTTTCCAGGAATGCGACACGGTTGGCATCACACGTCCCATCGTCAAGCACAACTTCCTCGTCAAAGACCCGCGCGATCTCGCCGAGACGATGAAGAAAGCCTTCCATATCGCTCGCAGCGGCCGTCCGGGTCCTGTGGTGGTGGATATCCCGAAGGACGTGTCTTTCAAGCGCGTGCCCTATACCGGTTACCCTGAAACGGTCACCATGCGGTCGTACAACCCGGTGCGTAAGGGTCATGGTGGGCAGATTCGCAAGGCGCTTCAGCTGTTGCTGAATGCCAAGCGCCCTTACATCTACACTGGCGGCGGCGTGCTGCTGGGCAATGCTGTTCAGGAGCTCCGCACCCTGGTGGACATGCTGGGCTATCCCGTCACCAATACCCTCATGGGTCTGGGTGCCTACCCGGCCACTGAACGCAAGTTCCTCGGCATGCTGGGCATGCATGGCACCATTGAAGCCAACAACGCCATGCAGAATTGCGATGTGCTGCTGGCTGTGGGTGCCCGTTTTGACGACCGCGTCATCGGCAATCCCAAGCATTTTGCCCAGAACGAGCGCAAGATCATCCACATCGACATCGACCCGTCCAGCATCTCCAAGCGGGTCAAGGTGGACATCCCGATCGTCGGTGATGTGAAGGACGTGCTGACCGAACTGATCACCATGATCAAGGAGAGCCAGCAAAAGCCCGACGAATCGGCGCTGGCGCAATGGTGGCAGACCATCGAGGCTTGGCGTAGCCGCGACTGTCTCAAATACGATCGCAGCAACCCCGACGTCATCAAGCCACAGATGGTGGTCGAAACGCTCTGGAACATGACGCGCGATGTCGAGGCTTACATCACCTCTGACGTGGGTCAGCACCAGATGTGGGCGGCCCAATACTACAAGTTCAACGAGCCACGTCGCTGGATCAACTCCGGTGGTCTGGGCACCATGGGCGTGGGCATTCCCTATGCCATGGGCATCAAGCTGGCCAAGCCCGAGAGCGAGGTGTACTGTGTGACGGGCGAAGGCTCGGTGCAGATGTGTATCCAGGAGCTTTCCACCTGCCTGCAGTACAACACACCCATCAAGGTGGTGGCGCTGAACAACCGCTATCTCGGTATGGTGCGTCAGTGGCAGGAGATCGAATATTCCGGCCGTTACAGCCACAGCTACATGGATGCGTTGCCCAACTTCGTGAAGCTGGCAGAGGCGTATGGCCACGTCGGCATGCTGATCGAACGTCCACAAGACGTCGAGCCAGCCCTACGCGAAGCCCGTAAGCTCAAGGACCGCACCGTGTTCATGGACTTCCGCACCGACCCCACCGAGAACGTGTTCCCGATGGTCCAGGCCGGCAAGGGCATCACCGAGATGTTGCTGGGTAGCGAAGACCTGTAATCTCTCTTGTTCATCTCCCGGCAGCGGATGCTGTCGGGTACCCCCCGGACGAATCTATTTGCAGCCGAGCCTGCGCATTACCGTGCGCAGGGGAGGGCTCAGAAAAGAGGAATACTCATGAAACATATCATCGCCGTGCTCATCGAAAACGAAGCCGGTGCCCTTTCTCGCGTGGTGGGCCTGTTTTCGGCCCGTGGCTACAACATCGAGTCGCTCACCGTGGCCCCCACGGAAGACCCGTCTTTGTCGCGAATGACGATCCAGACCACCGGTTCAGACGACGTGATCGAGCAGATCACCAAGCACCTGAACCGCCTCATCGAGGTGGTCAAAGTGGTGGACCTGACCGAAGGCGCCTACACCGAGCGCGAGCTCATGATGGTGAAAGTGCGCGCGGTGGGCAAGGAGCGCGAAGAGATGAAGCGCATGGCCGACATCTTCCGTGGCCGCATCATCGACGTCACTGAGAAGAGCTACACCATCGAACTCACCGGTGACCAGGCCAAGAACGATGCCTTCCTGGAGGCCATCGACCGTTCTGCCATTCTGGAAACCGTGCGCACCGGGCCGAGTGGGATTGGCCGTGGCGAGCGCATCCTGCGCGTATAAGATTGTTGATTTTCGGGCTCAGCCAAGCCACCGCTCGGGCTGGGCCGGTCGAAGCCCTTCGACGGGCTCCATCACGAGCGGCAATTCCACATCAAGAAGGATCCAACATGAAAGTTTTCTACGACAAAGACTGTGACCTGAGCCTGATCAAGGGCAAGACCGTGGCCATCATCGGCTACGGCTCGCAAGGCCATGCCCATGCCCAGAACCTGAATGACAGCGGCGTGAAGGTCGTGGTCGGCCTGCGCAAGGGCGGCGCCTCCTGGGACAAGGTCGGCAAGGCCGGCCTGACCGTGATGGAAGTCAACGACGCCGTCAAGGCCGCAGACGTGGTCATGATCCTGCTGCCTGATGAGCAGATCGCCGAGGTCTACAAGAACAACGTTGAGCCGAACATCAAGCAGGGTGCTTCCCTGGCTTTTGCCCACGGCTTCAACGTGCATTACAACCAGGT
>JAUVYR010000171.1 GCA_030602985.1 Burkholderiales bacterium
ATGTCGCAAATCACGCTGTACCTCGATGAAGCCACCCAGGCACTGGTGGAGCAGGCGGCCAAGGCGCACGGTGTGTCCAAAAGCCGTTGGGTGGCCGAGCTGATACGCAAGCACGCCGCCCATGAGTGGCCCCATGGTTGCTTGGCGCTGGCTGGCCGCTTTGCCGATTTCCCGCTGCGCGAAGTGGACGATCCTCAGGGCGCTGTCGCGGATGCCCCGAGGCTGGGGTTTTGAGCATGCTGGTTCTGGACAGCAACACCATCAGTTACTACTTCAGAGGCGATCCGGCGGTGGTACCGGGCTTGCAGTGGGTGAACTGGCACAACGGGGCCAGCCTCTGAAGGATTTCAGAGCCATGCGGGTGTGGCCAGCATGCCCCGTTGTTCAATGACGCGGATGACGTCCTGCACGCCTTCCAGGGTTTTGAGGTTGGTCATGACCCAGGGGCGGCGCTGCGGGGCCGTTATCCGGCTAGCGGCAAACCTGCTTCAGGTCACGAATTTTTTGCCAAATGACTGCTTTGGGTACGTTCATGGCCATGGCTTGCATGCAGCTGTGGGGTCTGTAGATTCATCATGGCCAGATCAATGAACCTGGCGATGCGTTGGTGGTGTGGCCGATTAAACATGGCTGCTGCGTTTACCAAACGCTTGCTGCAGCGCCTCCCACAAGGCTTGCTCCTGTGCTGACATGGACGGCAGGTCCAGATGCCGCGCATTGCGCTCGTAGATGTCAAAGGCTTCGACGGGAGTCAGGTAGTCTGTGCCTTGAACTTGCCAGGCCACAGCCTTGAGCTGTGGATAGTCAGCCAGCGCAATACGCACAGGCCACCAGCCCGGCAGTGGGGCAGCAGGTGGTGTTTCGGTGGTTTGTGATTCTTGCAAATGAAGATGTAAACCCAGGGCAGCGATGACATTGCTCCAGGCGCCCATGGTGACGGAGGGTTCGCCTTTTTCTATGCGGTGTAACGTGACTCGCGACAAGCCTGAGGCTTCGGCCGCCACTGTGGCGTTGACGCCCAAGGCCTTGCGCCTGGCAACAATCTGCTCACCCAGTTGGCGAAGCTTGGCAGACGTGAACTCGTTCAAAGGAGGCGATTTTTTGGGCATGATGTTTCTTATTATTGACCATCAGGATGATTTGTCAATAATGAGAAACAGTAAAGTCGAGTAGCCAGCCTCTGAAGGATTTCAGGGCCATGCGGGTGTGGCCAGCATGCCTCGCTGTTCGATGAAGCGGATGACGTCCTGCACGCCTTCCAGGGTTTTGAGGTTGGTCATGACCCAGGGGCGGCGTTGCGGGTCGGGGCGCATGCGGGCGGTGTCGGCGGCCATCACGTCGAGGTTGGCGCCCACGTGGGGGGCGAGATCGGTCTTGTTGATGACGAACAGGTCGCTCTTGGTGATGCCGGGGCCACCTTTGCGGGGGATTTTTTCGCCCGCGGCCACGTCGATCACGTAGATGGTGAGGTCGCTCAGTTCGGGGCTGAAGGTGGCAGCCAGGTTGTCGCCGCCGCTTTCCACGAACACCACGTCGGCGTTGGGGAATTCGGCCAGCATGCGGTCAATGGCTTCGAGGTTGATGGAGCAGTCCTCGCGGATGGCGGTGTGTGGGCAGCCGCCGGTTTCCACGCCCAGGATGCGTTCGGCCGGCAGGGCGCCGCTGACGGTGAGCAGGCGCTGGTCTTCCTTGGTGTAGATGTCGTTGGTGATGGCGACGAGGTCGTACTGCTCGCGCATGGCTTTGCAGAGCATTTCGAGCAGGGTGGTTTTGCCGGAGCCGACCGGCCCGCCGATGCCGACACGAAGCGGGGGCAGGGCCTTGGTGCGGCCGGGAATGTGGTGCAGGGCAGGGGTGTTCATGAGCGGAAAAGGCGGGAGTATTGGGTTTCGTGACGGGCCGAGAGGACGGCCAGCATGGGACTGAAGGATTGTCGTGTGGGGTCGGTCACGGCCAGGGCGGCGTCGATGGCGTTGGGCAGTTCGCGGCACACGCGCGCCACGATGCGTTGCCCGGCGCTCTGGCCCAGTGGCACGGACTTGATGGCGGCCTGCACCATGTTTTCGGCCCAGGCAAAGCCTGCGGCCAACAGGGCGTCGCGCACCGGCGTGCCCACCGGCCATTGCCAAGACAGGGCCAGGGCATAGGCCACCGGGTAGGTGGGCTGGCGCAGGGCGTCGGGCACGGCAGACAGGTCAAATGACGCGTCCTGTAGCGATTTGACCCATTCCATGAGGGAGCGGCCCATCTGCTCGGTCTGCAGGCGCAGTTCGGCGGTTTCGCGGGTGTGGTGCACCCAGTCGTCCAGAGCCTGCAGGCGGGCCCAGTCTTGCTGGTGCCAG
>JAUVYR010000043.1 GCA_030602985.1 Burkholderiales bacterium
CGAGCAGGCCGAGGCGATTGTGGATGGCCGCGTGGCGCCAGTGCCGGCCTTGCAGATGGCCGAGGCACACGGCGTGAGTGTGGTGATGCAGCGCGCCGCTGCCGCCATGGACCATGCGGTGTTTCAGGCCCAGCACGACCCTCTGACCGGTCTGGGCAACCGCGCGTACCTGGAGGCGCAGGCGCCTCGGATGTTGTCACTGGCCCGGCGGCTCGGCCTGCCGTCGGCGGTGGTGATGCTCGACCTGGACGGCTTCAAGGCCGTGAACGACCGCCACGGCCACGCTGCCGGCGACCGGGTGCTGCAAGCCGCGGCGCAGCGCATACTGGGCGAGGTGCGCGAAGAAGACGTGGCGGTGCGGCTGGGGGGCGACGAGTTCTGCGTGGTGCTGAGCAATGCCGACGAGCCAGCTGCGATGCTGACGGCGATGCGCATCATCCACGCGCTGTCGCAGCCTTACGGCAACATGGATGAGCGCATTGGCTGCAGTGCGGGGGTGGCCTTGCTGGAGGCAGACAAACCCAACTTGCTTGCCGCCATCGAAGGGGCAGACAAGGCGCTGTACGTGGCCAAACTGGGAGGCAAGGGGCGGGTGGAGTTACACCGGCCACAAGTGGGGGGACGGTGGAGCGGCTGATGGGAGCCTAAAACGCAGTGCAAGCCATTGATTAAAAAGGGACTTCGGTGCTTGAGTTTTGGTTGATACCAGCAAAAATACCAACAAAAACTTTTTTGTCTGGGCTCAGGCTCCCGGGTGTGAAATTTAAGACGCCTCCATTCTATCCGCCGGGTGCATCACATGCCCTGGCCCGGCACCAGGCGGAACAGATGACCAGGTGGATCGTTTGGCGTGCACACAGAAAAAAGCCCGGCGCGATGGCCGGGCTGAACCCGCGTTGGTAACCAGCAAGTAGCGGGGGGCTTGCGCCCATCACCGATTCTGTGCAGGACGGGGCAAAAGCAAAAACCTACGGGGGGTCAGGCTGGCAACGTCAGCTCCAACTGGTTCGCCGGATCAAAATCACGGCGGCTCAGTGTCGGCCGCTGGGTTGTTCGCAAGGCATGCCCAGCACCTCCCTTGAGTTCGGCGGCCTCGCGTTCGCGCCGTTTGGGCCGCATGCGGTTTTTCTGTGTTGCTGGTGCTGCATTTGCCATGCAATCTAATACCTTGGGCACCTTCGCTTCGCTCCCTGTAGATGGTTTCTCTAGATGGTCACCGTCTGGCGGTGTAGATCGACCCCCAAAAACCGCCCGGATAGTACCGCCAGACGGTGCAACGGCTGGGGCTTCTACACCGCGAGGCGGTGCAATAGGACGTTCTATGTCACCGCCAGACGGTGTAAGGACTGCATTTTTTGCTGCACCGCCAGACGGTGTAAGCGCAGCGTTTTTCAGCGGGTCTTTCTGTCGGTATGCACCACGCCGAAAACCCTCCCATGCGCCGGTGTCGTAGCCTGCGTGTCGGTCCAGATTTCGCCAGGTGATGGCGTACCAGCTTGCCTTGTTGGGCCGCTGGCCTTGCACCGTTTGAAACACGAGGCCGGCCCCCAGCAGTTCGCGCAGCGCCCGGGTGATGGTGTCGTTGCTGGTCCAACCCCGGTCTTTCAGTTGCGCCAGCGATGCCAACAGACGGCCGTTGTTGTCGCGCACGAACTGGCGCGCCAGTTCCAGCAGCAGCGAACGGGCAGGGTGGCTCAAGCCTTGGAATGCCAGGCTGTCCAGCACACTCCAGGGCAGCGCCACGAACCCGCCAGCATCGCGCCCTGCGTCACCCTTGCGCAGCTTGTTGCGGCCGTTCGCCATTTGCGCACCTGTGCCCAGCGTCCGCCAACTCCAGCACCGTCTGGATGGCCTTGGACCACAGCAGCCCCAGGGCCGCATGGGGATCAAAGACGGGCAACCGGTTCTGGTTCGGGTTCGTGCTCATGAGGCACCGCCTTGCTGGCCTTTGCCCGCTGCCGCCAAACCCCTGGCCAGGTCACGCACATGGTCACCCTCTTCACCCTCTAGATTGCTCGTCCACAGCGCCCCACTGCCCGTGGCGTGAAACTCCGCCAACTCGGCGCAGCAAGCGATGGCATCCAGCAAGCCAGTGGCGGTGTCGGTGCTCATCGCTGGGTCTTCGCTGTCACTCATCACCACTTCGCGGTCAATCAGCACACCCACCAACGTTTGAATCGCACTGTGTGCGGTACGAATGCGCGCCAGTGCAGCAGTGCTCAACACTGCCACCTCGTTGTCATCGCATTCGCGGGTGTGGAAGGCATCGCGCCAGCTCACAGATGCCGGGCGGTCTTCGCCCTCGGCAGCGCGTGGGTCTTGCAGGGACTTGCTCATGCTGCACCTCCGGTCTGTTGGTTGGATTGGCTGGTACGCGTCAACAGCTTGGCAGCACGCACCGCGCGGGCCGTGGCCTTGGCCAGCTTCGCCGGGTCGCAATCCACACTGCGCAGGCAATGCAGCGCCGTGGCCAGGGCGTTTTCGGCCAGGCCGTGCAGGCGAATGGTTTCGGGATGGGTGGTGTCCGCTGGGGACTGGGTAGGCGCGATTGGACGCGCCAAGGGGTCGATTTGGCTCATGGCTTCAGCTCCTGAACGAGACAGAAAACCACCCTCAGTGTTCTTACGCACGTTGGGTGGGCAAGATGTTAAGAACACGGGTTCAGCCGTGCGGCCAGCCTCGCGGTTTGGCCCATCTTGCCCTTAACCATGGCGACACGGTGCGTCCGAATCGCAGCAATTCGAGCATGACAAAACCCCTCTTGTAGGTGGGGGTAGCAACCTCTGAACCAATGGTGTTCTTACGCACCGGGCTTTTCAGCTTGGTTTTTACTGTAGCACAGTCGGTGGAAGTTGGGTAACTTTCAGACCAACACACCAAATTCCAGGCCCATGAAAATCACCTTCAAACTCGAATCAACTGATGATCAAGTCTTCGAGCTCAGTGTGTTGAATATTGACGTTGGCGGATCTCCGAAAGGCGCTTCGCAGAAGGCAGATGGCCCAAGCGTCAGCACCGTCCAGGCACCCTCACGCTTTGTTACCGTCAAGATGGCGTCCGCCGTCACCGGACTTTCCGAAATCGCCATCCGAAACCGCATCTCTCGCGGCGACTGGTTGGAAGGCCGCGAATACGTTCGAAGGGAGGGGCGAATTTTCATAGACCTCCAAGGCTATGAACGGTGGGTGTTGCGTGGCTCTAGCAAGTGATCCAGCCATGACTGCGCCAAGATTGTCTTTTCAGCCAAGCCCGTGGTGCATTGCGCGCCTGTGGGGAATGTTGCACGCCGATGCGCCAGAGAGCAATGGTTTTTTGTTTCTGCACCCTACTGAGATGCTATAAATTGAACACAGTCAAACAAAAAGGGGGGGAACATCATGCGTCGCGAAGATGTCACTGGAGTTGTTGACGCTCGGGACACCAGCCAATCCTGGATCAGGTACGCGCGTCACCTTGTCGGTATTGCGATACTCATGCTGGCAAGCCCTGAAGTTGTCTTGTTCGGAGGCGGTGTTGGTGGGTGGGTCAGTCTTGTAGTGGTCCTCGTGCTCTTCGTATTTGCACTCGCAGGGCTGTACGCACTTTTCTTCACACAACGTGCCAAAAGAAATTGGCCATCAAGTCTGTTCAGAGTTGGATGGACCCTCGCTGTTGTGTACTTGCTTGGTTCCTGGAGCCCTTTTTTTGGCACGAAAACGCCCACGCATTCCACTGCTCCAGCAACAGAGCAATCAGCCCCTAAAGCACCTCAAGGTAACGTCGATTCAAAGCAACTCTCTGAACCAATAGACTGGGAGAAAGGGGTCATCACCCCGCCACAGGTCAACCAGGTTCAGCCTGCAACCAGCGAAGCCGAAACAGCAGCACACTACCAAGCCATCTACCAGGCGCACCCAGATGCAGACGCGGTGGCGACCAGCGCCCAGTTCCAGCACTGGCTGACGATGTACCCCACCTATCGAACAGTGATGGAGTCAGGCAGCACCCAGCAAATCATCGAGATGTTCACCGCATTCAAGATGCAGCGGCACCAGACGTTTGATCCTGCAACGGGAAGACCCGTCACCAAGTAAGCGCAACTGCGTCAGCAGTGCATGCGCCCGTTGCGTTCGCGGCACATCTGGCCGTTGCTCCAGTACCGGTTGTTGTTGGCGTGGTCGTAGTAACGGCCGCTGGTGTCGCGGCAGCCCTGGCTATTGCAACCGGTGATCCGCGGCGAGCCCGCATTGACTGTCGCTGCTCCCGCAGCTTGGGTCGCCTGAATCGCCGCGGCCTCCTGGCGCTCGGCCCGGCGCGCACCGGCCTGCGCCTTGGCGTGTGCCTCCAGCAGCTTCTGCCTCAACTCCCGGTCGGCCCTGACCTCGGCCGCCTCAGCGGCTTGCTGGCGCTGGTAGGCCGCCTCGGCGGCATAGGCCCGCTCCCTGGCTTCTTCTTGCTGCGCCCGAATGCGCTGCTCCACCGCCAGCCTGCGGTAATGTGATCCATCAACCTCATTGGTTGGACGCACATGCACCACCGAGTTCTTGCCCTTGGCGCAAGGCCGGTCGCTCAACTCCATGGAGCCATCCGGCTTGATGCACTTGATGATTTGGGCCTGTGCGGTGCTGCTGAGGCAGGCCAGCGCCAGCAGTGGCGCCGCGAATTGGAAACGCATCGGATGATCCCCCCTCTGTTTGAATGCATCTTGGGAGGCATCACCCTGCGGGTCAATCCCCCGTTTGGGGGAGTTGGTAGCCGTGGCGGCCGGTGCAGTCATTCAAACATTGTTGCAGTTTTGCAGCATGATGGTAAGTGATTGATATTTCAAGACATTTTGTCTTTTTATGCCGCAATGGCTCGGGACGTGTCAGGAAAACACCCCCTGTAGGGTTTTTGATTCGGGTTGACGGGTTAGACATTTCGTGTTGCGCGCAAATTTTCAACGCGCAACGCAGGAGCTGATCAAACCTGGGTTGCGCATGCTGGAGCACAAAATGCAGCAACCGACATTCGACAACCTGCCCGACACAGCCTTCATCCGCGAGGCGCAGCTCGTCCGCAGTCCACGGCGCCCCGGCGCGACCCCGGTCCTACCCATTTCTGCACCCACCCTTTGGCGGCGAGTCAGGGATGGGTCTTTTCCCAAGCCCGTCAAGTTGTCGGAACGCGTCACCGCCTGGCGCGTCGGCGATGTTCGGGCCTGGCTGAAAAACTGCGCAGGCGCGCAGTGAGGGGGGCGCGATGAAAAACCGTGGCCCCAAAACGAAAGCCCTGGGCGTGCAGGCCGAGGGCTTTCAGGTCAAAGACCAAACGAATCAAACTGTGGATTGTAGGCCAGGACGCTTTCCTGCGCGGCGAAACACTGTAATCGCTGAGGCGCTGGCCCACCTGCTGGACGGCTACCGCGTCACCGGCATGGAAGTTGTTTTTGGCATGAGCTCCACGCGTCTCGCACACCACATCCACGCTCTTGGAAAGAACCATGATTGGACGATCCAGCGGTGCGACAAAGTGGTTGGCTGTAGCGATGGCCGTGTGCAGAAGATTTCTGAATACTGGCTCGAACCGGACGTAATTGAAACCGCCATGGCCTTGGGCGCACGGGAATGGATCACTTCCGTTCGCAAAGCTCGTGCCGCACTGAGGAAAAAATCGGAAGAGGCCCGCCGTCGCGCTGCTGCCGTTGAGGCAGTGCGCAAGCGCCAACCCCCGCCGGGACAGTTGGGGCTTTTCGGAGGTGCCGCATGACCGCCGCCACCGACAAGGACTTTGCCACCCTGCGGGCCCAGTTCGCCCTGCGCGGGCACGAACTGCACCGGACGCACACGCCCGACGGCCGCGCCAGCTACTGGACGACGCGCTGGGGCCTGACCAAGCCGCTGGCCGACCTGGCGGCTGTGCGCGAGTTCCTGCGCCAGATTGGGGGTGGGCATGACGGCCACAGCGGACATTGAACGCGCCCGCGCTGCGCTTTACGCCATCCCACCCGACCTGCCGCGCGATGACTGGGTGAAGGTGGCAATGGCGGCGAATGCTGCGGGGCTGGATTTGGCAGCCTTCAACGACTGGAGCGCCCAGGCCGACAGCTACGACCCGGCGGCGGCGCGCGATGTGTGGAAGTCGATCAAGCCGGGCAAGGGCATCGGGGCCGGCACGCTCTACCGCACGGCCGCCGAGTACGGCCACCGCTTGGGCGCGTCGACTTCGACGGCACGAGGAACTTCACCCCACACCATCGCATTGCAGCGACCCGTACGACCTGCACAGAAGCGTGTGCCGGGCATGAGTGCCATAGAGGTCTGGAATCGATGTCAGCCGGCGACGGCCGCGCACCCGTACATCCTGGCCAAGGGCGCCGGTGGGGTACCGCTGGATGGCCTGCGCGTAGTGCCCGAGGGCGACCCTCTGCGGGTGCTGGGCGAGAGCATGGTGGGCGCCCTGGTGCTGCCCGTGGTTCGCCCTGACGGTACGTTGTCGAGCCTGCAGTTCATCACTCCGCCGGAGACGGCCGAACGCCTGCGGGCACGCGGCAAGCCCACCAAGCCGAACTTGCCGGGCGCAAGCCTGCAAGGCTGGCTGACGGTGGGCGAGCTGGCTCCGGGCGGTGTGGCCTACGTTTGCGAAGGCATTGGGGCCGCGTGGGCGTGCTGGAAGGCGACCGGCCAACCCGCTGTGGTGTGCTTTGGGTGGGGCCGCGTCAAGGTGGTGGCCCAGGCCCTGCGCAACCAGGATGCCGACGTCCGCTTGGTGCTGGTGCCCGATGTGGGCAAGGAGGTGCCAGCGGCTGAGATTGCCAGCGAGGTGGGCACGCAAGTGGTGACCATGCCCGAGGGCTGGCCCCAGAACAGCGACGTGTGCGACCTAGCGCAGCGGGACGGCCTGGACGCGCTGGAGATGCTGCTGGCAGGCGCCCAGGTGCCGACGCCTAACCGGCTACCGCTGGACGTGGTGTTTGCCGACGAGCTGCCCAAGGCCTACGAACCGCCCGACGAGCTGGTGCAGGGCATCCTGACCGCCGGGGCCGGGTCCATGCTCTATGGCGACAGCAACAGCGGCAAGACGTTCTTCACCATCGACTTGGCCTGCGCAGTAGCCCGGGGCGCGCCCTGGATGGGCCGCAAGACCGAGCAGGGGTTGGTGCTGTACGTGGCGGCGGAGTCCCCGGCATCGGTGCGCAGCCGCTTGCAGGCCTACCAACTGCACCACGGCTGCACCGTGCCCCACTTTGCCATCGTGCAAACCCCGCTGGACCTGTACGCTGGCGACACCGACACCGAGGCGCTGATTGCCCTGGTGCGCACCGTGGAGCGGAGCCGAGGCCGCAAGGTGCGCTTGATCGTGGGCGACACACTGGCCCGGCTGAGCGCCGGGGCGAACGAAAACAGCGGTGAGGACATGGGCCTGGTGGTGCGGCGGTTCGACCGCATACGTGCCGAGTGCGATGCCCACTTCCTGCTGATCCACCACAGCGGCAAAGCCGCCGCCAATGGGGCCCGGGGCTGGAGCGGCATTCGCGCTGCGATGGACACGGAAATCGAGGTGACGGACGGACCAACCGGACGTTGTGCCGAAGTGACCAAACAGCGCGACCTGTCCACCAAGGGGGAGCGCATCGGCTTCAACCTGGAACGGGTCCAAATCGGCGTGACCAAGTGGGGCGAGCCCGCCACCACCTGCGTGGTGATACCCACCGACGCACCAGTGAAGGAGGCCAAAGCCAAGCGCATGGGCCCGATAGAGGGTGCCGTGCTGGAGTACCTGCGAAGCCTGCCCGCCGGGACGAGGAGGTCTGAGGTGGTGAGGCACTTCGACGGGCAATACCCCCGCACGTCGGTTTACCGGGCAATTACCGCGCTGGCCGACGCCGGCATGGTGCATGTGGCCGAAGCATCGAACATGGTTTGCATCGCGGAGGCTGCCAAATGATGCCTGTTTCACTGTCTCTCGAATGTCTCCCGAGACAAAGCGCGACACGAGACAAGCGCAGCAGCAGTTTGTCTCTTTGTCTCTTCTTCCCTTTAGGGAAGAGACAAAAGAGACATGCGAGCCTTCGGACGGTATGGGAGCCTAAACCATGACCCGACCCTTGCACCAGTGCAGCACCTGCGCGTCCTTTGTGGAGCGGGAGTGCATGAACCTCGTGGCCTTCGTGGTGCCCGGTCCGGCCGCCCAGTTCCGCCCGCCACGCCCGGACGACGTGTGCGACGACTACGAGGCCGAACCGGACCGGCTCACCGACCGATTAATGCAGCGCCTGACGACCAGGCAGACCGAAAACCGACGGAAGAAGCCATGACCGAAACCCACCCATTCCCCGAGGCCGCCGGCCTCAAAGTCGTGGCCCTGGTCGCCGGTGGCCGGTACCGCCAGGGCACGCCCCCGCTGGGCCGTGGGGCCGCGGTGCGCCTGGCGCTGGAGGTGCTGCAATTGGCCTGGGCGTCAGGCCGGCCGCGCGACGACCTGGACGAACGCGTCCTGCTGGAAGGCGCCGAGTTGCGCGGGCTGGACCGGATCACCACCGAGCTGTGCCAGGCCATCGGCCCCGAGCGCCTGCGGGCGTTGCTGACGGCGGCCGGCGTGCCGGTGGAGGTGCGGCCGTGATCGATGCCCTGATAGCCGGGCGCCTGTGCGGTGCGCCCCAAGCCAAGACCGCCAAGACCGGCAAACCCTTTGCCACCGCCAAGGTGCGCGCCACCACCGGCGACGGCGATGCCGTGTTCGTGAATGCCATTGCCTTCGATGACCACGCCTGCGCCGCCCTGCTGGCGCTGGGGGATGGCGAAGCGGTGAGCCTGGCAGGCGCCTTGACACCCAGGGCCTGGGTCGACCGCGCGGGCCACCCCAAACCAGCCTTGGACATGGTGGTGCATGCCGTGGTGACCCCCTACCACGTCACCCGCAAGCGCCGAGCCATGGAGCGCTCAGGCGCCAGCAGCCACCCCGAGCACGCCGCCGACGCGCTGAACGACGACCCCCTGGACTTTTGAGCACCCATGAGCCGAGCACGCACCCCCATCCGCCAAATCGTCTTGAACGCCATTCTGGAGCTGCACCAGCAGGGGTTGCCCGCCGTGATGGAGACCATCCAGGAGCTGACAGGATTGGCCCGTGAGCGGGTGAACGAGGCCATCAAGCTGTTGCGCGAGGAAGAGCTGATCCACAGCGCGGCGCGCGGCATCTACGTGCCGGCCGACCTGTCGCCGCCACCCCGGGCGGTGAGCCTGACCATGGTGCCAGGGGGCGTGAGCAAGTTGGAGATTGGCGACGACTGCGTGGACGTGTGGCCGCGCGAGCTGCAGGCGCTGCGCTTCATCCTGGCCGGCGTGGGGCCGTCCTACCCCGTGGGCCCGTTTGAAGACGGCGTGGTGGTGCGGCGCGGGCGGGGTGGACCGAAACACACCCTGTAGGGTTTTTCACATCAGCCCAAACCGGGGACGATGAAGCCTCACCCCGGACTTGAGCGTATCTCGCGTGAGAGTTTGGACCCGGAAGATAGGTCCCCAAGGAGCCCCCACCATGTACCTGCAGGAAGACCAGCAGCGCGATGCCTTGCTGAAGTCACCAACCCCCGCGCAACCCGCCGCCGGGGGGTTCCAGCCCCGAGCCAGCCGAGCCGCGGCGCCATCCCCCTTCACCCCCTCGACCACACCATCCAACGCGCCCAGCAACGCGGTGGCCGTGACCCGCCAGCCCAACGGGGTGCTGGAGTTCAGCGGCAGCAACGTGTCCGGCGACGTGACCTTCACCGGCAACAGCGGGTTCAAGCCGAGCGGGTTCGGTGTGACCGTGTTGCCCGCAGAAACCTTTGGTTCGGCACCCGCAAGCGTTCAGGCTTCTTTGTCCAATGCGCGCCAGGCTGCAATGCAGCGGGGAGACCTGGATGCGGTCGCGCGCAGCCTTGGGGAGCAGGGTGGCCGCGGGGTGAGGGGTTTTGCGCCGACCCAAACGCAGATTCAGGCTCAGCCAGCAACGCCGGCGGCATCCAATGACTGGAATAGCCGCATTACGCGCGACAACCTGTTGCGAGAAGCAACGACAAAGAAAAACGGGGAGTCTCGGGCGGATTTCGCTACGCGATCCAACGCGATTCTGAAGTCGATGGGCTACGACGTTGATGAGCGCAACAACATCCGCGGCAACCAGACCCAGCAGCGCGGGCAGAACCTGGGCTTTGCGACCAGCGAGGCCGAGCGCCAGAGCCGCGAACTGCTGGAGGCCCGCCGCCAAAAGCTGGACGACCAACGCCTGGGTCTGGATGCTGGACGGCTCCAGCTCGACGCCTTCAAGGCCACCCAGCCCGAGGCCCAGAAAGCCCCTGCCGGCTACCGCTGGAGCGAACAGGGCAACCTGCAGGCCATCCCTGGCGGCCCGGGCGATAAGTCTCAGGCTCTGCGCCCGATGCCATCCAGCGCCGCCGGTGGCCTGCTGGAGAACCGCCGCAACGCCCGCCGCGCTGTCGATGCGCTGGCGCTGCTGAACGGCGAAACCCTGCCCGGCGGCACTAAGGGCGACCCGAACGCCACCGGCCTCAAGGGCTACTTGCCCAACCAAATTTTGAACCGCCTGGACCCGGCCGGCGTGGACACCCGGGCTGCGATTGCCGACCTGGGCTCGATGGTCATCAACGACCGTTCCGGCGCTGCCGTGACGGCTGCCGAGTTCCCGCGCCTGGCCCCCTTCATCCCCAGCGAAAAAGACGACCCCGAGACGGCCCGCAAGAAGTTGCAGAACTTCGCCCGCAACTACGGCGCCATCGTGAACGACACCGAAGAGTTCTACCGCGCCAGCGGCTACAACGTGCCGGACGCTGAAACCACCCAGCAGCCTGCACCCGCTCCAGCGCGTCAATCCGGGCCCGCCGCAGTGCCACAGGCTGGCCAGGTGGTGCGCGGGTACCGCTTCCTGGGAGGTGACCCGTCGGATCGCAACAACTGGGAGGCAGGCCAATGAACGCCACCGCCCAACACGATGACGGCCCCTGGGCCGACTTCCAGGCGTCAGCGCAGCCCCTGCGCCCAATGCAAACGGCCCAGCCCGGCGCAGCGCGTGACGACGCAGGCCCATGGAGCGACTTCCAGCGCCCCACCCAAGCGCCAGCCGCTGCGGTGCCCGCCACCGCCTCTGCGCCTGGCACCCTAGCTGCGCCGGCCGTACCGCGCCCCGAGCGCGGCACCCTGCACGAGCTGGGTCGCCAGGTGGGGCTGGCCGCACGCTACGGGTTGGAGGGCACTGCCCAAGCCGCGCAACTGGTGACTGAGCCCATCCGCCAGAACATCACCGACCCGGCCGCGAAGGCCCTGGGCTTTAAGCCTGGCCGTCCCTTGAGCGAGGCCGCGACCCAGTTGGCCAACGCAGTGGGTTTGCCGCAACCCGAGACTGCCCAGGAGCGAGTGGTTGGTGAGGCATCTCGCCTCGTGGCGGGGGCGGGTCTGACGATGGGTTCCGCTGGGGCTGTATCCGCTTTGCCGGGCATAACAGGGAAGGTCGGCACGGTTTTGGCGGCCCAGCCCGGGCAACAGGCCGTGTCCGCTGCTGGCGCTGGGCTGCTGGGGGGGGCCGCCAAGGAAAATGGCGCCGACCCGGTGCTGCAGGCGGGTGCCGCACTGGTGGGCGGTGTGGGCGCCTCGATGGCCACCGACGCGGCGATGCGTCTGGGCCGGGGTGTGCTGCAGCCGCTGATGGTCAAGCGCGCCGGCAAGCTGGACGAGCAGATGGCCCGCGTGCTGGCCGATGTGGACGTGGACTGGGCCAGCGTGCCCGAGCAGGTGCGCAATGGCATGCGCGCCGAGGTGGAGCGCGCGCTGAAGACCGGCGGCGACCTGGACGGCGAGGCCCTGCGCCGCTTGATCGATTTCAAGCGCGTGGGGGCCACCCCGACCCGCGGCACCTTGACGCTGGACCCGGTGCACGTCACCCGCGAACGCAACCTGGCCAAGATAGGTGCTAACGCCACCGACGAGGGCCTGCAAGGGCTGGCGCGGGTGGAGCACGAGAACAACCGCCGCCTGATTGACGCCCTGAACGTGGCCGGTGCCAATACCACCGACGATGCCGTGGCCGTGGGGCAACGCGCCATCCACTCGCTGCAGCGCGGCCTGGATGACGAGAAAACCCGGGTGGGCGAGCTGTACAACCTGGCGCGCGACAGCGCCGGGCGCAGCTTCCCGCTCGATGGCAGCACCTTTACCCGCAACGCCAACCAGGCCTTGGACGACGCCCTGCTGGGGCATGCGCTGCCGCCGTCGGTGGCCACGCACATGAACCGGATTGCCCGGGGTGAAGTGCCGTTCACCGTCGATTACGCCGAACAGCTCAAGACCGCCATGGGCAACCTGCGGCGCGCCACGCAGGACGGCCAGACCCGACTGGCGCTGGACAAGGTGCGTGCCGCGCTTGACGACACCCCGGTGCTGGGCCTGGGCCAGCAGACGTTCGCGCCGGGTGCGCGCGCGGTCAACCCCGATAACCTGCCGGCCGTGCCCGGTGTGGCGGACCTGGGGGAGGATGCGATTCGGGCGTTTAACCAGGCGCGCGCCGCCAACCGGGCGATGATGCAGCGCATCGAACGCAACCCGGCGCTGAAGGCCATCTACCACGGCGAGGCCACGCCGGACAACTTCGTGCGCAAGTTCATCATTGGATCGAGCGCCCCCACGGCCGACGTGGCCCGGCTCAGCCGTGAGCTGGCGCGCGACCCCGAAACGCAGCAGGCCGTGCGCGGGCACATCGTGGCTTGGTTGAAAGAGCGGGCGCTGGGCGGCGCGGCCGATGAAACCGCCAAGTTCAGTGCGACCCGCTACCGCACCGGCCTGGGCGGCATTGGCGACCGCAAGTTGCGCATGTTCTTCAGCCGCGAGGAAATCGACCAGCTCAAGGCCGTGGGCCGGGTGGCCAGCTACACCCAAGCGCAGCCGGTCGGCTCTGCGGTCAACAACAGCAACAGCGGTGCTTTGATGGTGGGCCGGGGCTTGGACGTGCTGGACGCCCTGGGCGCCAAGGTGCCATTCCTGGGCATCGGCCCGCAGGTCACGGCCATTACCCGGGGGGTGCAGCAGAAACAGGCGCTGGACACGGTGCCAGTGTTGGTCAAGCGCGCCCGCCTGGCCGAGAAGGTGCCCCGCCTGGCGCCAGCCATGGCCTACGGCGGCCTAGTCGCCGCGCCAGGACTCGATGAGGGCGAGGACGACCAGCGCCCCTAACCACCCCAGAAATATCGGGTTCATCCCCCACAACGTGTCATCCATGGCGGCCAGTGTGCCACCGAACCGAAAGCGAGAGCAACCATGACCACACCCGACAACCACAGCACGCCCATCAACGAAAACACCCTGTTCAGCATTCCCGCGAAACCGCCGGCCCCCGTGTCCAAAGCCACGTTCTCCTTGGCGGGCATGGTGCACACGCGCACGGCCGAAGAACAGGCGATGCTGAACCGCCACAGCGCAGCCCGCGCGCTGCCCGACAGCATGTTTACGGACCACCCCGAGGTGGTGCAGGCACGCCAGGTGGCGCAGCATGCCCAACGCCGCGTTGAAGCGGCTCCCGTTCTGGCGGCCATGGTGGATCAGGTGGCCGACCACATCATCAGCGCAAACGAGGCAATTGCCAAACTCGAACGGGCGCTGGATCAGGCCGTCATCGATGATTTGCTGGCTGCAGACACCGACTTTGGCCGGGCCACCGCTGTGCAGAACATGCTGCACGACCTGGAAAACCGTCGGGTGCTGCTGGAGCGCGCCTATCACCTGGCTCGCCACACCAGCTTCAGCGAGCAAATCAAGCTCAAGGAGGCGGCCCGGGAAGCCGAGTTGGCCCTGAGCAACTTGGTCTTCAAACTCAAGAGCCAGCACGTCGAGCGGCACCACCACCCGATGGCCGGCGGCCAGCCTGTTTGAGCAGGAACAGAGCAGGCATGGCGACGCGAAAACCCACCCCCACCACCTGGAAGCCCGGGCAGAGCGGCAACCCCAGGGGGCGCAAGCCCGGCACCGGCGAGGTGGCGCAGATCCGCGCCAGCATCGCCCAGCGCATGCCCGAGCTGCTGAAGACCCTGATGGGGCGCGCCCTGGAGGGTGATGTGGGCGCCGCGCGCCTGCTGCTGGAGCGCACGGTGGCCCCGCTGCGCGCCGTGGACCCAGCCCAGGTGATCCACCTGCCGGGCAACACCCTGACCGAGCGCGGACAGGCCGTGCTGGGTGCTGTGTCGGCTGGCGAGCTGTCACCCGGCCAGGGGGCGGCATTGATTGGCGCCATCGGTTCGCTGGCGCGCGTGGCAGAGATGGACGAGCTGGCGGCCCGGGTGGCTGCACTGGAGAGCAAGCATGGCAAGACTTGAAGAGCGCGTGCGCAAACTGGAAGCGACCACCGACCAGGTGGACCTGCGGGGCATGACCGATGACGAACTGATGGCCTACGCCGGTGAGCACTGGAAGGAGCCCCCGTGGGGCTCCCGCGAAACCGTGGCCGCGGTGCTGACGCTGGTCGGCCGCACACCCAGCACCTTCCCGGTGGTGCCGGACCACCTGCTGCCCCCTGACGATGAGGATTTGCCATGAGCTGCCTGAACCAACGTATCAAGAAGCTGGAAGAGGCCGCGCCCGTAGCCCGACCCGGCTACGGCTTGGCCATCCCGCAGGAAGGCGAAACCGAGGAAGAGGCCATTGCCCGGGTGCGGGCGTCCAAGCCCTGCCGCAAGGTGTATCTGGTGCAGTTTGTGGACGCGCCGGCCCAGGGTGAACCGGGAGCGGGTGTGCCAGACCCCAAGCGCTGACGGCACGGCCTCGCGTTCGGTAGACTGGAACCGGGAGGATCAACGCCATGAACGAAAAACCACCGGTGGGCGAACCGGTCATTCTTTGGAACCGGGGCCCAAAGTACCGAACGCCTGAAGTGCCAGACGGCGACACCCGGCGCGACGTGGATTGGTACAAGCGGCCGTCGGCTCGTCACAACCAGGCGCCCCGTGGCCGTACTTGGCTGGAGCGGTTGCGGGATGTTTTCCGGTGAGGGATGTTGGCTGAGACGTTGAAGAGCCTGGTCAGGCCATCTTCAGCGGAATGACTTCGGCCCCTCGTCGGAGTTGGTCCAGGTAGTCCGCCCACGTTTGCATCATCACGCGCCGCTGCGCCAGGAACTCGGCACGGTCATATGCCGAACCCAGTGGCCCGCTCTTGCCGTGCCCAAGTTGGGCTTCCACCATCTCGGGGTCAATGCCGGGGATGCGTTCGGCCAGCATGGTCCTGGCCATTGCCCTGAACCCGTGACTCACATGATCATCGGTCCCGAAGTCCAGTCTCCGAAGCGCCGCGTTCATCGTGCCCTCGCTCATGGGGCGGTCAGCAGTGCGAACACTGGGGAAAACGTAGGCGCTTCGCTGGGTTAGGGGCAGCAGCTTCTGCAGAGCTTCCACCGCCTGGCTGGCCAGCGGGATCAAGTGTGCCCGGCCGTTGACCTTGCCGCTGATTGTCCGCTTCATCTCCTGGGCGGGGACGGTCACCATGGCGTTGTTAAAATCCACCCACGCCCATTTCAGCGCACGGATGTTGCCGGGTCGCTGAAAGGTGAGGGCCGCGAACTGCAGTGCGGTGCGGGTGGTGGGTTGACCGGTGTAGCCATCGATTGCACGCAACAAGCCGCCGACCTGAACGGGATCAATGACCGCGGCAAAGTGTTGTGCAACATGTGGCGTCAATGCGCCCCTGAGGTCTGGGACAGGGTTTTGCTCAATCCGCCCAGTTTGGACGGCGTAACGGAAAACCTGGCCGGCCATTTGTTGCAGGTCTTGTGCCGTGCTCAAAATGCCCTTGGCTTCGACCTTGCGCAGCGCCGCCAACACATCCTTCGCTTTGATCTCATCGATGGGCTTGCGGCCCAGTGGCGGGAACAGGTACATCTCGTTCATCCGCAGCCACTTGTTCGCATGTGCCGCACTCCAGCCAGTCGTCTTGATGGCATGGAACTCCCGGGCGATGGCTTCGTAGGTGTTGGCTGCAGCTAGTTTTGCGGCGTGTTTTGCTTCCTGCTTGGCGGTGCTGGGGTCTACACCCTGGGCCAACTGCTCTTTGGCGGCGTCGCGGCCTTCTCGCGCCATCTTCAGGCTGACGGCAGGGTAGGTGCCCAGCGCCAGCGTCTTCTGCTTTCCAGAAAAACGATAGTTCACTCGCCAATACTTGCCGGACCCGGTGACGTGCAGGTAAAGGCCCCCACCATCGCTGTGCTTGTCGCCCGAAGGTCGACCAGTGTGCTTGGTGCTGTTCTTGATGAAGGTGTCTGTTAGAGCCACGGGCATCCCCGGTGTTGGTACTTTTGTTGGTATCAGCGCTGCACTGTGGTGGCAGACACCAGCAGATACCAACATAGGTACCAACAAAATGTTGGTATGTCATGGTATCGCCTGATATGGCAAGAGGCAACAAAAAACCCACCGCTCTATGTAGAAGGGTGGGTTTTGAGTGCTGGTGAAATCTGCTGAGACTTCAATCTGGAGCGGCTGATGGGAATCGAACCCACGTCTTGAGCTTGGGAAGCTCAGGTCCTACCATTGAACGACAGCCGCGTCAGTGATCAGCTGGGATTGTAAGCGAAGCTGCTGGCTCCTCGCTTCGCATCCTGGTCTTGGTCGGCACGGTGGGTGTTTTTGGCACCCCTCAAGGCACCGCCAGGGTGAGGTCTGCCCTGGGGGCGTCGTCGGTCGGTGCGGTGCCGGGTGCCTTGGTTTCGCCGGTCCCCAGAAACAGCCGCTCGGCTGGTACGCCGCGTGCAGCAAGGTGGTCTTTTACGGCCATCCCTCGC
>JAUVYR010000045.1 GCA_030602985.1 Burkholderiales bacterium
ACTGGTGCAGATGACGGGGCTGAGCTACCCGGCGGTGCGCAAGGTGCTTGATCTGTTCGAGCAAGGCGGCTGGGCTGCCATCAAGCCCGCCAGTCGTGGGCGATCCAAAGGAGATGCCCGCTTGCTCACTCCAGAGCAAGAAGCCCACATCCAGAAGACCATCTGCGACAAGCGTCCCGAGCAATTGAAGATGGACTTCTTCCTGTGGAGTCGCGCCGCCGTGATGCAGCTTATCGAACAGGAATGTGGCTTGAAATTGGGTGTGCGCACCGTGGGCAAATACCTGGCACGCTGGGGCTTCACGCCACAAAAGCCCATCAAGCGCGCCTACGAACAGCGCCCGGAGGCGGTCAAGGCCTGGCTCGATGAGCACTACCCGGCGATTGAGGAACAAGCCAAGGCAGAGGGTGGTGAAATCCACTGGGGTGATGAGACCGCACTGGTCAACACCGATGTACGTGGCAGGAGCTACGCCCCAGCAGGTGAAACACCCGTGGCTTACACGGTGGGCAGCACACGCCAGAAGCTGTCGATGATCGCCACGGTGACCAACCGAGGCAAGGCACGCTGGATGATCATTGAGGAGGCCTTCAACAGCGACAAGTTGATTGAGTTCCTGGAGGCCTTGATCAAGGATGCGGGCAAGAAGGTGTTCCTGATCCTTGACAACCTGCGTGTACATCACAGCAAGCCGGTCAAGGCGTGGCTGGCAGAGAGAAAGGAACAGATCGAGGTGTTCTACCTGCCCAGCTACAGCCCGGAACTCAACCCGGAAGAGCGTTTGAACGCCGACCTCAAGCAGGCCATGGGCAAGCGGGTGCCGGTGAGGACCAAGGCCAAACTGCGCGAGGCAGCCAACGAACACATGGCCATGCTGGAGAACTCACCCGAGCGGGTGATGAGCTACTTCCAGGACCCCAGGGTCAAATACGCCGCCGGTTGAAACTTCTAGGGGCCGGAGCAATAGGGTCGGCTGCTGGTTATCTGGTGTCCGGCCTGTCGATGCCGACAGTGCTGGCGTCTGATCTGCAGCCGGTCGATGTGCAACTGCGCGCCCAGGACCCCATCTCCATTCTGCCTGTCGTGCTGGCGCATCAATTGGGCTTTTTCGCTGATGCGGGCCTGGACGTTCGACTGCGGCACGCCACTGTGGATGACGAGGGGGTCAGTTCGACCGAATCATCGCAGCTGCCCGTACTGGTGGATCACTTCGAGCGCACGCTCTTGCTGAGTACGCAGGGCAGCCATCACCGGGCTTTTGCACTGATCGCTCGCACCCCGCAGATGGTGTTCGGGGTCTCTTCTCTGCACCAGTCGGCGGCTTTGACGGTCAAGGATCTGGGAGGCGCTGCCATCGGTATTCAGGCGTTTGGTTCTTTATCACACCGCATGGCCTTGTGGGTATTGCTGAAAAATGGCGTGCAGACGTCGGACGTCCATTTCGTGGAGTTGAAGGACCTGAGCCAGGCCATGGCAACGCTCAATGCCGGGCGTATCCAGGCCCTGTGTTATGAAGACCCGATCGCGACCCAGCTCGAAATCAGCGGGTCCCTTCGTATCCTCGAAGATCTGCGCACCTTGCGATCAACGGAAACGGTTTTTAATGGCCCCATGCCGTTTACCTGCCTGAGCGTGCCTGCTGACTCGATGCGTGCACAGCCTGAGGTGATCCAGCGTCTGACCCACGCCACAGTCCGTGCTTTGCAGTGGCTGCATGTGGCCGCCCCGGTGGATCTGATGCACCACCTGCCTGGACCATTTGTGGGAACCGACCGGACCGTCTTTCTGCATGCCCTGAGTCGATCACGTGAAACGTTTTCGCCCAATGGCTGGATGCCCGAAGCGGCTCCTGGCAACCTGATACAAGCCTGGCGTCGGCTTCGGTTGCCAGTGAATGGCTGGGACAGGGCCATCGCCGAGCTGTACACCAACCGGTTTGTCAGACGTTCACTGCAAGTCTTGCGGGTATGAGGGGATGGCTTCGCAGGGTCACCGATAAAATGCCCATCCATGCCAGACGCCCCCGACACGACGCATGACCCCGATTACCAGCGACTCCAGTGGCTCAAAGCCGAGCTGACCCATCATGCGCATCGCTACTATGTGCTGGATGCGCCTGAAATCCCTGACGCCCAATACGATGCCTGGTTTCAGGAGCTGCAAGTGCTGGAAAGCCGTCACCCTGAATGGGTGACCCCTGACTCTCCCTCGCTGCGGGTGGGTGGGCCGCCACTTGATGGATTTGCGGCTGTCCGGCATCGCGTGCCCATGCTCAGCATCCGCACCGAGACCGATACCGAAGCCAGTGGCGCTTGGGCTTTCGATACCCGGGTGCGCAAAGAACTGGAGCTGAGTGCCGATGCGCCAGCAGTCGGCTATGTCGCTGAGCCCAAGTTCGATGGCTTGGCCATCAATCTCCGGTACGAACAGGGCATCCTTGTTCAGGCCACCACAAGGGGGGATGGCGAGACGGGAGAAGACGTCACTCAGAACATACGCACCATTGGCCAGATTCCCTTGCGACTCGATCCGCGGCATGCAGCGGTACCCCCCATCCTGGAGGTGCGCGGTGAAGTCTACATGCGCAGAGATGACTTCGAACGCCTGAATGAGCGGCAGCGACAGCGCATCGCCGCAGGCGCCAAGGGCGAAAAGACGTTTGTCAATCCACGCAATGCTGCCGCTGGCGCTGTGCGGCAGCTGGACCCGAAAGTGGCGGCCTCCAGACCCTTGAGCTTTTATGCCTACGGGTGGGGCGAGGTTTCCGAGATCGATGGTGCAGGGCCTGCGTGGAGCAGTCATTTCGAGGCGCTGGAATGCCTCAAGGGCTGGGGGTTGCCGGTTTCCGAATGGGTCAGCCGGTGTGAAGGGGCGCAAGCCCTGGTGGATTATCACCATCGCCTGGGGCAGATGCGCGATCAACTGCCCTTCGACATTGATGGCGTGGTTTACAAGGTGGATCGGCTCGACTGGCAAAAGCGCCTCGGGTTTGTGACGCGTGAACCGCGCTGGGCCGTGGCGCACAAATACCCAGCCCAGGAACAACTGACCACGGTGCTGGATATCGATGTGCAAGTCGGCCGCACAGGCAAACTCACGCCGGTGGCCAAACTGGCGCCGGTGTTTGTCGGTGGTGTCACGGTCACCAACGCCACCCTGCACAATGAAGATGAAGTGCTGCGCAAGGATGTGCGCATCGGCGATACGGTCATCGTGCGCCGTGCAGGCGATGTGATTCCCGAAGTGGTGGCTGTGGTCCATAGCGAGCCGGGACTGAAGCCAAATGCTCCGCAAGGGGGGCTTTTTGATCCGCCTCAGCGAGGAGCTGTGTTTCGCATGCCTGCCCATTGCCCGGTTTGTGGCAGCGCAGTGGTTCGAGCAGTGGACGAGGCCGATCATCGGTGCTCTGGCGGCTTGTTCTGTGCGGCCCAGCGCAAGCAGGCCATTCTGCATTTCGCCCAACGACGGGCGATGGACATCGAGGGCCTGGGCGACAAACTGGTTGACCAGCTGGTCGATAGCCAGGTCATTCACAGCTTGCCTGACCTTTACCGGCTGGGCCTGTCCTCGCTCGCCGGTCTGGACCGCATGGCGGATAAATCGGCCTCCAACCTGCTGGACGCCCTGAACCGCTCTCGCCAGACCACCTTGCCCCGATTCCTGTTCGCACTCGGCATCCGTCATGTAGGCGAGGCCACCGCCAAGGACCTTGCGCGCCATTTTGGCCAG
The DNA here is from genome assembly GCA_030602985.1 of Burkholderiales bacterium. GTDB lineage: Bacteria > Pseudomonadota > Gammaproteobacteria > Burkholderiales > Burkholderiaceae_C > UBA997. Next base: position 3,730 of record JAUVYR010000045.1, read on the forward strand.
ATGGACGCCATCATGGATGCCGACGTGGAAGCCCTGCTGCAAGTGCGCGATGTGGGTCCCGTGGTGGCGGACAGCATTCACACCTTCTTCCAGCAACCCCACAACCGCGAAGTGGTCGAACAGCTCAGGGCATGTGGTGTGCATTGGGAAGAGGGAAGTGGCAGCGCCACGGCCCCCCAACCTTTGCTGGGAAAAACACTTGTGCTCACAGGCACCTTGCCCCGGTGGTCGCGTGATCAGGCGCGTGAGCACATCGAAGCGGCGGGTGGCAAGGTCAGTGGTTCGGTCAGCAAGAAAACCGACTATGTCGTTGCGGGCAGCGAGGCGGGCAGCAAGCTGGACAAAGCCCTGGCCCTGGGCGTGACCGTCATTGACGAGACTGGCTTGAGAGAACTGCTCAGCCTGCCTGCAGACTGAGCCTTTTCAGCTTTCTTCAGCTTTCACCTTCCAGGGCGAGCAAGAGCGCCTGGGTCAGTTGCGCCTGATGACGGTGCGCATGCAAGCCCGGGCCACTGATGAGGAAGTTGTCTTCCACACGCTCACCCAACGTCATGATCTTGGCCAGATGCAGGTTCACCTGATGTTGCGCCAGCACCCGCGCAATGCTGTACAGCAGCCCATTGCGGTCGCTGGCCGACACGCTGAGCAACCAATGCTGGCCTTTGTCGTCGGGCTGGAGCTCAACCCGCGGAGTGACGGGAAAACTCCGCACCCGCCGAGACAGACGCCCCCGGCTGGGCGGCGGGAGCGCTCCTTCCGTTTCAATCGCCTGGGGCAACTCGTTTTCCACCATGGCGATGCATTCGCGGTAATGCTCGGACAAGGTGGTGGCCACCACCTGATAGGTGTCGAGTGCGTAGCCGTCCAGGGTGGTGTGGATCTTGGCGTCGAGAATGCTGAATCCCGCTTCGTCAAAATACCCACAGGTGCGGGCAAACAGGTCTGGCCGGTCAGGCGTATAGACCAGGACCTGCAGACCTTCACCCACCGGGGAGAGTCGGGCACGAACCAGCGTGGGCAATGGTCGGATCGGCGTCGGACGTTGTGCCAGAGTCTTGCTGATCTGGCGGGTATGCCACGCGATTTCGTCGGGTGAGTGCCGCATGAAATAGCTCACATCGAGCTGATCCCACAAGGTTTTGTGTGCCATGTGGGGCAAGGCATGCAACGCCAGCGTGGTCAGGGCGTCGCGTTTACGCGACTCCACCATCGCATCCGGTGCAGGCGAACCGCCGCCCAGGGCGCGTACGGTGGCGCGGTACAGGTCTTCCAGCAACTTGCCTTTCCAGGCATTCCAGACTTTGGGGCTGGTCCCACGGATGTCAGCCACGGTCAGCAAATACAAGCCCGTCAAACGCCGCTCATTGCCCACGCGCTGCGCAAAGGCCCGAATGACATCCGGGTCACTCAGATCTTCCTTCTGTGCAATCCGGCTCATGGTCAGGTGTTCGTTCACCAGAAACTGGATGAGCTCGGTGTCCTCCTTTGAAATGCCGTGCTGTTTGGCAAACAGACGCACGTCATTGGCGCCCAGCTCGGAGTGGTCACCCCCGCGACCCTTGGCGATATCGTGAAAGAGCGCTGCGGTGTAAAGCAGCCAGGGTTTGTCCCAGCCTGCGGCCAGGCGCGAACAGAACGGATATTCGTGCGAATGCTCGGGAATGAAGAAGCGGCGCATGTTGCGCAGCACCATCAGGATGTGCTGATCCACGGTGTAGACATGGAACAGATCGTGCTGCATTTGCCCCACCGTGTTTCGAAACACCCAAAGGTAACGCCCCAGCACCGATGTTTCGTTCATGAGCCGAAACGCATGCGTGATGCCTTCAGGCTGCTGCAGGATTCGCATGAACAGGGCCCGGTTGACAGGATCACGACGGAACGCGGCATTCATGATCGGGCGCGCGTTGTACAAGGCGCGCAAGGTCCGTGCAGACAGCCCCTTGACGCCCAAGGTGGTCTGGTAGATCAGAAAGGTTTCCAGGATGGCATGCGGGTTTTGCAGGTACAGGTCGTCGCTGGTGACTTCCAGCATGCCCGCCTTTTCCTGAAAACGCTCATTGATCACGCGGACCGGCAAGGGGTCGCCGCGCTCGTCGCTCTCGATGCGCTCCTGAATGTTGAGCAGCAGAATCTGGTTGAGCTGCGTCACCGCCTTGGCGGCCCAGTAATAGCGGCGCATCAGTGCTTCGCTCGCCCTTCGGGCCTTTTTCGCACTGACCACCCTGGCATTCGTATCGGGCGCGACGATCGCCTTGTGACCGAACGCTTCGGCCAGTGCATTCTGGACATCGAAGACCAGACGGTCCTCACGCCGACCGGTGATGGCATGCAGACGCGCTCGAATCAGGCTCAGCAAGGCCTCGTTATGCCGAAGCTGACGCACTTCGAGGCGCGTGGCCAGACCACGCCGACCCAGCTCCTGCCAGGAACTGCCCAGCCCAGCTGCCTTGGCGATCCACAGGATGATCTGGAGGTCGCGCAATCCACCCGGTGATTCCTTGCAGTTCGGCTCCAGGGCGTAGGGCGTGCTCTCGTACTTCTGGTGCCGCTGGCGCATTTCCAGTTTTTTGGCATGCCAGAAGGCGCGAATGTCAATGGCATCGACCAGCTGGTTGACCATGGACTTGAACAGGGGCTTGTGACCACACAGCCACCGGCATTCCAGCAGGGCGGTCTGGATCGTGACATCGCCTGCGGCCTCCTGCATGCATTCGTTCAATGTTCGGACGCTGGAGCCGATCTCCAGGCCCGAGTCCCAGCAACGGGTGATGAAACCTTCCAGAGCCGAGCGCAGCTCGGGCGAGAGCTGCTCCTGGGTGAGGTGGTTGGGCAACAGCACCAAAACATCGACGTCCGAATGCGGGAACAGCTCGCCTCGACCATAGCCGCCGACCGCCAGCAAAGCGATGTCATTGGGTATGCCAGAGGCATGCCAGATCTGCTGCAGCATGTCGTCGGTCAGGCGAGCCAGCTGCTTCAAAGGCCGATGGACCGACAGAGCAGACCCCTTGATGTCACGGATGGCCTGAAGGATCTCGGCCTTGCCATCCCGATAAGTCTGGCGCCATTGCGCCATATTGTCTGTGACGATGGCTTCCATGACACCTCCCTGTCAGGCCTGTGGTGTCACAAAGGCGGGCGGTGCCGGTGTCCCGGCTGATCGCGTCATGATCTCATAGCCAGAGTCGGTGCACAGAACGGTGTGCTCCCACTGTGCAGACAGGGAGCGATCCCGGGTCACGATGGTCCAGCCATCGTCCATTTCGCGTATCTCCCGCTTGCCCTGGTTGATCATGGGCTCGATGGTGAACGTCATGCCGGGCTGCAGTTCAATCCCGGTGCCCGGACGGCCGTAATGTAGGACCTGAGGGTCTTCATGAAAGGTCTGGCCGATCCCGTGACCACAAAATTCGCGGACGACCGAATACCCTGCGGCTTCGGCATGTTGCTGGATCGCATGGCCGATATCCCCCAGGCGAATGCCTGGCCTGACCATCTGTATGCCCTTCCACATGGCTTCGTAGGTCACGGTACATAACCGGCGTACAGGGGGCGGGGCATCACCCACGATGAACATCCGGCTGGTATCCCCATGCCAGCCCTCCTTGATGACCGTGACATCGATATTGACGATATCCCCCTTCTTGAGGGGTTTGTCATTCGGGATGCCATGGCAGATGACATGGTTGACCGACGTGCAGATGGATGAAGGGAAGGGCGGGTAGCCCGGTGGCTGGTATCCCACCGTCGCAGACACACACTTCTGCACATTGACAATAAAGTCCAGCGCCAGACGATCCAATTCGGCCGTGGTGACGCCTGGGCGGACATAAGGAGTGAGGTAGTCCAGCACTTCGCTGGCGAGTCGCCCCGCCAGGCGCATGCCTTCAATGCCGGCGGCGTCCTTGATCGTGATGCTCATGATGGTCGTGTTGATGCCGTTTGGCCTGCCCGGAGGGGTTCGAACCCCCGACCCACGGCTTAGAAGGCCGTTGCTCTATCCAACTGAGCTACGGGCAGTCGGTACAAGACAAAAAGGCCCTGTATGGGGCCTTATTGTGCGCTGGTTTTGAGGAATTGGTCGGAGCGGCGGGATTCGAACTCGCGACCCTCTGCTCCCAAAGCAGATGCGCTACCAGGCTGCGCTACGCTCCGACACGGTGCAAATTGTAGCGACTATTCGACGTTTTTCCGGGCGAGTCCGAATCTTTTATCGCTTCTGGTATTGCTGCTGACCGAAAAGTGCTGAGCGAGCACGGGCATCCGTCAAGGGTTGACGTGCATCCGCCAGTACAGCAACTCCTCGCTGGACGGCGGGGCGCTCGGCGATCCGGTCAAACCAGGTTTTCAGTGCCGGGTAATCGGTCCAGTCGATGCCTTGGTGCTCCCAGCTTCGTAACCATGGGAAAACGGCGATATCGGCAATGCTGTATTGCTTGCCGCCCAGCCAGCGGCTGGTCTGTAATCGGCGGTCCATCACGCCATAGAGGCGTTTGGCCTCGTTGGTGTAGCGCTCGATGCCGTAGGGGATTTTTTTCGGTGCATAGCGACGGAAGTGGTGGGCTTGCCCCAGCATCGGTCCTACCCCTCCCATCTGGAACATGAGCCACTGCAGAACCTCGAATTTCTCACGGTCGGATCGGGGCATGAACCGGCCAAACTTGGCGGCCAGATAGATCAGAATGGCGCCTGATTCGAACAACGCTTGCGGTTTCCCATCCGGCCCCACAGGGTCAACCAGGGCGGGAATCTTGTTGTTGGGGCTGATGGTCAGGAAGTCGGGCTGGAATTGATCGCCCGCTCCGATATTGATGGGGTGTGCTTGCCAGTCGCGTCCCAGGCGCAGGCCACACTCCTCGAGCATGATGTGAACTTTATGCCCGTTGGGCGTGGGCCATGTGTAAACGTCAATCATGAATGATTCACTTTCTTGAGGGTCAGACTGTCAGAAAGAGCCAACAGATCATGGCAGATTGTGCATGAAGGGGTGCCATCAGAGTGCATCAGATGTTACAATCAGCGCTTCACGACCAAATGGGCGGGTTCACACCGGCCCATTTTTTTTGGTCAAACCGCTATTTCCGTTTTCATGTCCTGGCAGCACACTGTAGAACAAACCATCGTCGGTATGGGTTACGACCTCGTCGATCTAGAGCGATCGGCGGGAGGATTGCTGCTCGTCACCATCGATCTCCCTTGGAGCCCGGAGCAAGCCGTCGAGCAGTTCGTCACAGTCGAGGATTGTGAAAAAGTCACCCGACAGCTTCAGATGCTGCTGGAGGTGGAGGGTGTCGAATACAAGCGCCTTGAAGTTGGCTCCCCAGGTATCGACCGGCCATTGAAAACCGAGCGGGACTTCGAGCGTTTCGTGGGCCATGAAATCGACATCACACTCAAACAGCCGATCGGGGATGCCGCTGTACCTGGCATGGCCGCGAATCGCAAGAAATTCCGTGGCACATTAGAGCGCCATGAGGCCGGTGGCTGGCAAGTGGTCTGGACCGACGCGCCAGCCAGAAAGCCTGGCCAGAAGATCAGCAAAAAAGCCAAGCCTTTGCCGGTTCAGGCACTGGCTTTCACGCTGGATGAGCTGCGCGAATCGCGACTGGCCCCGGTGGTGAATTTCAAAGGTCGCGGTGCAGTCAGTGCGCCCGCGGACCCATCAATCGAGAATTAAACACATTGCAGCAGTTTGGAAAGGCAGGCGAGTGAAATGAATCGCGAAATGTTGATGTTGATCGATGCGATTTCCCGCGAGAAAAACGTGGAGCGTGACGTGGTGCTGGGCGCAGTGGAGTCGGCGCTCGCGTCTGCCACCAAAAAGCTGCACAAGGGCGAACTGGATATTCGTGTAGCCATCGACCCTGACACAGGCGCCTACGAAACTTTCCGCCGCTGGCAGGTGGTCCCTGATGAAGCGGGTCTTCAGAATCCCGACGCGGAAGAAATGTACTCAGACGCCATTGAAGATCATCCAGGCGTGGCGGTGGGCGACTACATCGAGACGCAGATCGAGTCCGTCCCGATCGGCCGTATTGGGGCCATGGCCGCCAAGCAGGTGATCCTCCAGCGAATCCGCGATGCTGAGCGCGAAATGCTGCTGAATGATTTCATGAGCCGAGGCGACAAGATTTTTGTCGGTACGGTCAAGCGTCTCGACAAGGGTGATGTCATCGTCGAAAGTGGTCGTGTGGAGGGTCGCCTCAAGCGTGGCGAGATGATTCCCAAGGAAAACTTCCGCTCCGGTGACCGTGTGCGCGCCATGATCATGGAGGTGGATTTGACGCTCCGTGGTGCGCCCATTCTGCTGTCTCGTTCAGCCCCCGAGTTCATGATCGAGCTGTTCCGTCAGGAAGTGCCCGAAATCGAGCAGGGCCTGCTGGAGATCAAATCCTGTGCCCGTGATCCAGGGTCCCGCGCCAAGATCGCCGTGCTGAGCCACGACAAGCGCATTGACCCCATTGGCACCTGTGTCGGTGTGCGGGGTTCTCGCGTCAATGGTGTGACCAATGAGCTGGCCGGCGAGCGCGTGGACATCGTCCTCTGGAGCGAAGATCCTGCCCAGTTTGTGATCGGAGCGCTAGCGCCCGCCAACGTGGTGTCTATCGTCGTTGACGAGGAGCGCCATGCCATGGACGTGGTGGTGGACGAAGAGAACCTCGCGATCGCGATCGGTCGTGGTGGCCAGAACGTGCGCTTGGCCTCTGACCTGACCGGCTGGAAGATCAACATCATGACTGCCGATGAATCGGCTCAGAAGCAAGCCGAAGAAGCCAATGCCATTCGTGGTCTGTTCATGGCCAAGTTGGACGTGGACGAAGAGATTGCCGACATCCTGATCGAGGAAGGTTTCGCCAGCCTTGAAGAGGTGGCTTATGTTCCTCTGCAGGAAATGCTGGAGATCGAGTCTTTCGATGAGGACACTGTCAATGAGTTGCGCGCCCGTGCCAAAGATGCCCTTCTGACGATGGAGATCGCCAAGGAGGAGAGCGTCGAAGAAGTGTCGCAGGACTTGCGCGACCTGGAAGGTCTGACGATCGATCTGATCGCCAAGCTTTCGGATGCCGGGGTGCACACCCTGGATGACCTGGCCGATCTGGCCGTGGATGAATTGACCGATATCACTGGGCAAAGCGCAGACGAAGCCAAGGCCCTGATCATGAAAGCGCGCGAGCACTGGTTCACCGGTGACGACGCCACCGCGCAATCCTGATCATGGAGGTCCAACGGAGTTAAACGTTTATGTCAAGTAACACTGTCGCTGAATTCGCCGCTGAACTGAACAAACCGACTGCCTTGCTGCTGGAGCAGCTGGGCAGTGCTGGTGTGGAAAAAGCCTCGGGGGAGGACCCGATTTCCGAAAATGACAAGCAGCGCCTACTGAGCTACCTGCAGGCCAGTCATGGCACCGCCACGGGTGAGCGGAAAAAAATCACGCTGACCAAAAAATCAACCACCGAGATCAAACAGGCCGATGCCTCCGGTCTGGCCAGAACCATCCAGGTCGAAGTCCGAAAGAAGCGGACTTTCATCCAACGCGATGACGAACCAGTGGAAGCCGAGGCACCTGCTGCACCGGTGATCGACGAGGCGGAACTCGCCCGTCGCGAACAGGAGGCCCGTCAGCAGGCCGAGTTACTCCGGCGCCAGGAAGAAGAGCTGGCACAAAAGCGCAAGGAGCGTGAAGAGGCGGAAGCACGCGCAGCCGCTGAAGCGGAGCGCGAGCGTCAGGAAGCTGCCGCACGCGAAATCGCCGAGCAAAAGGCCCGCGAACAGGCCACCGAACAGACCTTGAAACAGGCTACAGCCGATGAAGCTGAAGTGGTGAAGGCGGCAGAAGCTGAGAAGGTCCGGGAAGAAAAAGCCAAAGCGATGGTGGTGGCCCAGCAGAAGAAAGCCGAAGAGAAGCAGGCTGAAGCCCAGCGTGCCCAGGATCTGGACGAGCGTCGTCGTAAGGCACTGGCTGAAGCTGAGGCCATTCGTGCCATGATGGCGGCTCCCAAGAAGGTGCTGGTTGCCAAGAAGCCGGAAGAACCCAAGCCCGCTGAAGCCAAGCCCGGCATCAAGGGAACGCTGCACAAACCGGCTGGTACACCTGTCAAGGTGCCTGCGGGTGCGCCAGGCGCTGGCAAGAAGGAGGTCAAGTCCGAGGCTTTGTCATCCACTTGGAAGGACGAGAACAGCAAGAAAAAAGAACTCAAGACGCGTGGCGATACGGCCAATGCGGGTCGGGGTGGCAGTAACTGGCGTGCGGGCCCCAAAGGCGGCAAGCGAGGAGGGCGCGAAGACCGAGAGTCCTCTTTTGCCGCTCCCGTCGAAAACAAGGTGATCGAGGTCCATGTGCCGGAGACGATCACGGTGGCCGAGTTGGCGCACAAGATGGCCGTCAAGTCATCGGAAGTGATCAAGCAGCTGATGAAGCTGGGTCAGATGGTGACCATCAACCAGTCTCTGGATCAGGATACTGCGATGATCCTGGTTGAGGAATTGGGTCACAAGGCCGTTGCTGCTGCCCTGGATGATCCGGAAGCGTTCACCGAAGAAGAAGTCTCTTCGGCCAATGCCGAGCTGATGCCACGGGCACCAGTGGTGACCGTGATGGGTCATGTCGACCACGGCAAAACCTCTTTGTTGGACTACATTCGTCGCTCCAAGGTGGCTGCGGGCGAAGCAGGCGGTATCACCCAGCACATTGGGGCCTATCACGTGGATACACCGCGCGGCATGGTCACTTTCCTGGATACACCGGGCCACGAGGCATTCACCGCCATGCGTGCACGGGGTGCACAGGCCACAGACATCGTGATTCTGGTCTGCGCGGCAGATGACGGTGTCATGCCCCAGACCCGAGAGGCCGTCAAGCACGCGAAAGCCGCTGGCGTGCCGATCGTGGTCGCCATGACCAAAGCAGACAAGCCTGATGCCAATGTGGAACGGGTCAAGTCCGAATTGGTGGCCGAAGAGGTGGTGCCCGAAGAATTCGGGGGTGATTCCCCCTTCATCGCCGTCTCCTCCAAAACGGGGATGGGCATTGACGATCTGCTAGAGAACGTGCTGTTGCAGGCCGAAGTGCTGGAGCTCAAGGCGCCAGTCGAAGCACACGCCAAAGGCCTGGTGATTGAAGCCCGCCTGGACAAAGGCCGCGGTGCCGTGGCCACTGTGCTGGTGCAGTCCGGTACGCTGAAAGTGGGTGACGTGGTGCTGGCTGGCCAGACGTCGGGCCGTGTGCGTGCCATGCTGGACGAAAACGGCAAGCCGACCAAGGAAGCTGGTCCGTCCATCCCTGTGGAAATTCAGGGTCTGGCCGAGGTGCCTCAGGCCGGCGATGATTTCATGGTGCTGGCCGATGAGCGCCGTGCGCGTGAGATCGCCACCTACCGCGCCGGCAAGTTCCGCTCCACGAAACTGGCCAAGCAGCAAGCCGCCAAGCTGGAAAACATGTTTGCTGACATGCAGGCCGGTGAGGTCAAGACCCTGCCGATCATCATCAAAGCCGACGTGCAGGGCTCGCAGGAAGCACTGGCCACCTCGCTGCTCAAGCTGTCGACCGAAGAAGTGCGTGTGCAACTGGTGTACGCCGGGGTCGGTGGCATCAGCGAATCCGACATCAACCTGGCGATTGCGTCCAAGGCCATCGTGATCGGCTTCAACGTCCGCGCTGACGCAGGCGCGCGAAAACTGGCCGAAGGCAACGATGTCGATCTGCATTACTACAACATCATCTACGATGCGGTGGATGAGCTGAAAGCGGCGATGTCTGGGATGCTGGCGCCGGAAAAGCGCGAGGAAGATATCGGTACCGCCGAAATCCGTACCGTGTTCGTGGCCTCCAAGATCGGCACGGTGGCGGGCTGTATGGTCACCTCGGGCCATGTCACCCGTTCGGCGCATTTCCGCCTGCTGCGCGACAACGTGGTCATCTACACCGGCGAGCTGGATTCCTTGAAGCGCATGAAAGACGATGTCAAGGAAGTGCGCGAAGGCTTCGAGTGCGGTATCAAGCTCAAAAACTACAATGACATCAAGGAAGGCGATATCCTCGAACTGTTCGAGATCAAGGAAATCGCCCGGACACTTTAAGTCATGCCTGCACGCAAGTCGCCCTCCAACCGCAGCTTCAAGGTCGCCGATCAGATTCAGCGCGACCTGACCGAGCTCATCGCGCGTGAGTTGAAAGACCCGCGCGTGGGCATGGCCACGATTCAAGCGGTGGAGGTGACGCCTGACTACGCCCACGCCAAGGTCTATTTCAGTGTGCTGATTGGTGACCCTCAGGAAACAGAAGATGCGCTGAATCAGGCCGCTGGTTTTCTGCGCAATGGCCTTTTCAAGCGACTGCACATTCACACCGTGCCAACGCTGCACTTCCACTTCGATCGCACCACTGAGCGAGCGGCCGATATGAATGCGCTGATCGCCAAGGCGGTCGCCTCCCGTTCCAAGGACGAATAAAACATGCAAGCGCCACGCACCAGGGTGCAGCGGCGCCCTGTGCATGGGGTGTTGTTGCTCGACAAACCGCTGGGCCTGTCCAGCAATCAGGCTTTGCAAAAAGCCAAATGGTTGCTGCGTGCTGAAAAGGCCGGGCACACCGGCACGCTGGATCCGCTGGCCACTGGCGTGCTGCCGCTGTGTTTCGGTGCTGCGACCAAATTCAGCCAATTGCATCTGGACGCTGACAAAACCTACGAGACCACCTTGCGCCTCGGGGTGAAAACCAGCACAGGCGATGCCGAGGGTGACGTGCTAGAACAGCGGCCCGTCAACTGCACCGTGGGTCAGGTGGTGGAGGTACTCGACCGATACACCGGCCCCATCCGCCAGTTGCCGCCGATGCACAGCGCACTGAAAAAGGATGGCAAAGCCCTGTACGAATACGCCCGTGAAGGCGTCGAAGTCGACCGGGAACCTCGGAATGTCACCATCCACGAGCTGGAGTTGCTGGACATGGACCTGGTGTCTGATGCGCCCACCTTGCGCCTGAAGGTGCATTGCAGCAAAGGTACCTATATCCGGACCCTGGGTGAAGATATCGGTGAAGCGCTGGGTTGCGGCGCGCATCTGATCGAGCTGCGTCGGGTGGCCACAGGGGGGTTCAACCTGGGGCCATGCGTGACCCTGGAACAACTCGAATCCCTGCCGGAGTCGCAGCGATCCTCCCTGCTGCTGCCTGTGGATGCCCTGCTGGCCAGTCATACCCCCGTCATCCTCAACGCCGATCATGCGGCCCGATTCCTGTCGGGCTTGCGTCGTCGCGGCACATGGCCCGATGCGGAGCAGGTGGCCGTCTGGGGGGAGGAACCCAAAGCCCTGTTGGGCACTGCCCACATCAAGTCGGGCGAACTGATACCGGGGCGCTTGTTGACCCCGCTGGAAATTCAACAAAGTCTGGAAAGTCATCTATGAGTACGCCTATCCGCAACATCGCGATCATTGCCCACGTCGACCACGGCAAGACCACCATGGTCGATCAGCTGCTGCGTCAATCCGGCACCTTTGCTGAACACGAAAAAGTCGTGGACACCGTGATGGACAACAACGCCATCGAGCGCGAGCGTGGCATCACCATCCTGGCCAAGAACTGCGCAGTCAGTTGGGAAGGTACACACATCAACATCGTCGACACCCCCGGCCACGCGGACTTCGGTGGTGAAGTCGAACGTGCGCTGTCCATGGTGGACGGCGTGGTGCTGTTGATCGACGCTCAGGAAGGCCCGATGCCGCAGACCCGCTTCGTGACCAAGAAGGCGTTGGCCCTGGGCCTCAAGCCCATTGTGGTGGTGAACAAGGTCGACAAACCCGGTGCCAATTGCGACAAGGTGATCAACGCCGCCTTCGATCTGTTCGACAAGCTGGGCGCCACCGATGAGCAACTGGATTTTCCAGTGGTGTACGCTTCGGGCATCAACGGCTGGTCCAGCCTGGAAGAGGGCGCCCCGGGTGAGCAGTGGGGCCCCGACATGTCGGCCCTGTTCAACACCATTTTGAAGCACGTGCCTGCCCATGCAGGGGACCCGAATGCCCCCCTGCAGTTGCAAATTTCCGCGCTGGATTACTCGACTTTTGTCGGGCGCATTGGTGTCGGTCGGGTCAATGCCGGCATCGTCAAACCCGGTATGGATGTGCTGGTCTGCGAAGGCCCGGATGGCAAGCGTGTCAAGGGCCGCATCAACCAGGTACTGACATTCCAGGGCCTGGACCGCATGCAGACGGCAGCTGCGGGTCCCGGCAACATCGTGCTCATCAACGGTATCGAAGACATCGGCATTGGCGTGACAGTCACCAGCGTGGACACCCCGACCCCGCTGCCGATGCTGAAGGTGGACGAGCCCACCCTGATCATGAATTTCTGCGTGAACACCAGCCCGCTGGCCGGCCGGGAAGGCAAGTTCGTGACCAGCCGCCAGATCTGGGATCGGCTGCAGAAGGAACTGCAGCACAACGTGGCCTTGCGCGTCAAGGAAACCGACGAGGACGGCATTTTTGAAGTGGCCGGCCGCGGTGAACTGCACCTGACCATCCTGCTGGAAAACATGCGACGCGAGGGCTACGAGCTGGCCGTCTCCAAGCCGCGTGTGGTGTTCCAGGACATCGACGGCGAGAAGTGCGAGCCGATGGAACTCGTGACCGCTGACGTGGAAGAAGAGCATCAAGGCGGCGTGATGCAGGCCCTGGGTCTGCGCAAAGGCGAAATGGTCAACATGGAGCCGGACGGCAAAGGCCGTGTGCGTCTGGAGTACCGCATTCCCGCCCGTGGCCTGATCGGCTTCAGCAACGAATTCCTGAACCTGACGCGCGGCTCGGGGCTGATCGCCTCCATCTTCGATGGCTACGAGCCTCACAAGGGCGACATCGG
>JAUVYR010000137.1 GCA_030602985.1 Burkholderiales bacterium
AACATCCTGGCGCTGAACGCAGCGGTCGAAGCCGCACGGGCCGGTGAGCAGGGCCGCGGGTTTGCCGTGGTGGCGGGCGAGGTCCGCACGCTGGCTCAACGCAGCGCCGCGGCAGCGAAGGAAATCAAGGCGCTGATCGACGAAAGCGTTGAGAAAGTTGCCCAAGGCACCCGGCAGGTCGACCAGGCGGGCAGCACCATGCAGGAAGTGGTGAGCTCCATCAGCCGCGTGGCAGACATGATCGGTGAAATTTCAGCGGCCAGCCGGGAGCAGAGCGAAGGGGTGAACCAGGTCGGTGAAGCCGTCTCGCAGATGGACCAGACCACCCAGCAGAACGCGGCACTGGTGGAGGAGATGGCGGCGGCCGCCAATAGCCTGAGCCAACAGTCCGTGGAGATGGTGCAAGCCATGGCCTTCTTCCGCCTGGGACAGGAGTCCACGCAGAACACCATGGCTCGCACCAGACCCGCGCCGCTCAAACCCCATGCACCCAGCAAAGGCAAGCCTGCTGCCCCCTCTGCGCAGACCAGACCAGGTACGCTGAAACCACCCACCCGCGTGTCAGCACCAGCGCTCGAAAGCCGATCGACCCCAACCACCCATCCGAGCCCAACTCGTACCGAACCCAGGCTCGGCACCAGCGACGACTGGACTTCTTTCTGAAAGGATCGCCGCATGCGTACCAATCTGCCAGTCACCCATCAAGAATATGCCTTACCGCCCGGGCAGACGCCGGTCTCCACCACCGATGCCAAAGGTCGCATTCTTTACTGCAACGATGCTTTTGTATCCGTCAGCGGCTTTGAAATGGATGAGTTGCTGGGACAGCCGCACAACCTCGTGCGGCATCCCGACATGCCGGAAGAAGCCTACCGGGACATGTGGGCCACCATCCAGTCGGGCAGACCCTGGTCAGCAGCTGTCAAGAATCGACGCAAGAACGGGGATCATTACTGGGTCATGGCCAATGTGACCCCGCTGATGCAGAACGGGCAACCCACCGGCTACATGTCGGTCCGCACGGAGGCGACCCGCGACATCATCGAACAGGCCGAGGCGCTGTACGCCCGCATGCGAGCCGAGGCCCAAGCCGGACAGCAGGTTCATGTCCTGCGGGCCGGCAGGGTGGTCAAACAGTCACTGACCGGTCGTTTGAAAGAAGCCTTGCGACTGACCTTGCAAGTGAAGTTTGCGCTGGTGCTTTTGTCCATGCTACTGGTGGGTCAGCTCGTGTCAACCCTGGTGCCGGCGTCCTGGCCACTGCCCTGGGCCTGGGCGCTCGGGCTGGAAGCGGGGGTGCTGTTGATCGCGCTGGTGTATCTGAGTCGTCTGGTGGTGGGACCGCTGGATCGCATGGTGGCCGCCATTCAATCGTTATCGGGGTGCGACCTGACAGTCTCGGTACAGCGCGACCGCCAGGACCAGATTGGCGACATCCAGCAGGCGCTCAATCAACTGGCCGTCAACATGCGTTCCATCGTGCGTGACGCCCGGGCGCAATCCGAGTCCATGGGGCATGCCACCGGCGAAATCGCTCAGGGTAACCAGGATCTCTCGCAACGCACCGAATCGCAGGCCAGCAGTCTGGAAGAAACGGCCGCCTCGATGACACAGATCACCGAAACCGTGCGGCAGACCGCCGACTCGGCGGTGCAGGCCACCGAACTGGCTCAACGGAGCCAGCACACCGCCGTGGCCAGTGGCCAGACCATGAGCGAGCTGGTGCAGACCATGGAAGCGATCCAGAAGGCCTCCCAGCAGATCAGCGAAATCACACAGGTGATCGACGGCATTGCCTTCCAGACCAATATCCTGGCGCTGAACGCCGCGGTCGAAGCCGCACGTGCCGGGGAACACGGGCGCGGCTTTGCCGTTGTAGCCAGCGAGGTGCGTGCACTGGCCCAGCGCAGTGCCACTGCCGCGAAAGAAATCAAAGGCTTGATTGATGACTCAGTGGCCAAGGTACAAGCAGGTCGCGATCAAAGTAACCGTACCCAAGCATCATTGAGCCAGGTGCTGCAGGATGTGCAACAGGTCGCCGCCGTGATTCAGGAAATCTCAGGCGCGGCTCGCGAACAGATGGACGGTATCACCCAGATCAACGCAGCAGTCAACCAACTGGACAGCATCACCCAGCAAAACGCCGCCCTGGTCGAGGAAATGGCTGCATCGGCCACCCAGCTCGACCACCAGGCACAGCGCGTGACTGAAGCGGTGCAGGTGTTCCGCCTCAACGCGGTGCACAGCGCGGCCACGAAAGACGCGGTGGCCCTGCGCAAGGCCGCCAGGCAGCAGACCGCCATGGCATGACCGAACTGGCCTACAGTGCCTGAAAAAAAGGGGCCCGTCATGCTGGCGCTCCATGATCCACAGGTGTCCCGTCTGCAGTTGCTGGGGGCAGCGCTGGACCAGTCGAAAGACATGGTGATCGTGACCGAGGCTGAGCCTTCGCCCCTCACAGGCCGGCGGCCCATCGTCTACGTCAACCAGGCCCTGCTTCGGCACACGGGCTACAGCGCGGCAGAGATGCTGGGGCACTCGCCGTCGATGCTGCAAGGGCCGGACACCGACCCGGCCGTGGTCAGCCGCATGTCGCAGCGGCTGGCCCAGGGGCTGCCGGTCTATGAAAAACTGCTGAATTACCGCAAGGACGGCAGCACCTACCACACCGAATTGCACATCACCCCGTTTGTGGGCGAGTCGGGTGAAGTCACGCATTTCCTCAGTGTGCAGCGTGACATCACGGAGCGAGCGGCGCTGTCCCACGCTCTGGAGCAGAAAACCGCGTTCTTGGAAACGCTGACCGAGCAGCTGCCGGCTGCCGTGTATGTGTTCGTGCGCCACACCGATGGACGCTATTCCTACGAATTTGCCACCTCGCAGTTCTACAAACTGTTCGGTTTTGATGCCGATGTGCCCCGTGTAGAGCAGGTGCTCAATGCCATACACCCCGACGATGTACAGGGAGTGGTAGACAGCATCGAGCGGGCCCACATCACAGCTGGCCAGTGGCAGCAGCGTTTTCGGGTGGTTGACTCCGAGAGCCAGTCGCTGCGGACCCTGGAGGGCCGCTCCTTCCCGGTGTATGCCCCCAATGGCGAATCGCGCTGGTACGGCCTGCTGCTGGATGTGACCGACCAGGTTGAAATGGCAGAAGCCTTGACCGAGGCCATGCACGACCACGAAGCCACGTTGGCCGCCGTGCCCGAAAAGCTCCTGGAGCTGGACGCCAAAGGCGCCGTCCTGCATGCCCACATTCGTGGGGCCACCCTGCTGGGCCTGGACGTGAACACCGTGCTCAACCGCCGCATTGCTGACCTTTACAAAGGCCACATTGCCACCACCTTCAGCAAGGCGCTGCAGGAGGCGGCCGAACAGGGCGTTTCAGCGACCCATGAACTTTATTTTGTGGAACGTGGGCACAGGCAATACCGACACCTGAAAGTGGCGCGCAAAGAGCGCGCCGGCCACGGCGCGGCCAAGCGGCTGGAACCCACCTTCATTGCCTCGGTGACCGACATCACCCGCAACAAGCAGGCCGAAAAACGCGTGCGCTTTCTGGTCGAGCACGACGAACTTACCCACCTGCTGAGCCGCCGGGGTTTTCAGGGGCGGCTCAACAAGGCCCATGCCCTGACCCGCGAGGCGGGCAAGGCGTATGCGCTGATCTTCATGGATCTGGATCACTTCAAGCACCTGAACGACACCCATGGCCACCGTGCCGGCGATGCCGCGTTGCGGGAGGTGGCCGGGCGCATCCGCCAGCATGTGGCGGTGGGAGATGTCGTTGCGCGCCTGGGCGGCGACGAATTCGTGATTCTGATGGTGCGCTCCAGCCCGGCGCAGGCACACGACGATGCCACAGCGCTGGCGCAGCAGATTCACCGAGCCATCCAGCAGCCGCTGGTGCTTGATGAGCTGCTGTTTTCCATGACCTGCAGCATCGGCATAGCGGTGGCCGAAGG
>JAUVYR010000177.1 GCA_030602985.1 Burkholderiales bacterium
GCTGCCAACGACACCGGTAGTCCCGAAGTGCAGGTCGCCATCCTGACCGCCCGCATCAACGAGCTGACCCCCCATTTCAAGACCCATCACAAAGACCACCACGGCCGCCGTGGCTTGCTCAAGATGGTGAGCCGCCGCCGCAAGCTGCTGGACTACCTCAAGTCCAAGGACTCCGACCGTTACGTCGCCCTGATCCAGAAGCTGGGTCTGCGCAAGTAATCCGGTTTGGTGTCTCGCTGAACCTCACAAGACGCCTGGGTTGCTCAGCCGCCCCAGGCGTTTTTCGCTTCAATCACCGGAGTTTTGCTGTTCAGATCGAAGCTGTGTCATTCCAAAGAGCCGTTTGGTGTTCAAAAACCCTCTCTGGAATGGCATCGTGTTCTGAAGGCGCAGCTCCAGGCCCAGGGCGTAGCCGCATACGCCCCTTACTCTGGAACTCAAAGGAGCCCACATGAGCCTCTTCAACAAAGTCACCAAAACCTTCCAGTGGGGCCAGCATACGGTCCGCATGGAAACCGGCGAAATCGCCCGTCAATCCACCGGCGCCGTGCTGCTCGACATGGACGGCACCGTGGTGCTGGCCACTGTCGTCGCCAAGCAGGACGCCAAGGCGGGTCAGGACTTTTTCCCGCTCACCGTCGACTACATCGAAAAATCCTACGCCGCCGGCAAGATTCCAGGCAGCTTCTTCAAGCGCGAAGGCCGCCCCAGCGAGTTGGAAACCCTGACCAGCCGCCTGATCGATCGCCCCATCCGCCCGCTGTTCCCCGAAGGCTTCTTCAACGAAGTGCAGGTGGTCATCCACACCCTGTCGCTCAACCCCGAGGTGGACGCTGACATCGCTGCCCTGATCGCCACCAGCGCCGCACTGTCCGTCTCTGGCATCCCGTTCAACGGCCCCATCGGTGCGGCACGCGTCGGTTACGTCAACGGCGAATACGTGCTGAACCCGGGTCAGACCCAACGCGCCAACAGCCAGATGGATCTGGTCGTGGCCGGCACCGAAGCCGCCGTGCTGATGGTGGAATCTGAAGCCCAGCAGTTGTCTGAAGAGATCATGCTGGGGGCCGTGGTGTTTGGCCACGATCAGGGCAATATTGCCATCGCCGCCATCAACGACCTGGTGCGTGAAGCCGGCAAGCCCGAGTGGAACTGGCAGCCGCCCGCCAAGGATGAGCCGCTGATCGCCAAGGTCGAGGCCCTGGGTCGCGACAAGCTGGTCGCCGCCTACCAGATCCGCAACAAGCAGGCCCGCACCCAGGCCTGCCGCGAGGCCTATGCGGCCGTGATCGATGGCCTGAAGGCCGACGGCGTGGAGTTCGATGCCGTCAAGGTGCAGGACCTGCTGTTCAACATCGAGGCCTCCATCGTCCGTGGCCAGATCCTGGCCGGTGAGCCCCGCATCGACGGCCGCGACACCCGCACCGTGCGCCCCATCGAAATCCGCAACAGCGTGCTGCCGCGCACTCACGGCTCGGCCCTGTTCACCCGTGGTGAAACCCAGGCCCTGGTCATCGCCACGCTGGGCACCGACCGCGACGCGCAGCGCATCGACGCACTGTCGGGTGATTTCGAAGACCGTTTCATGCTGCATTACAACATGCCGCCCTTCGCCACCGGCGAAACCGGTCGTGTGGGTTCGCCGAAGCGCCGCGAGATCGGTCACGGCCGTCTGGCCAAGCGCGCCCTGGTGGCCGCGCTGCCCAGCAAGGAAGAATTCCCCGACACCCAGCGCGTGGTGTCGGAAATCACCCAATCCAACGGCTCGTCGTCCATTGCTTCTGTCTGTGGCGGCTGTCTGGCGCGGATGGACGCCGGCGTGCCGATGAAGGCCCACGTGGCCGGCATCGCGATGGGCCTGATCAAGGAAGGCAACAAGTTTGCCGTGCTGACCGACATCCTGGGCGATGAAGATCACCTGGGCGATATGGACTTCAAGGTGGCCGGGACCACCAACGGCGTGACCGCCCTGCAGATGGACATCAAGATCCA
>JAUVYR010000152.1 GCA_030602985.1 Burkholderiales bacterium
TCGATCGGGCATGCGTTCATGGCCGATGCCCTGGAGCTGGGTTACACCGCCACGGTACAAGCCTATTTGCAAGCCATTGAGGCGGCGCAACGCTGACGTGGGCATGATTTACGGCATCGGCAACGACCTCTGCGATGTGCGGCGTCTCCGCGCCAGTCTGGAGCGCCATGGGGACCGCTTTGCCGCCAAAGTGCTGGGTGAGCAGGAGCTGGCCATCTGGCGCCAGCGCAGCCAGCGCTGGCCGGAGCGGGGTTTGCGCTATCTCGCGACGCGCTTTTCAGCGAAAGAAGCCTTCAGCAAAGCCATCGGCCTGGGCATGCGCATGCCCATGACCTGGCGCCACTGCGAAATCCTCAACCTGCCCAGTGGCCAGCCCGCCGTGGTACTGCATGGGGACCTGAAAACCTGGTTTGACGCCCGTCGCCTACACGCCCACGTCAGCCTGACCGACGAAACCGATTACGCCGCCAGCTTCGTGGTGGTCGAACAACTGGAAACCCCTGCAACATGACCCAGCACGCCCCTCTCATCATCGATGTGGCCAGCACTCGCCTGACCAAGACCGACAAGCGCCGTCTGGCGCATCCCTTGGTGGGAGGGGTGATTCTCTTCGCCCGCAACTGGGAACACCGCGAACAGCTCACCAGACTCTGCAAGCAGATCAAGAAGGTACGGGCCGATCTGTTGATCTGTGTCGACCACGAAGGTGGCCGCGTTCAGCGTTTTCGCACCGATGGATTCACCCATTTGCCCGCCATGCGCACGCTGGGCGAGATGTGGTTCAGTGGCCAGCCAGGGGGCGCAAGCGAGGCCGCACTGGCCGCCTGCAATGCCGCCACGGCGGCGGGTTATGTGCTGGGCGCCGAGCTGCGCGCCTGCGGGGTGGACTTCAGCTTCACCCCGGTGCTGGATCTGGACCATGGTGGCAGCACGGTGATCGGTGACCGGGCTTTTTCGCGTGATGCCCGCGTCACCACGCTGCTCGCCAGCGCGCTGATGCACGGTCTGCTGCAAAGCGGTATGCGCAATTGCGGCAAGCACTTCCCCGGTCACGGTTATGTGAAAGCCGACTCGCACGTGGACATTCCTGTCGACGAGCGCTCCTTACCCATCATCCTGGCAGATGACGCCGCCCCTTATGGTTGGCTGAATGCGAGCCTCAGCAGTGTCATGCCAGCGCATGTGATCTACCCTCAGGTGGACAGTCGGCCTGCAGGATTTTCGTCCCGTTGGCTGAATGAGATTCTGCGTACCCAACTGGGTTTCACCGGCGCGGTGTTCAGCGATGACCTGAGCATGGCCGGCGCACGCCAGATCGACGGCTGCGAAGTCAGCTACACCGAAGCGGCCATCACCGCCCTGGAAGCCGGCTGCGACATGGTGCTGCTGTGCAACCAGAGTGTCGAGAACGGCGGTGAGCCGGTGGACGACCTGATCAATGGCTTGAGCGAAGCGCAAATCAAAGGCCGCTGGCGGCCCAGCGGTGCCAGCGAGCAGCGCCGGCAGGACCTGCTGCCCCAGGGCTACCCGCTGCCCTGGGATGAGCTGATGGTGGATGCTCGGTACATGCACGCGCTGACGCTATTGCCGTGAGCTTCAATACGCCACACCCAGCTGTTCCAGCGCATCACCCACCAGTTCCAATCGCAATAAGGGACTGTCCAGGGTCAGCAATCGTTGCTTGAAGTCGCGGGGCAGCGGCAGAAGCTCGGCCCAGCGGTTGGCCAGCCAACCGGCGTCCTGCCAGAGGACATGGCCGTCTTCCCAGGCGGGCAACTCGGGAAAGGCGCCGGGGTGTTCGGTCTGCAGGCGCTGCACCAGCCGCCACAGCGCCTGGGCCATGCCTTTGAGTTCGTCAGGCACCGGTATCGGGGTGTCTTCGGGCCACAGGGTCGCATCAGCCACCCACAACCCATGCTTGAGCTTTTCGCTGCGCGTGATCTGAAAGCGTGAGCCGCCCTGGCATTGAATCACCAAGAGTCCGGGCTGGGGCTGTGCCAGCTGAGTGATGTGTGCCAGGGTGCCAATGGGCTCAAAAGTTTCGGTCTGAAAACCGTCCCCCACCTTTCGATCCCGCTGCAACACTTCGTGCCCTTGAGTCAGGCAAACGACCCCAAAGGGAGTACCTTCACGGTGGCAACGTTTGACCATGTCGAGGTAGCGCACCTCGAAGATCTGCAAAGGCAATGAGCCCCCTGGGAACAGCACCGTCCCCAGTGGAAACAGGGGCAGGTGCAGGGGGGTGTTCACGCCACGGCTTCGGCGCTTTGCCGTTGCAGCATGGCCAGCACGTTGGCTACCGTGCCGCGCAGTTCGCGCCGGTCGCAAATCAGGTCGACCGCGCCCTTGGTCTGCAGGAATTCGGCCCGCTGGAAGCCCTCGGGCAATTTCACGCGCACCGTGTTTTCGATCACACGCGGCCCAGCGAAACCGATCAGGGCCTTGGGCTCGGCGATCACGACATCGCCCACAAACGCAAAACCGGCACTCACGCCCCCCATGGTCGGGTCCGTCAGCACGCTGATGTAGGGCAGCCCCTTCTTGGCCAGGCGGGTCAGGGCCGCATTGGTCTTGGCCATCTGCATCAGGCTCAGCAGGCCTTCCTGCATGCGCGCGCCACCCGTGGCGGTGAAGCAGACGAAAGGCACTTTCTGTTCGATCGCGGCTTCAACGCCGCGCACAAAGCGCTCGCCCACCACGGAGCCCATGGAGCCGCCCATGAAATCGAACTCGAAGCACGCGACCACCAGTTCAATGCTCATGACCGCACCACCCATCACGATCAGGGCATCGGTTTCGCCAGTGGTTTCCAGGGCCTCCTTCAGGCGCTCAGGGTACTTGCGGCTGTCTTTGAACTTGAGGGCGTCCACCGGCAGCACTTCCTGGCCGATCTCGTAACGACCTTCACCGTCCAGAAAGGCGTCCAGACGTGCCCGCGCGCTGATACGGTGGTGGTGTCCGCAGTGGGGGCAGACGTTCTGGTTCTTTTCCAGGTCGTTCTTGTAGAGCACCGCATCTCAGCTGGGGCACTTGATCCACAGGCCTTCAGGGATGGAACGGCGGCTGGCCGGGTCGGTGTTGGTGATTTTCGGGGGAAGCAGCTTTTCAAGCCAGGACATGATCTCTCCTTGCGTCGCAAGTCATGGGGCAGATTATCGC
>JAUVYR010000090.1 GCA_030602985.1 Burkholderiales bacterium
ATGACGACTTCGTAACCCTGCACCAGCAGGGAAGCTTGTGCTTTGCTCATGTTTGATCTGCCCCCTCAGAACCCGGCCGGCACGCGGGTGTGCCAGTCGGTGGCGCGCTGGAAATGGTGAGCCACGCCCAGCAGGCGCGCCTCCTGGAAGTAGTTGCCGATGAGCTGCAGGCCCACCGGCATGTTGCCTGCGCCAAAGCCCACCGGCACGCTCATGCCCGGCAGGCCCGACAGGGACGCGGGCAGCGTAAAGATGTCAGCCAGGTAGGCGGCCACCGGATCGTCGGACTTCTCGCCGATCTTCCACGCCACCGTGGGCGCCACTGGCCCGGCAATCACGTCGCATTGCTGGAACGCGACCTGGAAGTCCTGCGCGATCAGGCGGCGAATCTGCTGCGCCTTGATGTAGTAGGCGTCGTAGTAGCCGTGGCTGAGCACGTAGGTGCCGATCATGATGCGGCGCTGCACCTCGGCGCCAAACGCCTCGCTGCGCGACTTCTTGTACATGTCGAGCAGGTCGGCGTACTCTTTGGCACGGTGGCCGAACTTCACGCCGTCAAAACGGCTGAGGTTGGAGCTGGCCTCGGCCGGGGCGATGATGTAGTACACGGGAATGGACAGCTCGGTGCGCGGTAGCGTGATGTCCACCAGCGTGGCACCCAGCTTCTCGTATTCGGCCAGCGCGGCGCGGATGGGCGCGACCACATCGGCGGTACAGCCTGCGCCAAAAAACTCTTTCGGCAGGCCGATGCGCAAGCCCTTGAGCGGCTGGCTGGCGGTGACCGCGCTCAGTCCGGCCAGCGGCTGGTCCAGCCCGGCGGTGTAGTCCTCGGCGGGGTGATCGAGGCTGGTGGAGTCGCGGTCCAGGTCGGGGCCGGCCAGAGCGCTGAGCAACACGGCGCAGTCGCGCGCGCTGCGGGCCATGGGGCCGGCCTGGTCCAGGCTGGAGGCGTAGGCCACCATGCCATAGCGCGAGCAGCGGCCGTACGTGGGCTTGATGCCGGTGATGCCGGTGAAGCTGGCGGGCTGGCGGATGGAGCCGCCCGTGTCGGTGCCGGTGGCCGCCGGGGCCAGGCGCGCCGCCACGGCCACGGCCGAGCCGCCAGACGAACCGCCAGGCACACGCGCCGCGTCCCAAGGGTTGTGCGCCGGACCATAGGCCGAGTTGTCGTTGCCCGAACCCATGGCGAACTCGTCGCAATTGAGCTTGCCCAGCGTCACGGCACCCGCCGCCGCCAGGCGCGACACCACCGTCGCGTCGAAGGGGCTGCGGTAGCCCTCCAGCATCTTGCTGCCCGCGGTGGTGGGGAAGTCCCGCGTGACAAAGATGTCTTTGTGCGCCAGCGGAACGCCCAGCAGCGGGGTGCGCTCGCCAGCGGCCAGACGCCGGTCCGCGTCAGCGGCCTGGGCCAGGCTGGCCTCCTCGTTGAAGGCCAGGTAGGCGCCCAGATGGGCATGCTCTTTGGCGCGGTCGAGCAGGTGGCGGGTCGCTTCCACGCTCGACACCTCGCGCGCGGCCAGCTTGGCAGCCAGCGCCGTCACATCCAGTTGATGCAGTTCGGTCATGGTGTGTCGCCTCTTATTATTCAATCACCTTGGGCACCAGGAACAACCCGTCTTCCACGGCGGGTGCACTGGCCTGATTGGCTTCACGCTGGTTGGGCTCGCTCACCACGTCGTCGCGCAAGCGCAGCGCCACGTGGTCGATCACGGCGGTGGGGTGGGCCAGCGGCTCCACGCCGGTGGTGTCGACCGCCTGCATCTGCTCGACGATGTCGAAGAAGCCATTGAGCTTGGCCTGCATGGCCTGCGCCTGAGGCTCCGAGAGCGCCAGGCGCGCGAGATGGGCAATGCGCCCAATGTCTTGCATGGTCAGGGACATATGGTTTCGGATGTGGAGACCGGTTTGCAACCGTCTGTAAAAAACAGGTTCGAAATGCATGGCCCGGCCCTTCAAGTGAACAGGCATGCACAAGTGATAGAGTATTATCTTAGGTTTGGTGACCCAGTCGCTAAAGTCATGCTTTATCGGCCTTTTTTTCGTCTAACCGCCCCAATTTCCAGCCATCTACTCATTTCGGCCCTGCCCGCGTGATCGCGCCAGTCAGGCGCCAAGCAGGCCGCACAGGACGCTCCCAACATGTTCGAATCTTTCCGTCGGCATTTCTCCACCGACCTGGCCATTGACCTCGGCACCGCCAACACCCTGATTTATGTGCGCGGCAAGGGGCTGGTGCTGGACGAACCCTCCGTCGTCTCCATCCGCCACGAAGGGGGTCCCCAGGGCAAGAAGACCATCCAGGCCGTGGGCCACGAGGCCAAGGCCATGCTGGGCAAGGTACCCGGCAACATCGAGGCCATTCGCCCCATGAAGGACGGCGTGATCGCCGACTTCACTGTCACCGAGCAGATGCTCAAGCAATTCATCAAAATGGTGCACCCGCGCTCGATGCTCAAGCCGAGTCCGCGCATCATCATCTGCGTGCCCTGCGGCTCCACCCAGGTGGAGCGCCGGGCCATCCGCGAAAGCGCGCTGGGTGCCGGCGCCTCCGAGGTGTATCTGATCGAGGAACCCATGGCAGCAGCCATCGGCGCGGGTCTGCCGGTGTCCGAGGCGTCGGGCTCCATGGTGGTGGACATCGGCGGCGGCACCACGGAAGTCGGCGTCATCAGCCTGGGCGGCATGGTCTACAAGGGCAGCGTGCGCGTGGGGGGCGACAAGTTCGATGAAGCCATCATCAACTACATCCGTCGCAACTACGGCATGCTGATTGGCGAACCCACGGCCGAAGCCATCAAGAAAAGCATCGGTAGTGCTTTCCCGGGTTCTGAAGTCCGCGAAATGGAAGTCAAGGGTCGCAACCTGAGCGAAGGCGTGCCGCGCAGCTTCACCATCTCCAGCAATGAGGTGCTCGAAGCCCTGACCGACCCGATCAACCAGATCGTCAGTGCCGTCAAGACCGGGCTGGAGCAGACCCCGCCCGAACTCGGTGCCGACATCGCCGAGCGCGGCCTGATGCTCACCGGTGGTGGCGCCCTGCTCCGCGATCTGGATCGCTTGCTGTCCGAGGAAACCGGGCTGCCCGTGCTGGTGGCAGAAGAGCCCCTGCTGTGCGTGGTGAAGGGTTGCGGCATGGCGCTGGACCAGATGGACCGCCTGGGCGGCAGCATCTTCACGAACGAGTAATTCGCGCCGCGTCCGGCCATGCCGCTGGGTACCGTTGACCGCACACCGCCCCCGTTTTTCAAGCAGGGGCCTTCAGCGCTGTCCAAACTGCTGGTGCTCAGTGCCTTGTCTGCCTTGCTGATGGTGGTGGATGCGCGTCGGCAATGGGCCGAACCGGTGCGCCAGGCGGTCGCTACCGTGCTCTACCCCCTGCAATGGGTGGCCCTGCAGCCCCTGCACGCCACCCGCTGGATGGGCGAATACATAGGCAGCCTGCAAGCCGCCCTGAAAGAAGCCGAGGAAGCCCGCGCCGAACTGGTGCGACAGGTGCAACGGGCGGCGATCGTCGAACACCTGTCCCAGGAAAACCGTGAGCTGCGATCGCTGCTGGGCATGCAGGAGCGCATGCCGACCCAGGCACAAGGCGCCCAGATCCTGTACGAACTGCCGGACCCGTTCACCCGCCGGGTGGTGATCAACGTGGGGCAGCGCCATGGCATTCAGTCCGGCTCTGCGGTCATGGATGGTTTCGGGGTGCTGGGCCAGGTGACGCGGGTGCACCTGTTGACCTCGGAAGTCACGCTGCTGGTCGATCGGCAGCAGGCCATCCCCGTGATCAACACCCGCACGGGCCGGCGCAGTCTGGCCTTCGGGCTGTCCGACCACCCCACCCCCTTGCTGGAATTGCGTTTTGAATCGGTCAACACCGAAACCGAAGTCGGCGATGTGCTCACCACCAGCGGCATTGATGGCGTCTACCCGCCCGGCCTGCCGGTGGCCACGGTGACCCTCGTTTCGGCCACCGGGGCGGCCGGGTTTGCACGGATCGAGGCTGCACCCACCGCCCGGATGGACAATGCCCTGCATGTGCTGGTGGTGGCGCCAGCGGGTCAGCCGCATCAGGACGGCAACGCGGAGACCGTCCGATGATCATGCGTTCGGGCCAGGCCCTGCTCTTGCCAGCCAGCCCCTGGTTCATCGGTTTCAGCCTGATGGGTGCGCTGTTGCTCAACATGCTGGTGCACATTGCCTTGCTGGGCCGTGCCCCCTGGATGCCGGACTTCCTGGCCCTGACTCTGACCTTCTGGATCATTCATCAACCGCAGCGGGTGGGCATAGGCATCGCTTTCACTCTGGGCCTGTTGCTTGACGTGCATCAGGGCGCCCTGCTGGGTCAGCATGCGCTGGCTTATACGGTCATGGCCTACCTGGCCAATCTGATCCACCGTCGCGTGCTCTGGTTTGGTTTGTCGCATCAGGCCGCTCATGTGGTGCTGTTGTTCGTGGTGGCGCACAGCATCCAGTGGCTCGCGCGTGCCATGGCCGGTTCGGGCTGGATCGGTTGGTCAGCGCTGCTGGCCCCCCTGCTACAGGCCCTGCTGTGGCCAGTAGCCACCGTGCTGTTGCTGGCACCTCAGCGCCGCGCCCATGACCCTGATGCCAATCGCCCGATCTGACCGACGGCTATGACGTCATTCAAGAACGACGAGGCGCAAGCATTCCGTTTTCGGTTGAGGATCTGGATCGCCCTGCTCGTCGTGCTGCTGGCACTGGGACTGATCGCGGCGCGCATGTACGTCTTGCAGGTGCAACGCCACGAAACCTTGTTCATGCAGGCGGAACGCAACCGCACGGCGGTATTGCCCATCAGCCCACCCCGTGGCCGCATCATGGACCGCAACGGTGTGGTTCTGGCCGACAACGAGCCCACCTTCACCCTGGAAATCGTGCCTGCGCGGGCCGGTCGACTGAACGACACCATCGAGGCCATCGGCGAGCTGATCGAGCTGTCAGAACGGGACATCCGGCGCTTTCAACGACTCCTGGCGGAGTCTCGTCGTTTTGACTCCCTGCCCTTACGCAACCGGCTGAGTGCCGAGGAAATGTCCATCATCGCCGCGCAGTTGTACCGCCTGCCCGGCGTCGATATCCAGGCTCGCAACCTGCGCCATTACCCGCTGGGCGAAGTGGCTTCGCATATCGTCGGTCATGTGGGCCGCATCAACCAGCGCGACCTTGAAATGATGGCTGAATGGCCCGAAAGCCGCCGCGCCAACTATCGGGGCACGGATCACATCGGCAAGCTGGGCGTGGAGCAAAGCTATGAAGACTATTTGCATGGCACCACTGGCTTTGAACGGGTGGAGACGTCGGCCACGGGTCGGACGGTGCGTGTGCTTGAGACCACCGCACCCATCCCGGGTGACTCGATCCGACTGACCATCGACGCTCGCCTGCAACACCTGGCCGAAACGCTTTACGGAGATCGCCGTGGCGCCCTGGTCGCGATTGACCCGCGCAACGGCGAAATCCTGGCTTTCGTCAGCATGCCCACCTTCAATCCGAACTTGTTTGTCGATGGCATCGACCAGGAGAGTTGGCGGGCGCTGAACGAGTCGATCAATCGCCCGTTGCTGAATCGAGCCCTGCGCGGAACCTACCCGCCCGGATCGACCTACAAGCCCTTCATGGCCCTGGCCGGGCTGGAGCTGGGCCTGCGCCGTCCGGAAACCGCCATGCGCGATCCAGGCTTCTGGATGTTTGGTGGACGCCGCTTCCGCAACGCGGGCGAACGCGACCTGGGCATGGTGGACATGCGGCGCAGCATCGTGGTGTCGAGTAACGTGTACTACTACACGCTGGCCAATGACATGGGTATCGATGCGATCCATGATTTCATGGAGCCGTTCGGATTTGGCCAACGCACGGGGATTGATCTGATCGGCGAAGCCCGGGGCATTCTGCCCAGTCCGGCATGGAAACGCAGCGCCTTCAGTCGGCCTGATCAGCAACGCTGGTTCCCGGGTGACACCATTTCAGTGGGTATCGGTCAGGGTTACAACAACTTCACCATTTTGCAACTGGCCTCAGCCATGGCCACGTTGGCCAACCAGGGAGTGAGGCATACGCCCCATCTGGGTCAACGGGCCTACCCAGTAGATCAGCCCGACGGCGAAGCAATCTATCGTTCTGGTAGCTCCCCCTTGCCTCTGACGCCTTCGCATGTCCAAGCCGTGCTGTCGGCCATGGAGGGCGTCACCACCGAGGGCACAGCCACGCGTGTCTTTGCCGGCGCCGGCTACCGCAGCGGGGGCAAGACTGGCACCGCACAGGCGGTAGCCATCGGCCAGCGTGAACGCTATGACGCGGCCCGCCTGGAAGAACATCAGCGCAGTCACTCGCTGTATGTGGCCTTCGCACCGGTGGAGGCACCGTCGGTCGCCCTGGCGGTGATCGTGGAGAATGCCGGCTTTGGCTCAGTGGCTGCGGCGCCGATCGCACGACGGGTCTTTGACTATCTGCTGCTGGGGCTCTACCCCAGCGAAGAGGACATTTTGGCGACGCAACGTGGCGAGTCGTCCGCACCCATCGGGCAGCGGCGACCCGTCAGTGAGGTGCCTTGGCCGGGCCAGCCCTGAGCCGAATCGTGAAGTCAAGGCACCATCGCCCAGGCATCCCAACCGGTTTTCAGAATCAAGGCCGACACCACCACCAGAAACACCCCGCGCACAAATCCGGCGCCGTGCTTGAGTGCCAGGCGGGTACCAAGCAGACTGCCCAGTACATTGGCCACCGCCATGACCAGCGCGAGATGCCACCAGACATGCCCCTTCCAGGCAAACAGGCCCAGAGCAGCCAGGTTGGACGTGGTGTTGAGCAACTTGGCCGAGGCGCTGGCATTCAGGAAGTCATAGCCCAGCCAGCGTACGAAGAGGAACACGAAAAAGCTGCCTGTGCCCGGCCCGAAAAAGCCGTCATAAAAACCGATGGTCAGCCCTAGGGTGCAAGCCGCCAG
>JAUVYR010000104.1 GCA_030602985.1 Burkholderiales bacterium
ACGCGGCCTTCTATGCCTTCGGGGACCAGCTTGTCGGCGTTCGGATTGCCAGTGCTGGATTCCTGGAAGTAGCGGTCGGCGCTGCCCTGCTGCATGGCACCGATGGAGCCCATGCCGCGGTAGCTCTTGTAGCTGCGGCCCTGGTAGAGCACGATCTCGCCCGGCGCCTCTTCGGTGCCGGCAAACATGCCGCCCATCATCACGCTGCCCGCGCCGGCCGCGATGGCCTTGGCGATGTCGCCGCTGTAGCGGATGCCGCCATCAGCGATCAGGGGCACACCCGTGCCTTGCAGCGCGGTGGCCACGTTGTCAATAGCGGTGATCTGCGGCACCCCCACGCCCGCCACGATGCGGGTGGTGCAGATGGAGCCGGGGCCGATACCGACCTTCACGCCATCGGCGCCCGCTTCCACCAGGGCCAGCGCGGCCGCGCCGGTGGCGATGTTGCCGCCGATGACCTGCACCTGCGGGTAGTTCTGCTTGACCCAGCGCACGCGGTCGATCACGCCCTTGCTGTGGCCGTGGGCCGTGTCCACCACGATGGCATCCACCCCGGCCTTGACCAGGGCCTCCACGCGCTCTTCGGTACCGGCGCCCACGCCCACGGCGGCACCGACGCGCAGGCGACCTGCCGAGTCACGCGCTGCATTGGGGAAATTCAGCTGCTTGGTGATGTCCTTGACGGTAATGAGGCCCTTGAGCTCGAAGGATTCGTTCACCACTAGCAGGCGTTCCAGCTTGTGCTTGTTGAGCAGTGCCTTGGCCTCTTCGGGCGTGGTGCCTTCGGGCACGGTGATCAGCCGCTCTTGCGGCGTCATGATTTCGCGGGCTGGGAGTTCGGTACGGGTTTCAAAGCGCAGGTCGCGGCCGGTGACGATGCCCACCACCTTGCCGCCATCGACCACCGGAAACCCGGAAACGCCGAGTTCGTCGGACAGCTGCATCACCTGATACACCGAGGTGTCCGGTGTGATCACCACCGGATCGCGCAAGACGCCCGATTCGTAGCGCTTGACCTTGGCCACATGTGCCGCCTGCTCCTGAGCAGACAGGTTCTTGTGAACAATACCGATACCGCCTTCCTGAGCGATGGCAATCGCCAGGCGCGCTTCAGTGACGGTGTCCATGGCCGCAGAAACCAGGGGCAGGTTCAGCGTGATGTCGCGGGTGAACTGGGTGGAAAGCGAGGTGTCCTTGGGCAGGACCTGGGAGTACGCTGGCACCAGCAACACATCGTCGAAGGTGAGCGCTTTTCCGAGTAGGCGCATGAGTAGGGCTCCAAAAACACTATTGTAAAGGCCCACAAAGGCGTTACAGTTCCGTATGAGTTCTGGAGGAACGAATCATGAAAACCAATCGACTCTTCATCGACATGCATGGGTTGTTTCTGGCAGGTCTGATGGCACTGGCCGGGACCGTGCAAGCCACCACCCCCTGGGTCTGGCTGGATGACGCTGGTCGTCAGGTATTCAGTGACATGCCGCCTCCGGCGTCCGTACCCAACAACCGCATCATTCGCCAGCCTGCGCCCCCCAATGCGCCCATGACCCGCAATGGGATCCCTCAGTCGGTTGAGGGGGGCGGCACTGAAACAGCGCAACCTGCAGCCAATGCACCAGCAACACCTGCTCCGGCAGGCAATGTGGTGTTTGTAGAAAACGACGAGCAGATGCGGGCTGTCGAGCGACAGAACGCACAAATCCGGGCTGACAACTGCCGTCGCGCCCAGGAAGCGCTGGCCACATTGCAACGCCCGGGCCGATTGGCTACCCTGAATGAGTCCGGCCAGCGCGTCAACATGACGGATGGGATGCGACGCGCAGAGACTGAGCGGGCCCAGCAAATGATTCGCGACAACTGTCAGTAAACGTTAGTATCCGGGCTTGGCACCCGGCCTTCGCTGGGCAAAAAGGCCAGCCGTACGAGCCCCCTGGCGACCGAATCGCTCTTTGCGTGCAAGCTTGGGATCCACCTTCAAGGGTCGGTAACACTCGACCCGGTCGTGCTCGCGCAAAGGGTGATCCAGCGTTTTTTTGCGTCCCCAGATACCCACATCGATGGTCTGAGTGTCCGGCAGAGGATAGCCCACCGTTTTTAACGCGTCGGCAATGGTGGCGCCTGAACTCAGTTCACAGGGCCGCTCTTCCCAGAGTCCCTGGCCATCGCTCCAGACCACGGTGACGTGAAGCATCATGAACCGTACACCTGATCGGCACGTTTGACGAAGGCATCCACCAGACTGCCTGCGATCTTGTCGAATACCGGACCAACCAGAGCCGCCAGCGTGTTGCTGGCGAAACCGTAATTCAGGGTGAACTCGATCTTGCAGGCGCGCTGTGTGCCGTCGCCGACAGGCTTGAACACCCAGGTGCCGTCGAGGTGAGAGAACGGCCCATCGACCAACTCGAGGTGGATGCGCTGATCCTCCACGTGGGTGTTGCGCGTGGTGAACGCCTTTTTGATGCCGCCAAAAGACATGCCAATGGATGCCACCATACCATCAGCGGTCTGCTCCAGCACCTGACCATGGCTGCACCAGGGCAGGAACTCGGGATAGCGCGCCACATCGGTCACGAGCGCAAACATCTCGTGAGGGCTGTGCCAGATGAGGACGGTTTTGTGTACGCTTTTCATACAATGCATGCCTGTGCCGGGATTGTAGATGCCCCGTTGCCCCCCAAATACCCGACATGTCTTCAAAAAACAAAACCGCTCCGGCGGCGCGCGACAGCCGCATTGCCGACAACAAGAAAGCCTCTTTCAACTACCACTTCGAGGAACGCTACGAATGTGGCCTCGTGCTGGAAGGTTGGGAGGTGAAGGCCGTGCGGGCGGGTAAAGTGCAACTCACGGATGGGTATGTGGTCATCCGCGACGGCGAATTGTTCCTCATCGGCTGTCTGATCAACCCGTTGCGCACTGCGTCCACCCATGTCAATGCAGACAGCGCACGGACTCGCAAGCTGTTGATGCATCGTGAAGAAATCCGCCGCCTGATCGGCAAGGTGGAGCAAAAAGGCTACACCCTGGTGCCGATCAACCTGCACTGGAAAAACGGGCGAGTCAAGTGCGAAGTGGCGCTGGCCAAGGGCAAGGCTGAACACGACAAGCGCGACACCATCAAGGAACGCGAAGGCAAACGCGAGGTGGAACGCGCCATGAAACAGCGTCATCGTTGACGCTGTTTTTCAGGGCAGCGGGTTTAGGCCAGATCGCGCAGCGGATGCATGTCCGCTGGCCAGGGGCTCTGGAAAAACGGGGTCACCATGTCGGGGTGTACTCCCTCGATGTTCCCAGGGTTCCAACGCGGCGTATGGTCTTTATCCACGGCCAGAGCGCGGATGCCTTCCACCGTTTCAGATTCGGCAGGCGACCGCTCCAGGTGATGGGGGTGGAAACAATGCCGTACCATGTCGCGCTCCATGCGGAGCTCGTCCGCCAGACTCATCTGGCGCGCACGGCGGATTTGCTCCAGCACCACATGCAGCATCAGAGGACTGCGTGTCCGCAACGTCGCCAGCGCCTGTTCAGCGGCGGGTGTCTGTACCGTCTGCAGGGCTTGCACGATCCCGACCACGCTATCCGCCGCAAAGGCGGCTTCCAGTTCAGGCGCCAGCGACATGGCACCCAATCCTGCCGCTGCCGCAGCGCCCCATTGCCAACCCATTGACTGGGTCGTCGACTGCCAGGCCTGAAAGAAGCCTTGGGGGTGCGTGGCGTGGACCTGCTGCAGAGCGTCCCAGGCCTGGGTCAGGCTCTCTGCAGGCGCCCAGACATCGGCCAGCCCCCAAAGGAGTGCTTGCGGCCCGTTGATGACCTGGCCCGTCAAGCCCAGGTATTCGCCCACTCGGCCTGGCGTTCGACCCAGAAAGTAGCCGCCGCCCACGTCCGGAAACAACCCGATGTGGGTTTCCGGCATGGCGACTTTGGATCGTTCGGTGACGATGCGGCATTGGCCGCCTTGGCTGATCCCCATGCCACCGCCCATACAGACACCGTCCATGAAGGCGATGTACGGCTTGGGATACGTGAAGATGAGATGATTCAGCGCGTATTCTTCGGTGAAAAAGTCTTCCAGCGCCGGATTGCCCTGATGAGCCGCCTGATGAAAGAAACGAATGTCCCCACCTGCACAGAAAGCGCCAAAGTCGCCCTGCTTGTTGCGGCCACGGATCGCGACGGCGAGTATCCGGTCGTCGTGTTTCCAGGCTGTCAAGCTGGCCATCAAGGCTCGAACCATGGGGAGACTCAGGGCATTCAACGCCCCAGGCCGATTGAGGGTGATCAGTCCCACCCCGTTGGGACAGGCCTCGATAACGACTTCGGGAATGTTCAACAGCGCAGCATTCATGGCAATGTCTCCTGTTCGGCCTCTAGTTGCTGGATGCGGTAATGTCCTTCTCGCTCGCGCCAGCCCAGCCATTCATTGATGACCAGGGCGCCCAGCACCAGCATGCCGCCTTGTATGACCTCAATGCTAGGGGCTTCACCCGCGCCCCACCAAGCCAGGCCGATGCCAAACAGCACTTCAAGCAAGGCCAGCAAAGACATCTCGGGCGGGGCCAGCACACGGGCACAGATCACCGCGAGTATGCAAGGAATGGCAAGCTGCCCGAGGCCCAGACCCGCGAGCAGGGAGACGTCGTGAAAACTGGCTTCCAGAGGCCAGGCAAGCGGCAAGGTGACCATCGATGAGATGGCCGCACCGATCAGCACCGCTGGCACAAGATCAATCCGCCGACCAGCTTCCTGGCCGCGTCGGACCAGGTTCCAGTTGATGGCGCCTCCCAGCGGCGCACCCAATGCCACCAGCATCCCCATCCAGGCTGTGCCTTCAAGCTGACGGGCGAACATCCAGGCAATACCCAGACCGGCAATACCGATGGCCACCCAGGTGCGCCTGGCCAGCTGTTGCCCGAAAAACACACGTGACACCAATGCCGTGAGCAAGGGCGCTGCGGCCAGGGTGATCAGCACATTGGCCACGCTGGTCATGGCGAGAGCCAGCATGAACGCGGTGAACATGACGGACCAGCAGGCGCCAGAAGCCCACAGCAGCCAGCCTTCTGCACGCATGCGACGCCAGATGCCCCACCCCTGCCAGATGGGCAGGATGATCATCAGCGACAACAGTGTGAAAAAGCTGCGCCAAAACGTGATTTCAAAGGCCTGGGCCTGTTCCAGGTGTCGGGTCACCACGCCTGCGGTACTCCACAGGAACGTCACCAGCACCATCACGGCCACGGCCTGACCGTGGCGCAGGTTCATGCGCCCTCGCGCTGGGCACGCTTGCGCTCGTGCTCTTTCAGGTGTCGCTTGCGCAGGCGGATGCTCTTGGGTGTGATCTCGACCAGTTCGTCGTCGTCGATGAAGTCCACGCCGTACTCCAGTGTCAACTCGATCGGCGGCGTGATCTTGATCGCGTCTTCCTTGCCGCTGACGCGGAAGTTGGTCAGCTGTTTGGTACGGGTGGCATTCACCACCAGGTCGTTGTCGCGGCTGTGGATGCCGATGATCATGCCTTCGTAAACCGGATCGCCGGCCTTGACGAACATGCGGCCGCGGTCGTCCAGCTTGCCCAGCGCATAGGTGAAGATCTCGCCGTCGTCCATGGAAATCAGCACACCGTTCTTGCGGCCACCGATGTCGCCCTTGTGAGGCTCGTAGCCATCGAAGATGGAGGCGATCAGCCCCGAGCCGCGCGTCAGGTTCAGGAATTCGTTGCTGAAGCCGATCAGGCCACGGGCGGGAATGCGGTACTCCAGACGCACACGGCCTTTG
>JAUVYR010000007.1 GCA_030602985.1 Burkholderiales bacterium
GCCAGGTCGGCGCGCTGACTGGGGGCGAGGGTGCCCCGGTCGTGCAAACCCAGTGCGCGCGCGGCGTGGACCGTGATGCCGCGCACGGCTTCCAGTGGGGTGAGGCGGAAGAAGCTGCAAGCCATGTGTGCCATCAGCGGCAGCGACAGCGCGGGCGAGGTGCCAGGGTTGTGGTCGGTGGACACAGCCATGGGCACGCCGGCCTCGCGCAGCGCGGTCACTGGGGGCAACTGGGTTTCGCGCAGCATGTAAAACGCGCCGGGCAACAGCACCGCCACGGTGCCGGCGGCCTTCATGGCAGCCACGCCAGCCGGGCTCAGGTGTTCCAGGTGGTCGCACGAGAGCGCGCCGAAAGAGGCTGCAAGCGCTGCACCGCCCTGATCTGACAGCTGTTCCGCATGCAGTTTGACCGGTACCCCCAGGGACCGTGCCGTTTCAAACACCCGGCGTGTCTGTGCCGGGGTAAAGCCGATGGTTTCGCAGAAGGCATCGACCGCATCCACCAGCCCCTGGGCATGCAAGGTCGACAGCCAGTCGCACACGGCGTCGATGTAGTCGTCCGGTCTGCCCTCGAATTCCGGGGGCAGGGCATGCGCCCCGAGAAAAGTGGTGCGCACTGAGAGGCCCATTTCATCCCCCAGGCGCCGCGCCACACGCAGGCAGCGCGCCTCGGCCTCCAGTGACAGGCCGTAGCCGGACTTCACCTCCAGCGTGGTCACGCCCTGCTGCCTGAGCGCCTGCGCACGGCGCACCGCCCCGGCCAGCAACGCGTCCTCGCTCGCGGCGCGGGTGGCGGCCACCGTGGAGCGGATGCCACCACCTGCCCGTGCGATCTGCTCGTAGCTGGCGCCATTCAGGCGCATCTCGGCCTCATCGGCCCGGCGCCCGCCATAGACGAGGTGGGTGTGGCAATCGACCAGACCAGGGGTGAGCAGGCCACCGCCCAGGTCGTGCTCTTCGTCCACTGTCAGGCGGCCAGCAGGCAATGTGGATGCGGGGCCGACCCAGGCGATGCGTTCGCCTTCGGTCACCACAGCGCCCGATTCGATCAGGCCCCAGTCGTCGCCAGTCAACGTGACCAGACGGGCGTTGCGCCAGAGCGTCCGCGTGGGCGGGGTACTCATCCTCAGTCTGCCCAAAGCGCAGCCAGCGCGTCCTCGTTGCCCTCGGTTGCCCGGCCTTGGACCACGAGGTGGCTGGCGGCTTCGATATCGGGCGCAAACAGGCGGTCGCGGTCATAGAACGGCACCTTCGTACGCAGGGTGGCGTGGGTCTTTTGAAGGCGAGGCGAGGTGGCCAGCGGGCGGTGGAAGTCCACCCCCTGCGCCGCAGCCAGCCATTCGATGCCCAGAATGGTGGCGGTGTTGTCGGCCATTTCGCCCAGGCGCCGCCCGGCGTAGGTGGCCATGCTCACATGGTCCTCCTGGTTGGCACTGGTGGGAAGACTGTCCACACTGGCCGGGTGGGCGTGGGATTTGTTTTCCGAGGCCAGCGCGGCAGCGGTGACGTGAGCGATCATGAATCCGCTGTTCAGTCCTGGGTTGTCCACCAGGAAGGGCGGCAACCCCGAGAGCGTGCTGTCGATCAGCAGCGCGATGCGCCGCTCGGAAATCGCCCCGATTTCGCTGATGGCCAGGGCCAGCGTGTCGGCCGCAAACGCCACCGGTTCGGCGTGGAAGTTGCCGCCGGAGAGCACTTCGCCGGTGTCGGTGAACACCAGCGGGTTATCGGTCACGGCGTTGGCCTCGATCAGCAAGGTGCGTGCGGCGTTGGCGATAAGGTCGCGGCAGGCACCCATGACCTGAGGCTGGCAGCGCAGGCTATAGGGGTCTTGCACGCGTTCGTCGTTGTCCAGGTGCGACAGGCGAATCTGACTGCCCTGCAGCAGGTTGCGCGTCGCGGCTGCCTGAGCCATCTGGCCGGGTTGGCCGCGCACGGCATGAATGCGCGGGTCAAAGGGGGCATCGCTGCCCTTGGCCGCGTCCACGCACAAGGCACCGATCACCGTGCCGGCTTCCAGCAGGCGCTCGGCCATGAACAGGCCATGCAGCGCCAGTGCGGTGGACACCTGGGTGCCGTTGATCAGCGCCAGCCCTTCCTTGGCCGCCAGCGTCAGCGGGGGGATGCCTGCGGTTTTCAGGACTTGAGCGGCGGGCTGCCATTCGCCTTGGTACCAGGCATCGCCTTCGCCCATGAGCGTGAGCGTCATGTGCGACAGCGGCGACAAGTCACCTGAAGCGCCCACCGAGCCTTTGACCGGAATGCGCGGGACGATCCCAGCGTTGAGCACGGCGAGCAGCGTGTCCACCACCACCGGGCGCACGCCCGAGTAGCCGCGCGCCAGACTGGCCGCCTTCATGACCATGACCAGCCGCACCGTGGCCGCGCTCATGGGGTCGCCGCAACCCACCGAATGCGAGAGGATGAGGTTGCGTTGCAGGGCTTCCAGTTGCTCGTCCGGGATGCGCGTCTTGGCCAGTTTGCCGAAGCCGGTGTTGATGCCGTAGGCGGCATCGCCTTGATTCACGATGGCCTGGATGGTGGCGCTGGATGCGGCCATGGTGTCATAGGCCTGGGGGGGCAGGGAGGCCTGCACGGTGCCCAGCCAGACTTGACGAAGGTGGGCCAGGGTCATCTGGCCGGGTTGAATGAGTAAAGGGGTGTTCATGGTCGTCATCATGCACGCAGCATGGGTAAGTGCAAGCCCTGTTTCTGGGCGGTTTCAATGGCCAGCTCGTAGCCAGCGTCGGCATGGCGCATCACGCCCGAGCCGCAGTCGTTGACCAGCACGCGCGCCAGTCGTTCAGCCGCTGCATCGGTGCCATCGGCCACGATGACCATGCCCGAGTGTTGCGAATAGCCCATGCCCACACCACCGCCATGGTGCAAGCTGACCCAGGTGGCGCCGCCGGCGGTGTTGAGCAGGGCGTTGAGCAGCGGCCAGTCGCTGACGGCGTCGGTGCCATCGCGCATGCCTTCGGTTTCGCGGTTGGGGCTGGCCACCGAGCCGGTGTCCAGGTGGTCGCGTCCGATCACGATTGGGGCCTTGAGCTCGCCGTTCTTCACCATCTCATTGAAAGCCAGGCCGGCGCGGTGGCGCTCACCCAGGCCCAGCCAGCAGATGCGCGCGGGCAGACCCTGGAAGGCAATGCGTTCGCGCGCCATGTCCAGCCAGCGGTGGGTGTGGTGGTTGTCGGGGAAGAGCTCCTTGATTTTGGCGTCGGTCTTGTAGATGTCCTCCGGGTCGCCTGACAGGGCCACCCAACGGAACGGACCCTTGCCCTCGCAGAACAGCGGGCGAATGTAGGCGGGCACGAAGCCAGGAAAGTCGAAGGCGTTCTTCACACCCTGGTCGAAGGCCACCTGGCGGATGTTGTTGCCGTAGTCCACGGTGGGAATGCCCATGGCCTGGAAATCCAGCATGGCCTGCACATGCACGGCACAGCCTTGGGCGGCGGCTTCGGTCAGGCGCTGGTGTTGGCTCGGGTCCTGTTGGGCCGCTTTCCATTGCGCCACCGTCCAGCCGATGGGGAGGTAGCCGTTGATGAGATCGTGGGCAGAGGTCTGGTCGGTCACCAGATCGGGCTTGAGGCCACCGGCCTTGGCGCGTTTCACCAGTTCAGGCAGCACCTCTGCCGCATTGCCCAGCAACGCGATCGATACCGCCTCTTTCCTGGCGGTGTGTTCCTTGATCAGCTCCAGTGCGTGGTCGATGTCGCGTGCCTGCTTGTCCACATAGCGCGTACGCAGGCGGAAGTCGATGCTGCTCTGCTGGCACTCGATGTTCAGCGAGCATGCCCCCGCCAGCGTGGCCGCCAGCGGCTGCGCTCCACCCATGCCGCCCAGGCCCGCGGTCAGTATCCACTTGCCAGACAGGTCGTTGTGGTAGTGCTGGCGGCCAGCCTCCACAAAGGTCTCGAACGTCCCTTGCACGATGCCCTGGCTGCCGATGTAGATCCAGCTCCCGGCCGTCATCTGGCCGTACATGAACAGGCCCTTGCGGTCGAGTTCGTTGAAGTGTTCCCAGTTGGCCCACTTGGGCACCAGGTTGGAGTTGGCCAGCAGCACGCGCGGGGCGTTGGGGTGGGTCTTGAACACACCGACCGGCTTGCCCGACTGGATCAGCAGCGACTCGTCTTCGTTGAGGGTCTTCAACGTGGCCAGGATCTGGTCAAAACAGGCCCAGTCACGGGCCGCACGCCCGATCCCGCCGTACACCACCAGGGATTGCGGGTTTTCGGCGACTTCGGGGTCCAGGTTGTTCTGGATCATCCGGTAGGCTGCTTCGGTGAGCCAGTTCTTGCAATGCAGTGTGGTGCCGCGCGGGGCGCGGATCACACGGGATGGATCGGTACGGGTTGGCATCGAATCTCCTTCATGGATCTAAATGTATATACATTATGAAGACGAATTTTGGTTTTCGTCAATACAATTGGCGTACATCTTGTTTCTTTCGTTTCCCACATGCCCACTTCCTTGCCGGCTTACCAACAGATCAAAGACCATGTGCTGGCTCAGATTCATGCCGGTGTCTGGAAGGAGGGTGACGCCATTCCTGCCGAGGAAGCGTTGGCGAGGCATTTCGGCGTCTCGCGCATGACCGTGAACCGGGCGATCCGCGAACTCAGCGACGAGCAGATCGTCGTGCGGATACAGGGATCAGGCACCTACGTGGCGCAACAGAAGTACCAGTCCACGCTGGTCGAGATCCGCAACATCGCTGAAGAAATCAGGGCGCGCGGTCATCGCCATCACAGTGAATTGCATCGGCTGGAGCGGGTGCGGGCCAACGTGATGCAGGCCCGCCGCTTTGAACGTCCAGTGGGGGCGTGGCTGTTTCGCTCAGTGATCGTGCATTTCGAGAACGGGCTGGCCATTCAAGTGGAGGATCGCCATGTCAACCCCCAGGTGGCCCCAGACTATCTGAACCAGGATTTTTCCAGTCAGACACCGAATGCCTACCTCATGCGGGTGG
This sequence comes from Burkholderiales bacterium, assembly GCA_030602985.1. GTDB lineage: Bacteria > Pseudomonadota > Gammaproteobacteria > Burkholderiales > Burkholderiaceae_C > UBA997. The sequence goes on from JAUVYR010000007.1 coordinate 4,976, forward strand.
CTCCGCTCCAAGGGGTGAGCTTTGAAATCGAAGCCTGCCACCCTCCTGAGGACTGGGCCCGCCTGTTGAGCATGGAGCCCACGGAACCCTGTCTGGTGCTGCATCGGCAAACGCATTCCATGGGGCAGGTGGCCTCTTGTGCCTCCATGTGGCATCCGGCCTCGCGTTATCGATTCACCGGACGTTTTTGAGGCGAAGCGATCAGCGCACCACCAGACGCGGACCATCCAAGCCGGCAGCGGTGATTTCACCGACATCGGCAGCCGCAGCAAACCCATGGCGCTGGAAAACCGCCAATACCGCATGGACCGCATCCGGGGCGCAGGCCACGAGCAGCCCGCCACTGGTCTGTGGGTCGGTCAGCAAGGCCTGATCGATGGCGTCACGCCCCTCTTGTAACTGCACTTCGTGCCCGAAGGCGGCCCAGTTCCGGCCGGAGGCACCGGTCACCATGCCTCGAGCAGCCCACTCGCGCACACCCGGCAGCAGGGGCACACGGGCCATGTCCAGTTGAATGCAGGCCTTGGCCCCGCGCGCCATTTCCAGGGCGTGTCCAGCCAGACCAAAGCCGGTCACATCGGTCAGGGCGTGGACACCATCGAGGGCGGCCAGTTCTGGCCCGGGCGTATTGAGCTGGGTGGTGTTGGCGATCATCTGCGCATAGCCTTCCGGGTCAAGCGCGTCTTTTTTCAGGGCGGCCGACATCACGCCCACACCGAGAGGTTTGCCCAGGATGAGTCGGTCACCCACTTGCGCATCGGCATTGCGCTTGACGCGTTTCGGATGCACCAGCCCCAGGGCCACCAGTCCGTAAATCGGTTCCACCGAATCGATGGTGTGTCCTCCGGCAATCGGGATGCCTGCTTCACGACAGACCGATTGTCCGCCTTCCAGAATCTTGCCAATCGTCTCGATCGGCAGCACACTCACCGGCATGCCCACCAGCGCGAGCGCCATGATGGGTGTGCCGCCCATGGCGTAAACGTCGCTGATCGCATTGGTGGCAGCAATGCGGCCAAAGTCAAATGGATCATCCACGATGGGCATGAAGAAATCGGTGGTGGCGATCAGCGCTTGATCGTCATTCAGCTGGTAAACCGCAGCATCGTCGGCCGTTTCAATGCCCACCAGCAGTTGCGGCGGAATGGGCATCGCCGTGGTCGTTTTGAGGATTTCGCTCAACACGCCAGGGGCTATCTTGCAGCCGCAACCTCCTCCGTGGGACAGGCTGGTCAGTCGAGGGGTGGGAGAATGAAGAGGAGCATTCATGTTCAACAAGGAGTGGGGTCGTTCAATACATCAGCCAGGACGGTCCGGAGTGCATGCGCCTCGGTTTCAGGCAAAAACAGGACCGCCCGTTGATCACATTGTGCGTGTAAAGTCGACCACAGGTCTGCATGGGCGTTTCCTGGGCCCTTGAGGGAGTCGTGGCATGCTCGCAGCAACTGAGTGGCTACTTGCGCATCACCCCAGGGGAAATAGCCTGCGTAGTCTGCCCCCAGCATGCCCACATTGCCGGATACCCGCGATGCCACGACAGCGGTTCCACTCGTCACCGCTTCCATGATCACATGGGCTCCGCCTTCCATGCGACTGGGGTGTAGCAGCAGGTGCGCTCTCTGGATGCGTGACCGAGCCTGGGCGTGGGTCACGCCCCCCAGCCAGCGATAGTGGGGGCATAGTCGGGCGGTCTCCGCCGCTGCTTCGGCCAGTGTCGGGTCCAGTCCCAGCCCCAGGTGGGCGATACGAATACCATCCTCCGGCTTCAGCCGCCGCGCGATGTCAAATACCGTCTGAGGCGATTTTTCCTCACGCAAATGGCCCGCCACCACCACATTGAGCCAACGGCGGGTTTTGGTCAGGGGCTGGCGGGCTGTGCTGGACTGGTAGACCACCCGGGCTTTAGACCGCCAGGTGGGTGGCAGGCTTTGCAGCCCGTCTTCCTGCAGCACGATCAGCCGCTGGGCATGCCGCAGCGATGCCTGGGCCTGCATGTCGGTCTCAATATCGCGGTACAGGTCCGTCCCCGTCAGGGCCACGATCAGGCAGCGGTGAGGGTGCTTCAGGTGCCAGGCGTCTATCGATGCGGCCGACCGCCGGGCGTGCAAGGCAAGCAATACATCATCGTGCATGGCCTGATCGGGAGAGTCAGGCCAGGATTGCACCAGCCTGACCCGATATTCCTTTGACAGCTGGTGGGCCCAGCGGCGAGCCGTCTGCCAGTTGCCATTGTTGGCGTCGGCCAGAGCTGGCGTCACGATGCAGACAGTGGTTACAGCCTTCCGACCTTTCATGTCAGCCATTTTGACCGAAACCTGTCCGAAGAAAGGCAAAGGCTGCCTCACTCTTCGATTGGGCATGTTCATGATGCTCAATCAGGTGGATGAGGGCTCCCGCCGGAGAGGCCCTGGCCTGATCAAGTCGAATCGAATTGCGTTCTAATTCCTAGCGGAATGCCCTTTTGCCCATTCCTCCTTTTCAAACTGGAACACTCATGCTTTCTTTAAACAAGCTATCCACCTCACGCCGTGCCTTGATGGCATTCGGTATGGCGTCGGCCTTGGCCCTGTCCGGTCAGGCCTGGGCGCAATCCGGCAATGTGTTGCGCGTCACCACCATTCCCGAAGAAGCCGCGACCGAGCAAATTCGCAAGTTCACCCCGCTGGCCAACTACCTCAGTCAGGCACTGGGCATGCGCGTGGAATTCAACCCGGTCAACGACTACCCCGCTGCCGTGGAGGCCCTGGTCAACAAGCGTGTGGATCTGGTCTGGTTCGGTGGCTTCACCCATGTGCAGGCCAATCGCCGCTCGGGTGGCCGGATCGTGCCCTTGGCGCAGCGCGAGGAAGACACCCGCTTCCAATCCGTCTTCATTGCCCGCACGAATTCCGGCATCACTTCTTTGAATGATCTGCGTGGCCGACAGGTTTCCTTCGGTTCGCCCAGCAGCACGTCTGGCCACCTGATGCCGCGCAGCTTCCTGCTCGCCGCCGGTATCGAGCCCGAGCGCGACTTCCGTCGCGTCGCCTTCAGTGGCGCGCATGACGCCACCATCGCTGCCGTCGTGAGTGGCCGTGTGGACGCCGCCGCCCTGGACATCACGGTGTGGCGCATGTTTGTCGAGCAAAACCGTGTCGACACCCAGCAGGTGAACGTGTTCTACACCACGCCACCATTCTTCAACTACAACTGGTCGGTGCACGCCGACATGCCGGCTGACCTGCAGCAGCGCATCAAGAACGCGTTGCTGGCGCTGGACCCGGCCAACCCCGAGCACGCGGAAATTCTGCGTCTGAACCGGGCGACCCGTTATGTGCCGACCCAGCCCGAAAACTACCGGGGCCTGGAAGAGGCGGCGCGCAGCGCGGGTCTTCTCTGATGGCCTCTGAACCCAAGCGTTTCACGTTTTGAACATCGAGCTGGATCAAGTCATCGCCGCGCACCCGGCGGCCCGGCCGGGGGTCACCCCTGCGCTGCGCCAGATCTCTCTGCAGATCGGTGCCGGTGAGCAGGTGGCCATCATCGGGCCGTCTGGTGCGGGCAAGACCACGCTGCTGCAAGTGCTCTGCTGCGGATTGCCACCCCGGCATGGCCGTTTCATGCTGGACGGGCAATCGCCCTGGACGCTGTCCAGACATGCCTTGCAGCGCTTGCGGGGACAGCTGTTTCTGGCCCCTCAGGTGCCGCCGTTGCCACCGCGTCAACGCGTGGTCACGGCGGTGCTGGCCGCACGTTTGCCTGCCATGGGTTTCTGGGCCAGTGTCCGGTCGCTCATCTACCCGGCGGACATCCCCGCCGCCTTCGAGGCGCTGGATCGGTTCGATCTGGGCGAGAAGCTGTTTGAGCGCGTCGACCGCCTGTCAGGCGGTGAGCGCCAGCGCGTGGGGCTGGCCCGCGCGTTGCTGGCCCCGGCGCGTTTCTGGCTGGTGGACGAGCCCTTGTCGGCGCTGGACCCGAGCCGCTCCCGTCAGGCCATCGAGACGCTGACCCAGGAAGCCCAGGCCCGAGGGGTGACGCTGGTGGCGACGCTGCATCAGGTGGATCGTGCCCTGGCGCACTTTCCACGCATCATCGGCTTGCGCGATGGGCAGGTCGCTTTCGATCTGCCCGCTGCTGAAGTGACCCGCGAGCGGCTGGCCCGGCTCTACGACCAGTACGAGCACGAACTTCGGGGTGAGATGGCGGCGCCCATCGAGCCCGACGCCATGCCCGCTCCGGTGGTCATGCACTGTCGCTGACCGTCTGATGGTCGCACCTCCGCTGGCTCCTGCAGGCAAGGCACCCCTGGATCGCGATCCGGCCTGGTGGCCGCGCCTGTTCTGGATCAGTGCAGCGTTGGTGCTGATGTGGCCCCTGCTGGTGGCCACGGAATTCCGTCCCTGGGTCTTTTTCGAACCCGAGAACCTGCAGGTGAGTGCCCACTTCATCGGTAGCTTCTGGCCGCTTGCCTACGACCGGGAATTCATGACCATGGTGCTGCGCGAGTCCTGGCGCACCATCGCCATCGCCACGGCAGGCATGACGCTCGCGTTGGTGATTGCCATTCCCCTGACTTTGCTCAACACCCGGGTGTTGTCCATCTCCGCACTGTCTGGCCGCATGGCGGTGGGCCCTCGTTGGCTGCGTCAGCTGATCCGCTGGTTGCTCATCCTCTTGCGCAGCATTCCCGAGCTGGTCTGGGCGCTGGTGTTCGTGCGCGTGGTGGGTCTGGGGCCAACAGCTGGCGTGCTCGCCATCGCCCTGACTTATGGAGGGATGCTGGGCAAGGTCTATGGTGAAATTCTGGAAAGTGGCGAAACCCACTCCACCGAAACCCTGCTGCGCAACGGCAGCGGGCGTTTGCAGGCTTTCCTGTTTGCCTTGTTGCCCACCAACGCCGCCGAACTGACCAGCTACACCGTCTACCGCTGGGAATGCGCCATCCGTTCCACCGTGGTGTTGGGTTTTGTGGGCGCCGGAGGGCTGGGGCAGCAGCTGGATAACTCCATGCGCATGTTCAATGGCGGCGAAGTGGCCACCATGTTGATTGTTTTCATCCTGCTGGTGGCCTTTGCGGACCGGGTCAGCGCAGGGCTGCGCAAGGCGCTGGGGTGAGCATGACCCGACCGCGCGCCGCCAACCCTCCCTACCGGCTTCCGCCGCCCTTGTTCCACGCCCGTTGCAAGGCTTGCTGGTTCACCGTGGGCGTGATCGCGCTGGTGGTGGCGAGCTTCTGGTCGCTCGATCTGCAGTGGGCGGCGTTTTTCTCAGCCGACGCCATGCGCAGCATGGGCCGGTTTGTGGGTGAATTCTTCCCGCCCGATCTGTCAGCGCCCTTTGTGCAGAAGGTCGCCATCGGGGTCTGGGAGACTTTTGCCATGTCCTTGCTGGGGACGCTGCTGGCCGCTATCGCCGGCCTGGCGCTGGCCTTGCCTGGCAGTCGACTGCACGCGGGCGATACCGCCTGGGCGCGTGGCCTCACCCGCTGGGTGCTGAATGTCTTGCGTTCGATTCCCGAGCTGGTCTGGGCGGCGCTGCTGCTTATTTCGGCGGGCTTGGGCCCGTTTGCCGGCACTCTGGCCCTGGCCTTGCACACCACAGGCGTGCTTGGGCGCCTGTTTGCCGAAGCCATCGAGAACGCGCCACCCGGCCCGGGTGAGGCCCTGGGGGCGCAAGGGATCAGCAATGGCCGTGTTTTCCTTTACGTTACCTTGCCTCAGATCCTGCCCCAGTTGCTGAGCTACACCCTGTACCGCTGGGAAAACAACATTCGCGCCGCCGCTATCCTGGGGGTCGTGGGGGCTGGCGGTCTGGGCCAGTTGCTGTCCTTCCACATGGGTTTGTTCCAGATTGACAAAACCGCCACGGTGCTGGCCGTCATGCTGTTGATGGTGGCTGCCGTGGATGCCATGAGCCATGGAGCGCGGCACTGGCTCACCCGCTAACAGCCCTGCGTGTAGTCAGCGCTGGTTGGCTTTTTCCTGTGCCGAGCGATCCATGGCGGCGCCCACCCCTTTCAGAAAATAGGCCATTGCCTCGGAGCCACCGACAGCCTGCAGGCACTCGGCGGCTTGCCAGGCGTCACGCGCCTGGCCGATCCGGGTCTGCCACGACTGGGCCGCGCTCATCCACTGATTCACCCGGCGCTGCTTGCGTGCGGGGAGGGCGCTGGCCAGTGCTTCGGAGCCGTAGCGCAGTCGCTTGGCCAGAAGCCGGGCTTTGTGCAGGCTGGCGACGTCTATCCAGGTGTCATGCGCTGGGTGCAGCAAGGCGCGCATCTGTCGATGCCAACGCGCCAGTCGTTCCAGCGCTTCCCTTTTTGTAAGGTCCAAGGGCTTGTCGTTCATTTGCCAGAGAGTACGGGCCCAGCGCAGCAGAGCCAGACCGACCTCCGGGTCTGCCAGGCAGTCACGCAAGTGGGCGCGATGTTGTTCGCGAGCGTCTTTGAGGATTTCCACACTGTCCAGCCAGACGGTGCCTTCGCCAGGCCATGACGGTGCCCACAAGGGAAGGGTTTCGGTGCAGGCCACGTCCAGGTTACGTTGATGGCCCAAGGCCTGCAGCAACGGTTTCATCGGAGTGACGTCGGGTGCTTCGTCCAGCCAGGGCCGCAGCAGTTTGTGCATGCTTCGCCACCGCCGCCAGCCCACCCGCGCCTGGTGCACGAGTTCCGGTGCGTCACTGTACATCAGGCTGTCCAGATTCCGGCTGAACTGGTCCAGCATCTCTTCCATCGCGCGGACAGCCAGCGAGGCGATCGGTTCGTTCGTGCCGGCTTGCAAATGGCGGGCTTTGGCCGGCTCCAGCAAGCGATCGGCCCACAAGGCCTGTCCCCGTTCGGCCTTGCTGCGGTTACTGGGCAACACCGGCACCCGCTTGGCCAGTTCTTCAGCCAGTTCAAAGAGAGTGTCAGCGGACCCCGATTTGGATTCCAGTTCCAGCTCCACAAATGGGGCGGTCCGCCCCCGTGCCAGCACCTCACCGGCATCCAGGGCGACTTCGATGTGGGTGCCGTCCTTGCGCCTGACTTGCCAGGTGGTGCGCAGGCAGCGCGTTTCAAAGAGGGGTTGTAACTGGCTGAACCAGGCGTCATTGGGGTCCAGGGCGTCCCAGGCGGTCCCTCTGAGTGCTTCCCGATCAAGCCGGGCCTGGATGACCGGGGCTTCCCATTCCCCACGCTGGCTCAGCCCGCCCTGGCTTTGACCAGCGGTTTTGAAGGTCTGGATCCAGGTGGGTGGTTGAGTCGCGCGGATCGGCTCGGGGTGTGGTCGGATATGACGCAGGCGTAGCGCACAGCGGTGCTGCTGTAGCTGGCCATCAGGCGTGTCGAAATAACGGTTCTCCAGCCAGTGCTGGCTCATGGCGCGTCGAGCCAGGCTGGGGCTGCGGCGCAATTGCTTGAGGGCGTCCTCGCCCGATAAGCGAAGGATGACCAGCTTGAGTTCGATTTCCTGAGGCTGCATAGGCATATTCCGTTTTTACCCGGTTTGCTGCTTTCTCGCTACCGTGTTTTCATGACCTGTCTGGCACGCGACGATTGCGGCACAATGCGGTAAATACGTCCCAACTTCCATGAACTCCATCGCTCGCGAAACCACCCACATCCAGCCCCGCGACCGGGCCGACATCCTGGCTCAGGCGCTGCCCTACATCCGCAAGTTCCACGGCAAGACCATGGTCATCAAGTACGGGGGCAACGCCATGACCGACCCCGACCTGCAAGCGGCTTTTGCCGAAGACGTGGTGCTGCTCAAGCTGGTGGGGATCAATCCGGTGGTGGTCCACGGGGGCGGTCCACAAATCGAGGGTTTGCTCAAGCGGCTGGGCAAGCAGGGCCAATTCATTCAGGGCATGCGCGTGACCGACGCCGAGACCATGGAGGTCGTCGAATGGGTGCTGGCTGGCGAGGTCCAGCAAGACATCGTGGGTCTCATCAACCGCGCGGGTGGCAAGGCCGTGGGGCTGACAGGCCGCGACGGCGCCATGATCCATGCCCGCAAGCTTCGCATGGTGGACCAGGCCGACCCGACCAAGGAGCACGACGTCGGGCAGGTCGGTGACATCGTGGGTATCGACCCCAGTGTGGTCAAGGCGCTGCAGGACGACCAGTTCATCCCGGTGGTCAGCCCGATTGGTTTCGGGGAGCACAACGAAAGCTACAACATCAATGCCGATGTGGTGGCGGCCAAGCTGGCCACAGTCCTGCAAGCTGAAAAGCTGCTTATGCTCACCAATATTCCCGGCGTGCTGGACAAGCAGGGGCAATTGCTACCCACGCTCACCATGAAGCAGATCGATGAACTGGTCGCCGACGGCACCATCAGTGGCGGCATGATTCCCAAGATCGCTGGGGCGCTGGATGCCGCGCGAAGTGGGGTCAACGCGGTGCACATCATCGACGGTCGGGTACCGCACGCCATGCTGCTGGAAATCCTGAGCGACCAGGCGTTCGGCACCATGATCCGCTCCCACTGACCCGCTTCATGAGCACACCGCGCCTTCCACCCGGCGAACGGCGCCTGCAGATTCTGCAGGCCCTGGCACAGATGCTGGAGCAGCCGGGGGGTGAGCGGGTCACGACGGCGGCACTCGCGGCGCGTCTGCAAGTCAGTGAAGCGGCGCTCTACCGTCACTTTGCCAGCAAGGCCCAGATGTTCGACGGTCTGCTGGGTTTCATCGAACAGAGCCTCCTGGGCCTGGTGCAGCAAATCAGCGACCGTGAGCCCGATCCACGCCAACAAGTGGCCATGGTGGTGACGCTGGTGTTGCAATTTGCTGAAAAGAATCCCGGCATGGCGCGTGTCATGGCGGGCGACGCCCTGGTGCTGGAACACGAACGCCTGCGTGCGCGCATGGACCTGCTGTTCGACAAGATCGAATCCGCCATCAAGCAACGCTTGCGAGAGGCCGAGCAGCCAGAGCCAGAGGCGATGGCCAGCCTGTTGTCTGGTTTCCTGATGGGACGCATCCAGCGTTATGCCCGCAGCGGGTTCATACGCTTGCCGACCGAGCAATTGCAGGCGGTTTTGCAACACGCTTTGTCGAATCAGGGTAAACCCTAGTCATTGGCTGGGTTTCCTGGGTTGACGAATCTGGATTCAACCCTAAAATAGCACGATCGTTCGTTTTATTTAAGCCATGGTCGTCGCCACCAAATCCCGTTCACCCAAAGTCACCGCCATGACGCGTGGGGCCCACAAAGGTCAGCAGACCAAAGCGGCTATTGTGGATGCGGCTTTGGCTCTGGCCTCGCAGGTCGGTCTGGAAGGCTTGAGCATCGGTGCGATTGCTGAAGTCATGCAGATGAGCAAGTCGGGTGTGTTTGCCCATTTTGGCTCGCGCGAGGAACTGCAGATTTCCGTGGTCCGTGAATACCATGAGCGCTTTGAGCAGGAAGTGTTCTATCCTGCCTTGAAGGCTCCTCGCGGCTTGCCACGTTTGCGCATGCTGTTTGACAACTGGATGCGCCAGACCTCCGCTGAAATCGACTCCGGATGCATTTACATCAGCGGCGCCGTCGAATTTGACGACCGCCCTGGCCCGGTCCGCGATGCGCTCGTCGAAACCGTCAACACCTGGCAGTCGGCCATCTACCGCGCCGTTGAACTGTCTGTCCGCGAAGGTCACCTCAAACCTGAGGCCGATGCGAGGCAGATCGCCTTCGAAATCCACGGCCTGATTCTGGCCCTGCACTACGAAGCCCGTTTTTTGCGCAATCCCAACGGATTGCAACGCGCCCGTCAAGGTTTTGACAACATCTTGTCGCGCAACTGTCCTTAACTGTCCTTTTTCACCCGCAACCGTCCTTCAAGGAGACCACCATGCCCAGTTACACCCCCCCCCTGCGAGACATGCAATTCGTCTTGCACGAGGTTTTTCAGGTGACGGAAGAACTCAAGGTCTGTCCGCCCCACGCCGATGTGGACGCCGACACCATCAATGCGGTGCTGGAAGAGGGCGGCAAATTTGCGGCTGAAGTGGCGTTTCCCATCAACATCAGCGGCGATCAGGAAGGCTGCACGCTGGACAAGACCACCCACGAAGTGAAGGCGCCCAAGGGTTTCAAAGAAGCCTACAAGCAGTACGTCGAAGGCGGCTGGCCGGCACTCAGCTGCGATCCGGCATTTGGCGGTCAAGGTTTGCCCTTTGTGGTGAATCAGGCGTTCTATGAAATGCTCAACAGCGCCAATCAGGCCTGGACCATGTACCCCGGCTTGAGCCACGGCGCCTACGAGTGTCTGCACGCCCATGGTTCCGATGAGCAGAAAGCGACTTACCTGCCCAAGCTCACCAGCGGTGAATGGACAGGCACCATGTGCCTGACTGAACCCCACTGCGGGACCGACCTGGGCCTGCTGCGCACCAAGGCCGAACCTCAGCCTGATGGCACCTACAAGATCACCGGCCAGAAGATCTTCATCAGCGCCGGCGAGCATGACCTGGCTGAGAACATCATTCACCTGGTGCTCGCTCGCCTGCCCGACGCACCCCAGGGCAGCAAAGGCATCAGCCTGTTCCTGGTGCCCAAGTACCACGTGAAGGCCGACGGCTCGCTGGGCGAGCGCAATGGCATCTATTGCGGTGGTCTGGAGCACAAGATGGGCATCCATGGCAACGCCACCGCGCAGATGGTTCTGGATGAAGCGGTCGGCACCATGGTCGGTCAGCCCAACAAGGGCCTGCAAGCCATGTTCGTGATGATGAACGCCGCCCGCCTGGGTGTGGGCAACCAGTCGGTGGGCCTGACCGAAGTCGCCTTTCAGAATGCGCTGGCCTACGCCAAGGACCGCATCCAGATGCGCAGCCTGAGCGGGACCAAAGCCAAGGACAAGCCAGCAGATCCGATCATCGTGCATCCCGACGTGCGCAAGATGTTGCTCACCGCCAAGGCCTACGCTGAAGGCGGCCGTGCCTTGTTGACCTTCTGCGCCTTGCTGTTGGACAAGGAGCTGCACCACCCTGACGAAAAAGTCCGCAAGGACAGCGCCGAGCTGCTGGCTCTGCTGACCCCGATCGCCAAAGCCTTCCTGACCGACAACGGCTGGGAAGCCACCATGATGTGCCAGCAAGTTTTTGGTGGTCACGGCTACATCAAGGAGTGGGGCATGGAGCAGTACGTGCGCGATGCCCGTATCAACATGATTTACGAAGGCACCAACACCGTCCAGTCGCTTGACCTGCTGGGCCGCAAGGTATTGGCCAATAACGGCGCCACCCTGAAGAAGTTTGCCAAACTGGTGGGCGCGCTGGTGGCTGAAGAAGGCGTCAACGAAAAGATGGCCGAGTTCATCAACCCGCTGGCCTACCTGGGTGAACAGATGACCAAGTTCACCACTGAAATCGGCTTCAAGGGCTTCCAGAACCCCGATGAGGTGGGCGCTGCCGCCGTGGACTACCTGCGCGTGGCGGGTCACCTCGTGTTCGGTTACTTCTTTGCCCGCATGGCCTCGGTGGCGCTCAAGCAGATCGCAGCCGGCAGCACCGACCCGTTCTACACCGCCAAACTCCAGACGGCGCGTTTCTACTTCGCCAAGCTGTTCCCAGAAACCGCTTCTCTCATGCGCACTGCCCGTACTGGCAGCCAGGTCCTGATGGACACCGAAGCTGCTCTGGCCTGAACAATCAATAGGAGACCACGATGAACACTGCACTTCCATTCAAGACAAGCCTGATGCTTGCCGCCGGTCTGCTGTCCATGGCCGCCTGGGCTGACATGACGCCCGTCGGTACCTGGCACAGCATCGACGACAAAACCCAGCAACCCCGTTCGGCGATCGTGATCACTGAGGAGCAGGGGGTGCTGACCGGGCGCATCACCCAACTGCTGCGCGAAGGTGCTGACCAGAATGCGCGTTGCACAGCCTGTACCGATGACCGGAAGGATCAACCCATGATCGGCCTGGAAATCATTCGCGGCGCCCGCCAGGCAGAAGGACGCGCGGTGTGGGAGGGCGGTCGGATTCTGGATCCGGAAAACGGCCGTTCTTACAGTCTGCGACTCACCCCGATTGACGGTGGTCAGCGCATGGAGGTGCGTGGCGCCATCGGCCCGATCGGCCGGACGCAAACCTGGGTGCGCGTGCAGTAATTGCCCCGCCTCTCGACAAACCTAGGACACATCATGAATCGTTTCACTGTGAAACAAGTCGCCGTGCTCGGTGCCGGCGTGATGGGGGCGCAGATTGCCGCGCACCTCGTCAACTGCCAGGTGCCCGTCATCCTGTTCGATCTGCCTGACACGAAATCGGCAGACAAGAACGGCATCGTCACCCGCGCGGTGGCCAACCTCAAGAAGCTCAAGCCCAGCCCGCTGGGCGTGGCTGCTGATGCCGACCTGATCCAGCCCGCCAACTACGAAGAGCACCTGGAGCTGCTGCGTGGTTGCGACCTGATCATCGAAGCCATTGCCGAGCGCATGGACTGGAAGCGCGACCTCTACGCGAAAATCGCTCCGTTCGTGGCGGAGGGCGCGTTGCTGGCCTCCAACACCTCGGGCCTGTCCATCGGCGCGCTGTCCGAAGCCCTGCCCGAAGCCCTGCGTCCGCGCTTCTGCGGCATCCACTTCTTCAACCCCCCGCGCTATATGCCGCTGGTGGAACTGATCGCCACGCCGACTACTCAGCCACACGTGCTGGACCAGCTCGAAGCCTTCGTGACCACCGGTCTGTGCAAGAGCGTGGTGCGCGCCAAGGACACCCCCAACTTCGTGGCCAACCGCATCGGCATTGCCGGCATGTTGTCCACCATGAAGGAAGCAGAACGCTTTGGCCTGACTTTCGATGTGGTCGATGACCTGACCGGCAAGCGCCTGGGGCGCGCCAGCAGCGGCACCTTCCGCACCGCCGACGTGGTGGGCCTGGACACCATGGCCCACGTCATCAAGACGCTGCAGGACACCCTCAGCCCCGAGACCGATCCGTTCTACGGCAGTTTTGGTACGCCCGAGGTGCTCAAGACGCTGCTGGAAATGGGCAACCTGGGCCAGAAAACCAAGGCCGGTTTCTTCAAGAAGGTCGGGCGCGACATCATGCGCTTCGAGCTGGAGAGCAAGGACTACGTGCCCGCCGGCCAGAAGGCCGATGAGGTCTATGGTCGCATGCTCAAGAAGCCAGCCGTCGAGCGTCTGAAGCTGCTGCGCAACGCCGAAGGGCCGCAGGGGCAATTCCTGTGGGCCATTCTGCGTAACGGCTTCCACTACGCCGCCGTGCACCTGTCCACCATCGCTGACACCGCGCGAGATGTGGACCAGGCCATGCGCTGGGGCTTTGGTATGCAGCAGGGCCCCTTCGAGCTGTGGCAGGAAGCTGGCTGGCTGGAAGTGGCCCAGATGATCCAGGAAGACATCGCCGCAGGCAAGACGCTGTGCGACGCGCCCCTGCCCGACTGGGTATTCAAGGGCCCGGTGGCCGATCGTGGTGGTGTGCACCAGCCGGAAGGATCGTGGAACCCCACCAGCGGCCAGTTCCAGGCGAAGCGTGATCTGCCGGTGTATCAGCGCCAGCTGTTCCGCGAGCAATTGCTGGGCGAGAACGCGCCGGTGTTCGAGACGGCTGGCAAGACGATCCATGAAGATGCCGACATCCGCCTGTGGACGCTCGATGACGAAGTGCTGATCGCCAGCATCAAGAGCAAGATGCACGCGATCGGGCCCGGCGTGACCGAGGGTCTAAGCCGCGCCGTGGATCTCGCCGAAGCCAGCTACCAGGGTCTGGTGGTGTGGTCGGGTGACGAGCCCTTCAGCGTGGGCGCAGACCTTCAGGCCGTGATGCCCGCCTTCATCGCGGCCGGTGTGTCAGCCATTGAAGACGTGGAAGCCGAGCTGCAACGGGTCATGCTCAAGCTGCGTTACGCCCAGGTGCCTACCGTGGCTGCGATCCGTGGCATGGCGCTCGGTGGTGGTTGTGAGCTGGCCGTGCATTGCGCCAAGCGCGTCGCTCACATGGAGAGCTACATCGGTCTGGTCGAGGTGGGTGTGGGCCTGGTGCCTGGCGCCGGTGGTCTCACTTACATCGCCCGCCGCGCCGCAGAAATCGCCAAAGCCTCCACCGGCAACGACCTGCTGCCCTTCCTCACCGAAGGCTTCAAAGCCGCCGCCATGGCCACCGTCGGCACCAGTGCCATCGAGAGTCGCAAGATCGGTTACCTGCTGGACAGCGACATCATTGTTCCTCACAAGGACGAACTGCTCTATGTGGCGGTGGCTCAAGCCAAGGCGATGTTCAATACCGGATACCGCCCGCCGCTCAAGCGCCTGTTCGCCGTGGGCGGTCGCTCGGCCAAGGCCACCATTCTGGGTTCGCTGGTCAACATGCGCGACGGCGGCTACATCAGCCAGCACGATTTCCACATCGCCAGCCTGATCGCCAACGTCCTGACCGGCGGTGACGTCGAGGCCGGTACGCTGGTGAGCGAGGAATACCTCATGAAGCTGGAACGTCAGGCGTTCTGCAGTCTGATCGTGAATCCCAAGACGCAAGCGCGCATCCTGGGCATGCTGTCCACCGGCAAACCCCTGCGTAACTGAAGCGGAGCACCGACATGAAACAAGTTCAAGACGCCTACATCGTCGCAGCCACCCGCACGCCTATTGGCAAGTCGCACAAAGGCTATTTCAAGCACACCCGCCCAGATGACCTTCTGGCCCACGTGCTGCGCTCGGCGCTGGCCCAGGTGCCCAATCTGGACCCGGCCACCATCGAAGACGTGATTTGTGGTTGTGCCATTCCCGAGGCTCAACAAGGCCTGAACGTGGCGCGCGTCGGCGCGGTGCTGGCTGGGCTGCCCAAGAGTGTGGGGGGCATTACCGTCAACCGATTCTGCGCCTCAGGCCTGAGCGCGGTGCAGATGGCCGCCGACCGGATTCGCGTCGGCGAGTCCGACGTGATGATCGCCGCGGGCGTGGAAAGCATGAGCATGGTGCCCATGATGGGCAACTCACCCAGCCTGTCGCCCACCGTGTTTGCCAACACCGACAACGTGGACGACTACGGCATTGCCTACGGCATGGGGCTGACTGCTGAAAAAGTGGCGCAGCAGTGGAAAGTGTCGCGCGACGCGCAGGACGCCTTTGCCCTGCAATCGCACCAGCGTGCCATCAAAGCCCAGCAGGCGGGCGAATTCGCCAACGAGATCACGCCGGTGGAAGTCACCCAGCGCGAGTTGGATCTGGCCAGTGGTGAGGTGCGTTATTCGACACGCACGGTGAATCTGGATGAGGGCGCAAGACCCGATACCTCGCTGGAAGGCTTGGGCAAACTGAAACCCGCCTTCGCCATTCCCCGTCGTGCCGACCTGACTCCTACCGGTCTGGGTTCCGTGACGGCGGGCAACAGCTCGCAAACCTCAGATGGCGCCGGTGCCCTGATCCTGGCCAGCGAAGCAGCGGTCAAGCGTTTCGGCCTCACTCCGTTGGCCCGTTTCGTGAGCTACGCTTCGCGAGGCGTGCCGCCGCATATCATGGGCATTGGTCCGATCGAAGCGATTCCAGCGGCGCTCAAGGCCGGTGGTCTGTCGCAGAATGACCTGGACTGGATCGAACTGAACGAGGCGTTCGCCGCCCAGTCGCTGGCGGTGATGAACCAGCTCGGTCTGGACCCGGCCAAAGTCAACCCCATCGGGGGCGCGATCGCGCTGGGGCACCCATTGGGAGCCACCGGAGCTATCCGTTCGGCGACAGTGGTTCATGCCTTGAAGCGTCACAATCAGCGTTATGGCATGGTGACCATGTGTGTGGGAATGGGCCAGGGCGCAGCAGGGATTTTCGAGCGCGTCTGAACCAGCCCCAGCCAGCGGCGAGGAGACCCTGTTGATCGATCAGAACACCCAGCGGGCTGAAGCCCATTCTTTTGATGAAGCCATGGCGCTTCAACCGCAGGGTTCCGGTCGCTGGCAGGGTCTTGCCCATCCGGGCTACCAGAACATGGTGGGGCCGTTTGGTGGCATCACCGCCGCCCAGGCCCTGAAAGCCGTGCTGCTCCACCCGGATCGCCTGGGTGAGCCCGTTTCGCTGACCGTGAACTTCGCGGCCGCCATCGATCCCGCCTTGCCTTTCACCATTCAGGCGGTGCCTGTGCGAACCAATCGGTCCACCCAGCACTGGACCCTGAGCATGGTGCAGCGCGATGCCATGGGCGAAGAACCCATCGTCCTGACGGGAACCGCCGTGACGGCCAAGCGCCGCACCACCTGGAGTGCGGTGGATGCCGTGATGCCCCCCGTGCCCGCTCCCCAGACCTTGCCCCGCGTGCCGGTGGTGAGTCATCTGGAATGGCTCAAGCGTTACGACTTTCGCCTGTGCGCAGGCAGCTTGCCCGTGCATTGGGACGATGCCGAAGCCGACAGTCTCACCCAGCTGTGGATGAGGGACGATCCGCCCCGACCCATCGATTTCTGCAGCCTGACGGCCTGTGCCGATGCCTTTTTTCCGAGGGTCTGGCTGCGGCGTGCTCGCATGACCCCCGCAGGCACGGTATCCATGACGGTCTACATCCATGTCGGTACCGCTGAACTGGAAGCCTCGGGCACGCGTTATCTGCTGGGTCAGGCTCGGGCACAATCGTATTTCAACGGGTATTTCGACCAGAGCGCCCAGCTCTGGAATGAAACCGGCCACCTGCTGGCCACCACCCACCAGATCGTTTACTTCAAGGAATGACTCTCATGTCCGACATCCTCACCCACGTCGAAGACGGCATCATGACGTTGACGTTCAACCGCCTGGCGCGCAAGAACTCCATCACCACCGCCATGTACACCGCCCTGGCCGATGCCATTGAGCAGGCACAGGTCAATGACCGGATCCGTGTGGTGGTCATTCAGGGCGATGAATCGATATTCAGTGCCGGTAATGACCTGGGGGATTTTCTGAACCAGCCGCCCGCTGGCGAGGATGCGCCTGTCTTCCGTTTTCTGCGCAACATCGCTACCTTTCCCAAGCCACTGGTGGCGGCAGTCTGTGGACCCGCCGTCGGCATTGGCACCACCCTGCTGTTTCACTGCGATCTGGTATATGCCGGCGACAACGCGGCTTTTTCCATGCCCTTCGTGAACCTGGGTCTGTGCGCCGAAGGGGCCTCCAGCCTGTTGGCGCCGCAGATGTTTGGCTACCACCGCGCTGCCGAAGCGTTGTTGCTCGGTGACGCCTTCTATGCCGAAGCAGCTCTGGAAGTCGGTCTTGTCAACAAGGTATTGCCGCCCTCGGAGACCAATGCCTACGCCGCCCAGGTGGCCCGCAAGCTGGCGGCCAAGCCGATCAGCTCCCTGGTGGAAACCAAACGCCTGATGAAGAAAGGGCAGCAGACCGAAGTGCTCAAGGTCATGGCCGATGAAGGCGCCATTTTTGGGCGCATGTTGCGCGAGCCTGCTGCCAAAGAGGCTTTTGCCGCTTTCATGCAGAAGCGTCAACCGGACTTCTCTCGTCTATGAGCAAGGCCATCGTCCACCCGCCATCGACGCCCATCGAGTTCGAGTCCGCATTTATCGAAGGCGTGCGCCAGATCTTTGAAGAAAAAATCGTCTTCAACACGGTTTTGGGCCTGAAGATCACATCCATCACGCCGGAGCTGGTGACCGCGCGCATCGACATGCGGCCTGAGCTGGTCGGCCATTACGCCTACAACCGCATCCATGGTGGTGTGATCAGCGCTGGGCTCGATGCCATGGGTGGGCTCGCCGTGATGGCAGCCATCGGCGCGCGCCACATGGACGAATCGCCAGAGCAACGTTTGCACCGTTTTGCCAAACTGGGCACCATCGACCTCCGGATCGACTATTTGCGCCCAGGCATCGGTGAATGGTTTGAACTCAAGGCCGAGGTCTTGCGCCTCGGCTCGCGGGTGGCCACCACCCGGATGGGTTTCTACGCCGCCGACGGCAAGATGCTGTCCAGCGGCGCCGGTGCCTATATCGTCTCCTGAAGTCAGTGGCCGTGGGCCACGACTTCTCCAGCCTTCAGCCGATACACGGTCCCACAATAGGGGCAACGCACTTCCCCGGTCTTGGCCACATCCAGGTACACCTTGGGGTGGCTGTTCCAGAGTTTCATGTCCGCCTGCGGGCTGGGACAGAAACCCCCCCCGTGGCTGTTCAGATCTTTGGCGGCAAGTTCGACAACGGCTTGGCTCATGTTCACACCTTGGTCAGCCAGTGGGCATATTGGGGGTTGCGGCCATTCACGATATCAAAAAAGGCCGTCTGCACTTTTTCAGTGATCGGGCCGCGGCTGCCTGCTCCGATCTCGATCCGGTCCAGTTCACGGATCGGGGTGACTTCTGCTGCGGTTCCGGTGAAAAAGGCTTCATCGGCAATGTAGACCTCATCGCGGGTGATGCGTTTTTGCACGATCTCCAGGCCCAGATCCTTGGCGATGTGGAACACGGTATTGCGCGTGATGCCGTTCAGGGCCCCGGCCGACAGGTCAGGCGTGTAGATCACCCCGTTTTTGATGATGAAGAGGTTTTCTCCAGCCCCTTCGCTGACGAATCCGGCCGAATCAAGCAGCAACGCTTCATCGTAGCCCTCGTCCGTGGCCTCCATGTTGGCCAGGATGGAGTTGGTGTAGTTGCTCACCGCCTTGGCTTGCGTCATGGTGATGTTGACATGGTGGCGGGTGTAGCTGCTCGTCTTCACGCGAATACCGCGCTTGAGGCCTTCTTCGCCCAGGTAGGCGCCCCATGCCCATGCGGCCACCATCAGGTGGATGGTGTTGCCTTTGGGTGACACGCCCAGTTTCTGGTCACCGACCCAGGTCAGCGGGCGGATATAACCGCTTTCCAGCCTATTTTCGCGAATCACAGCCTTCTGCGCTTCATTCACCTGTTCCTGGGTGAACGGAATTTTCATGCGCAGGATCTTGGCGCTGTTGAACAGGCGCTCAGTGTGTTCCTGCAGACGAAAAATGGCGGGTCCATGGATGGTGTTGTAGGCACGAACCCCTTCGAAAGCACCGCAACCGTAGTGCAGGGTGTGCGTCAGCACATGGATCTTGGCATCGCGCCAGTCCACCATCTGGCCATCCATCCAGATTTTGCCGTCGCGGTCGGACATGGAGGGGGTTGCAGTCATCTTTTGCCTCAAAATAAAATGTGAAAGTCAAGTGTGATCAACAGGGTTAAGCCCCGTCTTTTCCAGCGAATCTGATTTTACGGCCTGACGTAAGCTTAAAAATTTTTTCTTTAAGACCCTAAAGTTTGTCCGTGAACTGCCGAAATGAGAAGAAAGCGGGCATCCCGTCTGATCTTTTGACGCTCGCGAGGAGTTCGCCATGCTGACCATTTCTTCTGTTGCTGTCTCTCCCGTCCCACCGCAGGCGCCAACGGTGGTTCGTGTGCAGCCGACTGCGCCTGTCAAGGCGAGCGACAACGTGTCTGCTGAGAATCAGGGAGTGGTGGCGCCTGTGACACCTGTGGGTGAAGGTTTCCGCGTCCAGGCAGGCGTGGCAACGCCCTCATTGCCGCCTGTCAATCCCACCGGCGAAACGCCGCGGGTCAACAACTTCAACAATACTGCAACGCCCGAACGCCTGGGTGATGCGGTCGTGGTGTCGGCCGCACTTGCTCAGCGGTCAACAGCTGCTTTGGCAACCAGTGCACCGCGTAACGAGCCCTCCTTCCAGAATGCAAGGGATTCTTCAGCCGAAGAGGCCAATGAGGCGCGCCTGAATGCCGAGCCTCCAGACAGGGCCAACACGTCTTCAGCTCAGTTGAGCCCTGAAGCCCCCCGTTTGCGCGGTGAGTTGCCAGTCGAAGTGCAGAATCCGGCCATGGCAGCCATGGAAGCGCAGATCAACGACCTGCTACCCAATATCTGGTCGGCCAGTCGTGCGGCAGTGGATGTCCTGATCGGTGAAGAGGCCCGCGCAGCTGCCGCCGCGCGTTCTGAAATCCTCGCTGGTCGCGCTTCGGGGAATGCGGAGCGAGTGAATGAGGCGGCTGAAAACTACAACCGAACCTCCAATTTGCCTGGTGAACCGAGCGCAGGCCGCAATATCGACCGTCTCGTCTAGACCGGTCAGATGCGGTGGCGCACGCCGCCAGCGCTGTTGACGCGATCGATGATGGCTTTCGCGATCGATTTGAGCGGCAACACCTCGTGCACGGCCCCCTGCTGAATCGCCATCTTGGGCATCCCGAACACAATGCAGCTGGCCTCGTCCTGGGCCAGGTTGTAACTGCCTGCATCTCGCATTTCTTTCATGGCGGTTGCACCGTCGCCTCCCATGCCGGTCAGCATCACGCCGATGGCATTGGGCCCCAGCACCCGGGCACAGGACTTGAACAGCACCTCCACGGACGGTTTGTGACGATTCACCGGTGGAGAGTCGTCAACCACGGCCACGTAATTGGCACCGCTGCGTTCAATGTGGAACTGCTTGCCCCCTGGCGCAATGTAGGCATGGCCGGGCAGGATACGCTGCCCGTTCACGGCTTCTGAAACCCGGATCTTGCACAACGAATCCAGCCTGGCCGCAAAGCTGGTAGTGAATCCGGCTGGCATGTGTTGTGTGATGACGATGGCCGGCGAATCGGGCGGCAGTTCCACCAGAATCTCCTTGATGGCTTCTGTCCCTCCGGTGGAAGCGCCCACGCAGATGACTTTTTCAGTGGAGAGTCGATGGACCGTCAGGGGTTTGTTATCCGTGAGCGATACCTGACCAGTGGCAGAACCATGGCCCGCGACAGTCGGGGCCGGCGAGACATGCCGGGCCACACGTGCCTTGCTGGCCACACGAATCTTTTCGACAATGTCTGCCCCGAGCGCTGTCAGACCACTGGCCACCCCGATACGGGGCTTGGCCACAAAGTCGACAGCACCCATTTCCAGGGCCCGCAAGGTGGTGTCCGCGCCCTGCTCAGTCAGCGTGGAGACCATCACCACTGGCATCGGGCGCAACCGCATCAGTCGAGAAAGGAACTCCAGGCCGTCCATCTTGGGCATTTCCACGTCCAGGGTGATCACGTCCGGGTTCAGCTCCCGGATCATCTCGCGCGCCATGAGTGGATCATTGGCGGCGCCAATACAGCACATATCGGGCTGTTTGTTGATGATCTCGGTCAACAGACTGCGGACCAGCGCGGAATCGTCAACCACCACCACCTTGATTTTCTGCATCCGTGCCGTTCCTTGTCAGAACAGATCCACCGAGCCACCCGATGTGGACTGGACCACCTTGGTGGCCACACCTTGACGCTCTTGAGATTCGAGGGTGTCGGGATGGGCATGGGCCAGACGTTTGACCATGGCTTTGCCAGAAACAGGGAAGAACACCACCTTGCGCGGGTAGATGTCGAGCACGTCTTTGGACACCACAGGAATGCGCTCGGTGGAGAGGTAGTCCAGCACGAATTTGGTGTTGCGTTCGCCCACATTCATGCTGGTGAAGCCCGAGATCACCGCGCCGCCACCGAAAACCTTGGCCTGCATGTATTCCCGCGACGAACCCATCTTCACCAGTTCGTTGATCAGCAGTTCCATGGCGTACGACCCGTATCGACCCGAGGTGTCGGCCCCACCGTCAGGCAGCATGAAATGGTTCATGCCACCGATGCGCAGTCGCGAATCCCAGATGCAGGCGGCAATGCAGGAGCCGAGTACCGTCATGATGACCAGGTCTTCGTTTGCCACGAAGTATTCGCCAGGCAGTACCTTGGCCGCGTTGTATTTGAAGTGCTGGTCGTGGAAGAAAAAAGACGCTTCCCCCGGTTTGCGAGTGCGGGCCTTCAGGGTTTTGAGGTAATCGGGACTGCGGTGCATGGCCTCAGACTTTTTCGTAAACGGTTTTACCACGCAAAGTGAACAACGCCCGCGCATCACTGAAGTTTTCAGCATGACCCACGAACAGGGTTCCCTTGGGCTTCATGAGCCGATGGATGCGGCCCAGCACTTGCCGCTGAGTGGGATTGTCAAAATAAATCATCACGTTGCGGCAAAAAACCACATCAAAGGTTTCGCGCAGGCTCCAGTTGTCTTCGATCAGATTCAGGGAGAAGAAGGTGATGTGTTTTTGCAACTCCGGTTTGATCCGGGCCATGCCTTGATTGCTGCCTTTGCCTTTCAGAAAGTATTTCTGTAACTGGCTGGATGTCAGGTTCTTGAGACTGTCGAGCTTGTAGACACCACGTGACGCGGTGTTCAACACTTTCGTATCGATGTCGCTCGCCCAGATATGAAACCGCCCGTTGATGCCGAGCACATCGGCCAGTGTGATGGCGATGGAATAGGGCTCTTCACCCGTGGAGGCTGCGCTGCACCAGATCTTCCATTCGTGGTCGGGTGCGGCCTGGATCAGGCGCGTCAACTCTGTGAAATGGTGGTTCTCGCGAAAAAAAGATGTGAGATTGGTCGTCAAGGCGTTGACGAACTCCTGCCATTCATCGCCATCAGGCTGGCGCTCCAGCCATTCCAGATAGTCCTTGAAGCTGTGATGACCCGTTTCCCGCAGCCGGCGCGCAATCCGGCTGTAAACCATGGCCTGTTTACCGTCGTGCAGGCTGATGCCGGCATGCTGGTAGATCAGCGCCTTGATCCGGTCAAAGTCGGACTTCGTCCAGGTGAACTCTCGACTTTGAAGCTGGGCCGTGTCGTCCATGGATGGAATCCGTTGACGTTAATGCTTGGCCCGCCGCACCAGGGATGAGGTGTCGAGGATCAAAGACACACTGCCATCGCCCAGGATGGTGGCTCCCGACACGTTCGGGACCTTCTTGTAGTTGGCTTCCAGGTTTTTGATCACCACCTGCTGCTGCCCCAGCAATTCGTCCACCATGAGTGCCACACGAGAACCATCCGATTCGATCACGACCATGATGCTGTTGGCCGAACTGTCCCCCGCCTTGCGGGGTACGCCAAAGGTGCGGTCGATTTCGATGACCGGCATGTATTCGTCGCGAACCTTGACGAGCTGCGCATTCTGGGCCACGGTGTTGATCGACGTGGCTTCCACCTGGAACGATTCCACCACCGAGGACAAGGGCAGGATATAGACTTCGTCGCTGACGCGCACGGTCATGCCGTCCATGATGGCCAGAGTCAGGGGCAGACGCACCTTGACGCTCATGCCAAAGCCTTCAGAAGAATCGATCTCGACCGAGCCACCCAGCGCAGCGATGTTTTTCTTCACGACATCCATCCCGACGCCGCGTCCGGAAACGTCGGTCACCACTTCGGCAGTGGAAAACCCCGGAGCGAAGATCAGACCCCAGACGTCCTGGTCGGGCATGTCGTCAGAGACATCGATGCCTTTGGAGCGAGCCTTGTCCAGTAGCTTTTGCCGGTTGAGTCCTTTGCCATCGTCGCGAACCTCGATCAGGATCGAGCCGCCCTGATGCGCCGCCGACAACGTGATGGTGCCCATTTCCGGCTTGCCACTGGCCAGGCGGACATCGGGCATTTCGATACCATGGTCACAGCTGTTACGGATCAGGTGCGTCAGGGGATCGGTGATCTTTTCGATCAGCCCCTTGTCCAGCTCTGTGGCTTCCCCGTGGGTGATGAGGTCCACCTTTTTGCCCAGCTTGCCCGCCAGATCCCGCAGCATGCGAGGGAATCGGCTGAATACCACCGACATGGGAATCATGCGGATGGACATGACCGATTCCTGCAGGTCACGCGTATTGCGTTCCAGGTCGGCCAGACCTGCAAGCAACTGCTGGTTGACGGCGGCATCCAGCGACTGACTGTATTGGGCCAGCATGGCCTGGGTGATCACCAGCTCTCCGACTTGATTGATCAGTTGATCGATCTTGCTGACCGACACGCGCAGTGTGGTGGTTTCGAGCTGGGCCGTGGATGCGGTTCGCGAGGCCTTCGCCGCCTCGCGCGATTTGCTTTCTGCGGGCGGAGGAACGCTGACGTTTGGTGAACCATCTGGAATGTCTACACCCAGGCTGGCCGCGTGATCACGTGGGTTCAGCGGGTTACCCGGAGCACCCGTGAACAGGCCGTAACCCTGGATCAGGTCTTCCGCGGGTACCGAGGTGCCGGTTTCATCCGTCACCGTAGAACCGACAGGGCTGCCGGGGGCGCCCGCAAACAGGCCAAAACCTTGTTCAATGATGTCTGCGCTATGGTCGTCCGCCGGGCCAGCTTGAGGTGAGGGCACGGGGGCAGGCGCCGATGTGGGAGCCGAGGCGGATTCCAGGCGAATTTTGTCCTTGGCGACATGGAAGGCGAAGAGATCCAGCAGATCATCATCGCTGCTGCTGGTGCTCAGGTCATAGATTCGGCAACCCTCCGCAGTGGATTCCTGAAGGATGGTTCCCAGCCCGGCAATGTCGCGAAAGAGATCTTTGATCGGATCGGCCAGACTCAAATCGCTCAGAGGGCCGATCACAGCGCGCAACGTTCGAGCCACACCAGGCGGTGACGCCGCAGGCATGCCGCCATGGGATGCAGGCGCTGGCGGCGGTGGCATCGGAGCGGGTGGGGGCGGTGGCGGTGGTGCAGCAACAGGGGGTGCAGCCAATGGCGCAGCGCCACTGGCGAGCACACGTATCCTTTCGACCAGACCAGATGTTTCAGGCGGTTCGCCGCCGATACCTTGATGCCGAGCCAGCAGTCCCTTCAAGGCGTCAGACGACTCCAGCAACACGTCCACCATGGGCATGGTGGGCGTGAGCTCATGCCGGCGTAGCTTGTCCAGCAGAGACTCCATCTGGTGGGTGAGTTCGGCCACATCCTCGAAGCCAAAAGTGGCCGCCCCACCCTTGATGGAGTGCGCACACCGGAAAATGGCATTCAGTTCCTCATCGTCGACCGTCTCCAGGTCGAGATTGAGCAGTTGCTGCTCCATTTGCTCCAGATTTTCCCCCGCCTCTTCAAAGAAGATCTGGTAGAACTGGGTCAAGTCAAAACCGTCGTTTTTATCGTCTGCCATATGCTGTTCTCTGAAAGTGGGCCGTTGCAGCGAGTCGGTTGGGCGTCAGGGCCTCAAAGTCAGCGAATCACCTTGTTGATGACCTCAATCAGCCGGGTGGGGTCAAAAGGCTTGACCAGCCAGCCGGTGGCACCGGCCGCACGACCGGCCTGCTTCATTTGATCGCTGGATTCCGTGGTCAGGATCAAGATCGGTGTGTTCTTGAAGTTCGGGTGTTCGCGCAACTTGCGAGTCAACCCGATGCCATCCAGTCGCGGCATGTTCTGGTCGGTCAGGACCAGGTCGAAAGTCTGTTTTTCAGCCTTTTCGAACGCGTCGACGCCATCGACCGCTTCCACGACCTTGAAGCCGGCCCCGACAAGGGTGAAAGAAACCATCTTGCGCATGGATGCGGAATCATCAACAGCGAGAATCGAATGCATGTTGGTACCTTGTGACTAAAGCGATTGGTGATCGGTTGAAGGTCAGAACAACTCGATGGAGCCAGCGTCCATCTCGCTTTGCGTGACCGGGTTGGGGTTGCGTGGCATGTGGGTGACGACCACACCGGCTTCCTCTTCGTCGGGTTCCATGGCCTGGTCCGCCAGAATGTAAGCGCAGCCCTTGAGCATCTTGCCAATGTGCACCAGCAGTTGCGTGGACATGTCGTGGAATTGCAATTCTGTGACAGCTTGGTGCAACGCTTCACGCAACTCAGCAGATTGCGGGTGGCCGTCCATGGATTCTGCGACTTCCATGGCCTTGTTGAAACGGTCCAGCAGGTTGCCGGTGGCGTGGTCAAGCAGACCCTCCAATCGCTTGAGATCGTTCATGGCGACCAGCAAGGAGTCCTGGAGGTCCGCCACCACAGTCACGTCCATTTCCACCGCGAAGTCGCTGATGCGATCCTCCAGTGGTTCGATGGTGGTGAATTCTTCTCGAGGCCAACGGCGTTGGTCTGGCGATGAATCGGGTGTGGTGTCCATGGCCTAAATATAAGCGGTTGACAGTAGGTAAGCCAGCGTTAAATGACGAGATGAATCAAAATGACAGGGAAAAAGTGTACTCGTTTGCTTGAAAATGCTCTATCGGCCATTTAGGACTTTGCTACAGAGAACAGTTTGACAGATTTCCACCTGATTCATATTGAGGACAACCCTGCCGATCATGAGCTTGTCTTGCGCACGCTTGATCGGTGTGACGTGCCTTGCCGTGTCACCTGGGTCGACAGTCTGGAGGCTTTTCAGGAGGCTTTTGCCTCCACCCCTGTGGATGCGGTGTTGGCGGACTACCACCTCGCTGGTTTTTCAGGGATGGAAGCCTGGGAATGGTTGCGTTCGCAAACCCTGGAGCTGCCATTCATTCTGGTGTCTGGGGCGATCGGTGAAGCCACGGTGGCCGATGCCATGATTCGCGGGGTGAGCGACTACGTGGACAAGCATCACCTGCAGAGGTTGCCCCTGGTGCTGCAGCGCTCGCTCGAATTTCACGACGCCCGGCGGGCGCAAGCGCAGGCCCGACGGGCCCTGGAAGAGTCCCGCCAGCGCTTGCTCAGCTTGACCGAACATTTGCAGCAGAGCATCGATCGCGAACGGGCAGATATTGCCCGCGAAATCCACGACGATATCGGGGGGGCGCTGGCGGCGGTCAAGCTGGACCTGTCATGGCTGTCTCGTCGGCTCAGCGACGAAGCATCGCAGCGCCATGTACAAGCCGGCTTGGCCATGGTGGAGCATGCGCTGGGTGCCAGCCAGCGCATCATGCGCAACCTGCGGCCCGCTGTGCTGGACCAGGGTCTATGGCCGGCTTTGCAGTGGCTCACGCAGACCTTTGCCGATCGTTCAGGCCTGCATGTGCACTTGAACGGTCGACTGAGCCGGGAGGTGTCCCCCGATCAGGCCATGGTGGTGTACCGCACAGCCCAGGAAGCCCTGACCAATGTGCTCAAGCATGCCGGTGCTCGGGAGGTGCGGCTGGACATCAGCGATCTGGAAAACTGCCTGACCCTGGAGATCAGTGACAATGGCAGGGGAGCTACCCCGGAAGATCTGGCCAAATTGCAATCATTCGGGTTGCTGGGTCTGAAAGAGCGCGCGCACAGTGTGGGGGGATGGCTGGATGTCGTCACGCAGCCTTCGCAAGGGATGACGCTGATACTGTCCATCCCGCTGTCGGGTGCGTCCTCCGTCGAATCCTGGGAGACTTCAGAGTGATCAAGGTGATGTTGTGTGACGATCATGCCGTGGTGCGCCGAGGCGTCAAGGACACCTTGATGGAGGCCACGGACATCAAGGTCATCGGCGAAGCCGATGGCTACGCCGGTCTGCGTGAACTGATCCGCCAGCAGCGCCCCGACGTGCTGTTGCTCGATGTGGACCTGCCTGGGCGCAGCGGGTTGGAAATCCTGGCCAGCTTGCAGGACGAGGAGCCACCGATTCGGACGGTGATGGTGTCCATGTACCCGGAAGACCAGTATGCGCTGCGGTGTCTGAAAGCCGGTGCCATGGGTTATCTGAACAAAGGCGGAGATCCCGCCGATCTGCTCTCGGCGGTTCGCACCGTGGCACAAGGGCGCAAGTTCATCACGGCACCGATTGCCGAATTGCTGGCCAATCATCTCAGCGCCCCCGATTCTGCCGAGTTACACGATGCGCTGTCGGAGCGTGAGTTGCAGACCCTGAAAAAAATCGCTTCGGGGAAAAAGCTCTCTCAAATCGCTGAAGAACTGATGATCAGCCCCAAGACCGTGAGCGTTTATCGCGCACGCGTGCTAGAGAAACTCGGGCTGAGCAACAACGCCGAACTCACGGTCTACGCGATTCGCAACAAGCTGGTTTGAATCGACTCAGTTGCCCAGGAACAGGTTGGCGATCACTTGCATCAGCTGGCTCACAGGCCGGTCCAGCATGGGCAGTGTGAAGGCAATGCCCAGCAGGCCGACCGACAGCGTGAGCGGAAAGCCGATGGCGAAGACGTTCATCTGGGGAGCGATGCGGGACATGACGCCCATAACCACATTGATGAACAGCAACATGCCGATCATGGGCAGGGCGATCCACAAACCGTAATAGAAGATCACGCCGCCCAGCTCATGCAGGCGCATCGTGCGAACGGCGCCCAGCATGGCGTCGCCGACCGGGAAGGTTTCAAAGCTTGCTGCCACGGCCATGATGAGCAGCAGGTGCCCGTTCATGACCACAAACAGCAGCATAGCCATGTTGCCGAAGAAGCGACCCACCGTGCTGGTCTGGGAGTTGGTGGTGGGATCAAAGAAACCGGCAAAGTTCAGACCCATTTGCAAGCCCACGATCTCACCGGCCATTTCCACCGCGGCAAACACGATACGTACCGCCAGACCGATGGCCACGCCAATGGCAATCTGCTGGATTACTGCGCCCAGCGCTTCCGTGCTGGTCAGCGACACCATGGGGGGCTCAGGCAGTGCGGGCTGGATGCAGACCGCAATCACGAATGCGAGACCGATCTTGGTGCGCATGGGCACCGACCGCGACGAGAAAATCGGTGCGCTGGCAAAAACGGCGAGCACACGGAGGAAGGGCCAGAAGATGGGCGAAATCCACGCCATGATCTGCGCTTCCGTGAAGCTGATCATTGGGCCGTCCATGCTGCGCTTTCGCTTCAGATGGCGTAGTCAGGCAGCGAGAGCAGGGTGCGGCGCAGGAAGTCCACCAGGGTCACCAGCATCCAGGGCCCCGCAATCGCAAACACCGCCACGGCCGCCACCAGTTTCGGCACGAAGGAGAGGGTGGCTTCATTGATCTGGGTCAGTGCCTGGAACAGACTGATGACCAACCCGACGAGCAGCACGGTGCCCAGCACAGGGGCGGACACGCCGATCAGAATGAACAGGGCGTTTTGACCAATCGTCAGGGCGGCTTGAGCGTCCATGGGTGTCTTTCTGTTCAGGTACTGAAGCTGGCAGCCAGAGAGCCGATGAGCAAATTCCAGCCATCGGCAAGGACAAACAGCATGAGTTTGAAGGGCAGGGCCACCAGCACGGGTGACAGCATCATCATCCCCAGCGACATGAGGATGCTGGCCACGATCATGTCAATCACCAGAAAGGGGATGAAGATCATGAAGCCGATCATGAAGGCGGTTTTGAGCTCACTGATCACAAAGGCAGGTACCAGGACGCGCAAGGGGGCGGTATCGACCGTGACGTCCGGTTCCAGGTTGGCCAGGCGCGCGAACAGCTCGAAATCGGCCTGACGGGTTTGCGCCTTCATGAATTCCCGCATCGGTACTTCGCCTCTGGCCAGGGCTTCTTCAAAGCTGATGGCGTTTTGTGTGTACGGTAAGTAAGCGGTTTCGTAAACGCGATCCAGCGTGGGGCCCATGACAAAGAGAGTCAGGAACAAGGACAGCCCCACGATCACCTGGTTGGGGGGGGATGCCTGTGTACCCAAGGCCTGACGCAGCAGGGACAGGACGATCACGATGCGCGTGAAGGCCGTCATCATGAGAAGGACGGCCGGCAAAAACGACAGTGCTGTGAAAAACAGCAGAGTCTGGATGGGCACCGAAAAGCTGGTGCCGCCGGCGCCTTGACCGACAATCAGGGGCAGGCCGGGCGGGGGTGCCGTCTGGGCATAAGCGGCTGAGGCACCGAGCAAGAGCAGCCACAGCCCCAGACCGGTCAGCAAGCCGTTGCGCACCAAGCCATACACACCCAGCTTCATGGCGTGTCACCGCCTGATGATGCATGCAGATCGCGGGCGACCTCACGGTAGCTGGCCGGGACGGGCACTTTCTGGGTGTACAGGGTGTTGATCTGCTGGGGTGTGATGCCGAGAGTCAGCTGCACCGGGCCCTCAGGCCCTTCCAGCTCGACCACAGCCACACGCTGCTGGGTGCCCACCATGATCTGCGACACCAGGCGCAACTTCGCTCCCTGGCCGGTCCCTATGGGAGCCGTCCGTTTCTTGATCCACTGGACACCCCAGGCCAGCAAGCCCATGAGGAGGAGCAGGCCCAGAGCCGGGGCAAAGGCGGCAAAGGAGTGACTCATCAGTTTCGACTCAGGCGGCGCAGCCGTTCAGAGGGCGTGACGATATCGGTCAGGCGAATACCAAACTTTTCGTTGACCACCACCACCTCGCCCTGCGCGATCAGATAGCCATTCACCAGCACGTCCATTGGCTCACCGGCCAGCGCATCCAGCTCCACAATGGAGCCCTGTGCCAGCTGCAGGATGTATTTGATGGGCACCTTGGTGCGCCCAAGCTCCACCGAGAGCTGGACAGGAATATCCAGCACCATACTGATGTCGTTGTTTCCCGCCGGATTGGCCGGGGTATTGCCGTCAAAGTGAGGGGCACCTGAGGCGAATTCATCATTGACACCGCCGGTCTGTTCCTGCAAGGCCTGGGCCCAGTCGTCGGCAATGGCGTCATCATCCACTTTGGGGGCGTCGTTTTCTTCAGTCATGTTGATCTCCATGCCAGCTGCTGTCGCGTTCACGTATCAGCCGGGTCACCTTCAGGGCGTACTTGCCATTGTGTGTGCCGTACTCGCCTTCCAGGACGGGCACGCCGTCCACACGGGCTTCTATGATGCGCTCCCGTTCGAGTTCGATGAAATCCCCCACCTTCATGGCCAGCAATTGCTCCACTGTGGTCCTCGTGGTGGCCAGTTCAGCGGTCAGCTCGACCTCGGCCGACTGGATTTCGTTGCTCAGCAATCGGACCCAGCGGCGATCCACTTCCATGGAGTCGCCTTGCGAGGTCGAGTACAGGACATCTCGAATGGGCTCCAGCGTCGAGTAAGGGATGCACAGGTGCAGTGAGCCGGTGATGTCACCAATTTCCAGCGTGAAGCTGGTGCTGACCACAATCTCGCTGGGCGTGGCGATGTTGGCGAACTGCGGCTGCATTTCCGAGCGCTGGTAAGCGAGTTCCAGCGGGTAAATGCCTCGCCACGCCTTTTTGTACTCCTCGGAAACCACTTCCACCATGCGGTTGATGACCCGTTGCTCGGTGGGCGAGAAGTCACGCCCTTCGATGCGGGTGTGAAACTTGCCGTTGCCCCCGAACAGGCTGTCGATCACGCCGAACAGCAGTGTGGGTTCGCAGACGATCAGGCCACTGCCACGCAAGGGGCGCACGGCCATGATGTTGAAGTTGGTGGGGACCACCAACTCCCGCAGGAACATGCTGTACTTCTGTACCTGTACTGTACCGACCGAGATTTCCGGGCTGCGGCGAATGAAATTGAACAGGCCCACCCGCATGTTCCGGGCGAAGCGCTCGTTGATGACCTCCATCGTGGGCATGCGCCCACGAACGATCCGCTCCTGACTGGCCAGGTTGTAGTCCCGGATGCCGGTGGTGTCGAACTCCTCCTTGGCGAGTTTCTGGCTTTCGCCAGTCACCCCCTCGAGCAGGGCATCGATCTCATCCTGGGAGAGAAAGGCTTCGCTCATGATGAAGAGTCCTTGTGGGCCTTACTGGACAATCAGGTTGGCAAACAGCACCGCCTGGATCGGACTTTCCGCACGCGGGGTCGAAATCAGGCCGGTTTCCTGGCGTACCAGTTCGAGGATGTCAGCGGCGAGCTGGTCTTTCCCTTCTGCATTCAGCAACTCCTGGGCTGTGCGGCGCGACACCTGACGCAGAATGCCGTCACGAATCGTCGGCAGGAAGGCGGTGATCTGGGCGCTGGTGGCCGCATCTGCCACCTGCAAGGTGATGCCCACCTGCGCAAAACGGATCACGCCCGGATCGGCCAGGTTGATCACGACCGGGTCAAGCGGCATGAACTGGGGGGGAGTGCGGGGTCGCGCCACGGGTTGCGTGGCCTGGGGTGCGCTGGCTTCATCGAAGTCGTCATCCGACCCCCCGGACATCATCAAAAACAACACGGCGCCGCCTGCGGCCAGCAACAACACCAGTACAGCTGCAATGCTGATGATCAGCAGCTTTTTGCTTTTCGGCTTGGTCTCTGCATCAGCGGCAGGTTTGTCGGCCATGGGGGTTCACCTTCATTTGAAAACAATCAATGGGAGATGCAAAAAATGCATCCACCAAGGTATTGTGTCATGAGGATTATCCGGTGGGGTATTGAATCCTTGAGCGTAAAAAAAGGGGCTTGTTGGCCCCTGTTTGGTGTTTCACGATCAGGCGTAGACGCTCAGCCCGACCCCTGATTGTTGCCGCAACAGCCGAGCGGCCTCAGCAGGCTCACCGGTTGATCGGTCGCTCTGCCGGGCAGAGGAGTCCCTTCGGTCGCCAGACGGCTGACCGGATTCACCAGCATCCCGACCACCCACCGACAGGCTTTCCAGTCCCAGGCCCGCCCGACTGAGCATGTCGGCCAGCAAGGTATGGGCGTGGGCGCGCAGGGCTTCACGCACCTGCACATCATCGGTGCGGAAAGCCAGCTCGGCTTTGTCGCCCACCAGGCTCACGTCCACTTCCATGGCCTCACGCAGACCGGCTTGCAGCATCAGGCTGGCTTTACGCGTTTGCCCCGCGGCCCACAGGCTGATCTGATTACCCAGTTGCTCAAAGGCCTGATCCATGCCGCCACCCATGGCGTCACCCAGTGCCGTGGCAAAGCTCCGAATCGTTGCGCCATCTGTGGCGGCAGAACGAACCTGGCCCGCAGATTCGAGCATCACACGGGCGCCTTCTCCACGCTGCCCCTGGCCTTGTCCGCCTTCGCGTTGTTCACCCGAGCGCTCGGCACCCGCTGGGTTGAGTGCATGCAGGTCCATGGCATCGGGCTCGCCCAGGCGTTCAGCCAGCAGACCACCGGGCTGCCCTGTGCTGCCCGCATGCCAGGCGCTGCGCATCGGGTCGGCCGCCAGCCCCTGGGTCACATCAGGCCCCGGCAGGTTTTGGGCCATGTCAGCCAGCAGGGTGGGGGGGGCGGCACGTGGCCGGGCCTTGGCCACTGTGGATACCCACTGCCCAGGGCCGCCCATGTCGGCCGCGCCAGGGCGTGAGTTTTCAGGCTTGGTGTCTGGTTTCGCTTCCGGTGTCTCGCCCATTTTCTGGTCAGACGCCATCAGCGGAAGGGCGAAGACTGTTTCGCTGTCTTTCAACTCGGCTTCTTCGCCCACTTCCGGGCTGGGTACGGGCGGGTTGAGGAGTGCCTGTGTATCCAGGGGTGTGTCCTGTGAGTCGGGCGAGGTGGCGATCTGTAGCGGGTTATCACCTTCCGCCGCCGACAGCAAAAGCGAGAAAAGATCGGCCGGAGCGTCCTTGGTGTCCCGCTTGGCAGGGCGGGCGTTGCCAGATGCATCGGCAGGGGGCTTGGGGGCAACGGCTTCTGTTTTCATGGCTGGGATCTCCAAGGGTGGGTCTGAGCGTGCTGGCGATGCTGGTTGGCGGCCATTTCGTCATTGGTCCGCTGGTCTTGCTGTTGCCGTGACTTCTGCCAGATTTGCACACGGCGTTCCTGTACTTTCTGCAGGCTGGCCAGTTCGCGTTCGGCCTCCTGCAGCGAGCGTTGGCAGCGCTGGATGTTCTGCATCATCTGATTGAGCACACCGTCCTGGAAAGACACCGCGTGATCCAGTTTGGCCATGAAGGTTTGCTGGGTCAGGAGCAATGTCGGTGAAATGCCGGCCGTGGCACGCTGCCGCCACCGCTGTTGCGATTCCGCGGTGTAGCCTTTGAGCTGCTCCATCTGCAGCACGGCCTGCTCGTGCTGTTGCTGTGCCTGGCCCAGCGCCTGCAAGGCTTCATCGCGCTTGCGCAGAGCCAGTTCCAGTACCGTCGTCAGTGAAGTCAGTGACTGTGGCGGGGCCTTCATGGTCGACCTCCTGCCTGGGGTTCTTGCACCGTCTGCAGCAATTGGTGGGTGCTGGCTTCAAACGGAGCTTTTTCGTGCATGTCCTGCATCAGGTATTGCTGCATGGCAGGGAACAGGGCGATCGCTCGATCGGTATCAGGGTCGCTGCCGTGCATGTACGCGCCCAGCTGGATCAGGTCTCGCGCTTTCTGGTACCGCGCATAGAGTTGCCGGTAGCGGCGGGCATGCTGCAGGTGTTCGGGGCTGACCACGTTGTGCATCACCCGTGATGCAGATGCCTCGATATCGATTGCCGGGTAGATGCCGGACTCCGCCAGACTGCGCGAAAGCACGATGTGCCCATCCAGGATGGCGCGGGCCGCGTCCGCAATCGGGTCTTGCTGGTCGTCGCCTTCCGAAAGGACGGTGTAGAAGGCGGTGATCGAGCCCTGGCCTTCGGGGCCATTGCCACTGCGTTCCACCAGCTGCGGCAGCTTGGCAAAACAGCTCGGCGGATAACCCTTGGTGGCGGGAGGTTCGCCGATGGCCAGGGCAATCTCGCGCTGTGCCATGGCATAACGGCTGAGGGAGTCCATCAGCAGCAACACATCAAGCCCATCGTCGCGGAAGCGCTCGGCCACAGCCGTGGCGTACTGGGCGCCCTGCATGCGCAGCAACGGCGGGGAATCGGCTGGCGCCGCGACCACCACCGACCGCTCACGGCCGTCAGCCCCCAGGATGTCTTCAATGAATTCCTTGACCTCGCGGCCCCGTTCACCGATGAGGCCCACCACGATCACGTCGGCCTGCGTGAAGCGGGCCATCATGCCCAGCAACACGCTTTTGCCCACGCCCGACCCCGCGAACAGGCCCAGCCGCTGACCACGCCCGACCGTCAGCAAACCATTGATGGCGCGGACCCCGGTGTCCAACGGCTGGCGCACCGGTGCGCGGTCCATGGAGTTGATGGGGGCCCGCTCCATGGGCTCCACCACCACATGCTCCAGGGGACCCAGCTTGTCGATCGGGTGGCCATGTGCATCCACCACACGCCCGAGCAGGCCTTTGCCAAATGGCAGGCGCAGGACGCCACGATCATTGGGTGGCAATGCTTTCGGCTCATGCCCCAGTCGGGGTTGCGGCCGGTAGGGAGCCAGCGGTCGTACCCGCGCGCCGCTGGACAAGCCTTGTACATCGCCCGCCGGCATCAGAAAAGCCCGTTCGCCATTGAAGCCGACCACTTCAGCCAGTACACGGGTGTCCGGGTCATCAGGCATGTCGATCACGCACTGCGACCCCACAGGTGTTTTGACGCCCTGTGCTTCCAGTACCAGCCCGGCCAGCCGGATGAGTTTGCCACTGGTTTCCAGCGGCGTGTGCTGGTTGGCAGCCTGGTGTACGGCAGCCATGAAGTCGTGCCAACGCTTGAGCTTGAGGGTGTCAGACATCGGCGTCCTCCCCCGGCTGCCATGGGGCATCCAGGCCCAGATTCGCCACGGCACGTGCCCAGCGTTTCTCGACTCGTCCATCAACCATGCCCTGGCTCGATTCCACCACGCATCCGCCAGCGGTGATGTCCGCGTCAGGTTCCAGGCGCACGCCGGTCGGGGCTGTGCCCTGAGACCAGATCAGTTCCAGCAAGGTCGCATCGTCCGGGTGCACGCGCAGCACCGCCGGGCGGCCATCCTCCACGGCCAGCGCGAGGGCTTCCCGAACCACCGCCTCGATCGATTCACGGGGTGTCAGCAACTCTCGGCGCACCACCTGCCTGGCCACATCACAAGCCAGCTCCAGCAGGTGTTGCGCGAGGGCATGTTCAAGCTGGTCAAAATGCTGGTCTGCCTGTTGCATCAGATCTGCCACACGGCTGGCCATTTCACGGCCTTTCGCTTCCAGCTGTTTTTCAAGGGCCGCGCGGGCCTCCCGGACGCCAGCCTGCCGGCCTTGCTCGAAGCCTTGGTCATAGGCCTCGTTTCTGGCCGCTTCGAGGTGTTCAGCAGTCAGCGTGGGGGGCTCTTCAGTCGTATCTGGCATGACCGGCTCGCTGCCATCCACAGGCTTGAACTCCCAGGTCGCCACATCTGTCACTTCCTCACGGGGAATGAAGCGGTGGTAGTGCGAGGCCCGGTTAGATGAGGGCATCGTCCCCACCTCCGCCCAGCACGATCTGGCCTTCGTCGGCCAGGCGCCTGACCACTTTCAGGATGTCTTTCTGCTGGTTTTCCACTTCAGACAGGCGCACGGGGCCGCGCGATTCCAGGTCCTCCTTCAGGGCCTCGGCGGCCCGGCTCGACATGTTACTGAGGATCTTTTCCTTCAGCTCGCTGCTGGAGCCCTTGAGCGCGATCACCAGCGCATCGGACGACACTTCTTTCAGTACCGCCTGAATGCCCTTGTTGTCGATCTTGAGCAGGTCCTCGAAGATGAACATCTTGTCCATGATCTTCTGAGCCAGTTCGGGATCGGTTTCACGAATCGAATCCACGACGCTGGACTCCAGGCTGGCCCCCAGCATGTTGATGATTTCGGCGGCCGTCTTCACTCCGCCCAGCGAGCTCTTGCGGATTTTGTCACCACCGGCGAGCACGTCATACAGCGCTTCGTTCAGGTCTTTCAACGCGTTGGGTTGTATGCCTTCCAGCGTGGCAATGCGCAACATGACTTCGTTACGCAAGCGCTCCGTGAAGTGCTTGAGAATGCTGGCCGCGTGGTCCTGATCCAGGTGCACCAGAATCGCTGCCAGGATCTGCGGGTGCTCATTGCGCAGCAGCTCGGCCACTGAAATCGGGTCCATCCATTTCAGGCTTTCGATCCCTGAAACGTCGCCACCCTGCAGAATTCGGTCGATGAGGAGCGATGCTTTGTCTTCACCCAGGGCGCGTTTGAGCACCGAACGGACGTAGTTGTCGGTGTCGGACACCAGCAGGCTCTGCGAGGCGGCTTCGTGCGTGAACTTGACGATCACGTCATCGACTTTTTCCTTCGAGACCGCACGCAAGCGTGCAATCGTCTCACCGAGACGCTGCACTTCCTTGGGAGAAAAGTGCTTGAACACCTCGGCGGCCTCTTCCTCGCCCAATGACATGAGGAAGATGGCCGCGTCTTGTAGTCCGTCGTCTTTGTCAGCCATGCACGTTCACCTCCAGGCCCATTATGTGGTCTGCACGGACTCGCCCGTCATCCAGCCCCGCACAATATTGGCCACTGCGACCGGGTTTTCCTTGGCCAGCCGTTTGGCGTCTTCCAGCCGCAACATCTCTGCCGTGACCTCATTTTGCACCGGCGCGGGCAAGCCAGGGCGCTGGGTTTCATTGTCGACCACCGCATCCAGCTGCGTGCCAGTGGTCAGGCGCGTGATTTCATCCGGTGTCTTTTCCGGCTGGGCGGGCGGGGCGGTCATCATCTTCAGCGCGGGGCGCACCATCCCCAGGAAGAGGATCAGGCCGAGTAGCAGCATGCCCAGTGGCCAGGCCAGGCTGCGAGCCAGGTCCATGGTGTCGGCCTGCTGCCACCAGGCCACTTCTGGCACCTCGGTTTCGGTGCGGTTGAACGCGGCATTGAGCACGTTGACCGAATCGCCGCGCTGCGCATTGAAGCCGATCGCTTCACGCACCAGCGCATTGATCTGTTCGATGGTTTCCGGCGGCAGGGGGACGGTGGTGGTCTGCCCCCGGCGGTCGGTGGTTTCGCTGTGGTTCAGCACCACAGCCGCGCTCAGGCGCCGGATGTTGCCCGTAGAGCCGCGCGTCACGGAAACGGTCCGGTCGACTTCGAAGTTCATGACCTGTTCGCGGCGACGGTTGGCCTCTGTAGCGCCCAGCCCCACGTTGTTACCGGGTATCACGCCCAGTGCAGCCGCATCACCATTGATCGGGGCGGCTGCCTGCCCGGGGGGCAGGTTGGCCACCGCACCAGGTACGCCCGCAGGGAGTTGGTCCAGCTGGCTGCCCGCTTCAATCAGCTGCATGCTGCGCACTGCGGCTTCGTTATTGCCCTGGTTGGGTCGGTGCTGTTCGCTGGTCTGCTCGGTCAGGGAGAAGTCCAGATCAGCCGTGACTTGAGCCCGCACGTTCTGACGGCCCACCACAGGCTCCAGCAGGTCCAGAATGCGCTGGGTGTACATCTGCTCCAGCATGCGGGTGAATTCCAGCTGCTGGGCGTTAATGAATTCGTTGCTCTGGTTCGGTGTCTGCGAGAGCAGGTTGCCATGCTGGTCCACCACGCTCACCGCCGCAGGCTGCATTTCGGGCACGCTGCTGGCCACCAGATGAATAATGCCAGCCACCTGGGTGCGATCCAGCGCACGGCCTGGAAACAGCGTCACCAGCACGCTGGCCGATGGGCGCTGCTGCTCGCGGAAAAAGCCATTCTGGTTGGGCAGCGCCAGATGCACCCGTGCTTCTGCCACCGAGTTGAGCGACATGATCGAGCGGGTGAGTTCACCCTCCAGGCCGCGCTGGAAGGTCAGCCGCTCTTGAAATTGAGTCATGCCCAGGCGGGAGTTGTCCATCAGCTCAAAGCCCGTCACCGCCCCGCGCGGCAAGCCTTGGGAAGCCAGGCGCAAACGCGTTTCGTGTACCCGGTTCGCAGGTACCAGAATCGCCGAACCCCCTTCAGCGTGGCGGTAGGGCACGTTCATTTGCGAAAGCTGGGCAATCACTGCGCCCCCGTCCTTGTCGGACAGGTTCGCATAGAGCACCCGGTAATCGGGTTGATTGGCCATGAAGAAAGCCGCAGCGAGTACGCCGATCATCGCCAGCCCACCCAGAGCCAGCATGATCTTGCGCGAGGTGTCCAGCCGGTCGTAACCCTGCACCAGCGGATTGGGGGCGCGTTGGGCAGGCAGCGGAGCGTCGATTTCGGCAACAGCGGTATTCATGATGCACAGGCTGAGTTGGGGGCCATAGTGAAAATGGATTATGGAAGGCACCCGGGTGAACTAAAGCCCAAAAAGCCGGGTGTCCTCGCC
Source organism: Burkholderiales bacterium (assembly GCA_030602985.1). Taxonomy (GTDB): domain Bacteria; phylum Pseudomonadota; class Gammaproteobacteria; order Burkholderiales; family Burkholderiaceae_C; genus UBA997. Next base: position 43,534 of record JAUVYR010000007.1, read on the forward strand.
GTTATTCACATTCAAGTTTGGCGGCGGCCCGCTTAGCATCACGCCATTGCCTCCATCGCCCTGAAGGACCCTGCCATGGACCTGCGCCTGACCCCTCTGACTTCAGCCACCACACCCGCCATGCGACCCGCCGCCAGTTTGGCCCAGCCGCTGGGTGGGGCAGCGCAGACGCCGGGTGCGGGCTCGCCACGGGTCGCTGGTGCTGGTTTTGGCGAGGCCTTCCGCACCGCATTGCAGAATGTGAGCGCCGCACAAAACGAATCCAGCCGCCTGCAGACGGAATTCCAGATGGGCAACCCCAACGTCAGCCTGGAGCAGACCATGCTCTCGATGCAAAAAGCGCAGATCGGTTTTCAGGCGGCGCTGCACGTGCGCAACCGTATGATGCAGGCCTATACGGATGTGATGAACATGCAGGTGTGATTCAGTGCGGGTTCAAAGCCGCCCTTCGGCCGTTTTGTACGCAGCCAACGACTCCCGTTTCCCGATAGAGATCACCCTGACTTGAACGGTTTGATCTTGCACACGATAAACCAGTCGATACCCCAGACTCACCAGTTTGATCTTGTAGCAATCTGGCATGGAGGACAGCTTCGCGGACTCCACCCTGGGGTGTTGCAAGCGTTCCTGTAGTTTTTTCTTGAAGGCTTGCTGGACCGTTTTATCCAGTTTTTTCCATTCTTTCAGAGCCAGTTCGTGAAAAACCAGCTCATAGCTCATCCAGATTCACCTTCACATAAGGACCGGCTTCGCGAGCTTCCACAGTCTGGTGGTCTATCAGGTCTTCTATCTGGTTGATCAAGCGCTCATACAGGGCCGCCGGGACCAAGTAGGCCTCAGGCTTGTTGTGATTGAGCACAGCTACAGGCTCGTTGTCGGCTTCACGCATCACTTCTGCGTAATGACGCTTCAACTCCGTCACACTGACAGAGCGGCTAGCCAGAATCGTTTGCATGGTTCACCTCAAATCGCATTAAAAAATGCATCAAATAAGGTGTGATTATGCACATCAATGCAACTGCACGGGCGCCACCGGCCGGTGCAGTTCACCCAGATCGTCCACCCAGGGCTCTACCAGTTCACGCATCTGTGCGTCGTGGCGCAGGATGGTCATCATGATGCGGTGCTTTTCGGCGCGCTCTTCGGCTGACAGATCCATGCCCTGCGAGCGTTCGCGCAATTGCTCAATCAGCACCGCGCAAGCCCCTTCCAGGCGAACCACCTCATCCCAATCCTCGGCCAAAGCCGCCGACAGCATCCGTTCGCTGGTGCTTTCGATGGCTTTGTAGAAGTCGAGCAGAGGAATCGTCATGGCGGTTTTCAGGGCTTACTGGAACTATCGGCCAAGTATGCGCCAACTTGACCGTGAATTGAAGGGTTAAGCCACTCATGTACCTTGACCCAGCCCGGCTCGGCCAGGTTCCGCACCTGAGCGTCCAGTCGCAAAATCGCTTTCAGCGCAGCGAGGCGGGCCTGCCGTTCCGTGCGAGTCATGGGCTGCATCTCGGTGGCCTTCAATGTGGCCACTTGCACCTGTGCCACCGACTGCAAGCGCTCCACCTCGCCCCATTGCCCCTGCTGGGCGGCCGCAGCCATGCGGGCGCTGGTCTGTTCAAGGGCTTGGTAGTGGGTCAGCGTTGT
>JAUVYR010000009.1 GCA_030602985.1 Burkholderiales bacterium
GTCCGAACAGGGGCGCTACCAGCGGCTGGCCATGCCCGGGCGCATCGGTGGGGGTGCGCTTCCCCGCCTGCGGCTGGTGGACATGAACCACCAACCCAAACACACCGTCATCGCTCCCCTCTTGCTTCAGGCCATGGCCGAACGGGCAGCACGGGGTGAACAAAGTCTGGTGCTGCTCAACCGACGTGGCTACGCCCCCGTGCTGGCCTGCCACGACTGCGGCTGGAAAAGCGACTGCCCGCACTGCAGCGCCCATGCGGTGTTTCACAAGATCGACCGCACGCTGCGCTGCCACCACTGTGGCTACACCGCACGCGTCCCACAGGCCTGCCCCGAATGCGGCAATCTGGATATCACCCCGTTGGGACGAGGGACTGAGCAGGTGGAGGAGCAGCTGACGGGCTTGCTGGCGGATGCACGCCGACCCGATGGCCAACCGGTCCGTGTTGCCCGGCTGGACGCCGACACCACCCGGGTGAAGGGCAGTCTGGAAAGCCGTCTGGCCGATATGCATGCCGGCGAGGTGGACGTGCTCGTCGGCACCCAGATGGTGGCCAAGGGCCACGATTTTCGGCGCATCACCCTGGTGGCCAGTCTCAACACCGACGGCGGCTTGTTCGCCAGCGACTACCGCGCGCCGGACCGCCTGTTTGCTCTGCTGATGCAGGCTGCGGGTCGCGCCGGAAGGGATGCCGCCTTCGTGGCCGAACAGGGCAGCAGCGTGGAGCTGTGGGTGCAAACCTGGTACCCCCAGCACCCGCTGTTCACGGCACTGGCCCGGCACGACTATCCCGCCTTTGCCGCCCAACAGCTGGAAGAACGAACCAGCGCGCAAATGCCGCCCTTTGCGTACCAGGCACTGGTGCGTGCCGAAGCCCGGACCCAGGCGGCCGCGCAGGCATGGCTTGCCCTCGCGGCCGAGGCTGGCGAGGAGCTGCGGGGTCACGCCCACCTGACGGTGTACCCCCCCGTACCCATGGCGATTCAGCGGGTGGCCAATGTGGAGCGCGCACAGATGCTGATCGAAAGCCCCTCACGTCCCGCCCTGCAGGCTTTTCTCGGGGCGTGGCAACCGGTCTTGCACGGTCTGCGTCAGCGACCCGAAACCAAAGGCCTGATACGCTGGGCCATCGATGTGGACCCGCTGACGATCTGAGGCAGTCCCGCCATCAGGCGCGAAGCAAGGCGACGGCCGCAGAGAAGGTCAGAAACGCCAGCGCGGTCGACACCAGAATGATGCGCGCAATGCGCCCGTTGTCGGCCCCGAAACGCTCGGCCAGCAGCGACACATTGCTGGCACTGGGCAAGGCCGCCACCAGCACCATCACGGTGAGGGCAAAGGGGTCGAGCGGCACACCCCACTGGATGGCCATCGTCCCTCCCACCAGCACCAGCATGGGGTGCAGCAGCAACTTCATCAGGGCCACAGGCACATAGTCTTGCCAGGGCATGGGGTGGTCGGCCTGCATCTGCGAGCGGGCAAGTACCGCCCCGATGGTGAACAGCGCCACGGGTGATGCTGCATCGGCCAGCAGCCAGACCGTCTTTTCGACGGGGCCCGGCAGTTGAAAGGACAATGCAGACGCCACCGCCCCGAGGATGATGGCCCAGGGCATGGGGTTGGCCACCACACCACGCAACGCCTTGCCGGCCGCCGCCATGGCGCCGCCGTCGCGCTGGTCCAGCCGCGACAGGGCAATGCACAGGGAGCTGATGATGACCATGTCCACGACGATCAGCACGATCACCGTGCCCACGCTTTCGGGCCCCATCAGGGCCGCCAGCAGTGGCACCCCCATGAAGCCCGTGTTGGGAAAAGCAGCCACCAACGCGCCCAGCGATGCGTCGTTCCATCGAATGCGGCGACTCAGCGTCATGGCGATTGCAAAAGCCACCATGGCCAGCCCACACAGCAGATAAACACCGAACACCGCAGCATCCAGCAATTGGGTAATCGGCGTGGTGGAGCCGAAGCGGAAGAGCATCGCGGGCAACGCGAAATACAGCACAAAGCTGTTCAGGCCCGGAATGGCTTCCAGCGGGAGCATGCGGCGACGCGCGGCCACAAAGCCCGCCAGGACCAGCGCGAAAAAAGGAAAGGTGACAAGAAGGACAGTGAGCACGGCCGCCATTGTCGCAGGAGTGCACCGAATCGCCTGCCCGGTATGATCAGGCGCTTTGCTCGCGCTGCTTGTCCATGTCTGCTGGTTTGAACATCGCCCAACTCGACGCCGTGAACCACCTGGCTGGCCCCTGCCTGGTGCTGGCCGGGGCCGGCTCGGGCAAGACCCGCGTCATCACCCACCAGATCGCCCGTCTCATCCAGGCCGGACTGGCGGCCAACCGCATTGCGGCCATCACCTTCACCAACAAGGCCGCCGCTGAAATGCGCGAGCGTGCCCGTCAGCTCGTGGGCAAACCGGCCAAGGATGTGGTGATCTGCACCTTCCACTCGCTGGGCGTGCGTCTGTTGCGCGAAGACGGTGCCGTGCTGGGCCTGAAACAGCAGTTCTCCATCCTCGATACCGACGACATCACGTCCATCCTGAAAGACTGCGGGGGCACGACCGATGCCGTCACCGCGCGCCACTGGCAGTGGACCATCAGCGGCTGGAAAAGCGCGGGGCTGAACGCCGAGCAGGCCCTGGCGCAGGCCCGCGACGAGAACGAACGGGCCATCGCGCTGGTCATGGCCAAGTACCAGGAACGGCTGTCGGCCTACCAGAGCGTGGATTTTGACGACCTGATCAGCCTGCCACTGAAGCTGCTGGAACAGCACGCGCCCGTGCGCGAGAAGTGGCAAAAGCTGCTGGGCCACGTGCTGGTGGACGAATACCAGGACACCAACGCCACCCAGTACGAGTTGTTGAAGCTGCTGGTGGGCGAGCGCGGCCGATTCACCGCCGTGGGCGACGACGACCAGTCCATCTACGGCTGGCGCGGCGCCACGCTGGACAACCTGAAAAGGCTGCCCCAGGACTTCCCTGACCTCAAAGTCATCAAGCTGGAGCAGAACTACCGATCCACCAGTGCCATCCTGCGCGCCGCCAACCACGTCATCGGGCCGAACCCCAAGCTGTTTCCCAAAACGCTGTGGAGCGAACTCGGTGAAGGCGAGCCGGTGCGCGTGATCGCCTGCGACCACGAGGATCATGAGGCCGAGCGAGCGGTGGCCCGCATCCAGAGCCTACGGGCCGGATCGGTTGCGGCCGGCAGCACCGGCGCCCAGTTCAAGGCCTTCAAAGACTTCGCCATTCTCTACCGCGCCAATCACCAGGCCCGCGCCCTGGAAACCGCCTTGCGCAAGGCGCAGATCCCATACAAGGTCTCAGGCGGTCAGAGCTTTTTCGACCGCGCCGAGATCAAAGATCTCTGCGCCTGGCTGCGCCTGCTGGTCAACAACGACGATGACCCGGCCTTCCTGCGCGCCATCACCACACCCAAACGCGGCATCGGTCACCAGACCCTGGCGCAGCTCGGCGCCTTCGCCACCCAGTACAAGGTCAGTTTGTTCGAGGCGTTGTTCTCCCATTCCTTGCAGGCCGCTCTGCCCGCTCGCGCCGTGCATGGTCTGCACGAGTTCGGTCGCACCCTGAACGACCTGGAGCACCGAGCCCGGCGCACCATCGGTCACGAAGCCGCCAAAGCGTTTCTGGACGACTGGCTCAAGGCCATCGGATACGAGCAGTACCTGCTCGACAGCGAGGAGAGCGACAAGGTGGCTGCGGCGCGCTGGGGCAACGTGATCGACTTCTGCGAATGGATCGCCCAGCGCTGCGGCGGGCAGATTGACGACACGGGTGGCGTCACCACCGAGCGCGAATTCAAGTCGCTGATGGACGTGGCGCAGACCATCGCGCTGATCGCCACCATCTCGGAGCGCCAGCAGGAGCAGGACGTGGTGACGCTCTCGACCCTGCACGCGTCCAAGGGGCTGGAGTGGCCACACGTCATCCTCGCCGGCGTCAACGAGGGGCTGCTGCCCTTCCAGCGAGACGATAGCCTGAACGAAGAGGCCCTGGGCAAGCTGATTGAGGAAGAACGCCGGCTGATGTATGTGGGCATCACCCGCGCACAGCACACGCTGGTGGTGAGCTGGCTGAAGCGACGCAAGAAAGGACGCGAGATGATTCCCGGCAAGCCCAGTCGGTTCATTGCGGAAATGCAGCTGGATGCGGCCACTGTGAAAGAAGATCCACGCGAAAAGCTGCGTGCGCTTCGGGCCGAGTTCGCCAAACGCGCAGACGAGCAACGAGTCACCAAACCGACGTAAATCGTCAAACCTGAGCCTCTTTATTTTTTGCGCACAATCGATTAGGATCAGAATAACCATCTAAATGCTATCTGAAAATGATCTCAATCAAATCTGCTGCTTTTCGCGCATGGGCTGGGGGGGTACTAGCTCTACTGCTGACCTCCCTGCCTGCCTTGGCCCTGGAACTGCCCAAGGATCGCGTGGTGCTGACCGTGTCCGGCCAGCTCGGCGTGACCAATCGCGCCCAAACCGCGGTGTGGGATATGGCCATGCTGGAAGCCTTGCCACAAACCCGCTTCACCACCACCACGCCTTGGGACAACGGCCCCGTCACATTCAGCGGCCCCCTGCTTCGGGACGTGCTGGCCACCGTGCAGGCCCGTGGCACCACCCTGCGCGCCACCGCGCTGAACGACTACCGGATCACCATCCCCGCCTCTGACGCAGCCGCATTTGATGTCATCATTGCAACGCGCATGAACGATCAACCGATGTCAGTCCGTACCAAGGGACCGCTCTTCATCGTTTACCCCTTTGACAGCCGCCCGGAGCTCAAGTCCACCACCTACTTCGAACGTTCCATCTGGCAGCTGAGATCGCTTGAAATTGAATAGCGCTCCTTCCGCGGCCAATACCCAAGACAATCAGCGCTACCTGCTGTGGGTTGCGCTGACCACTCTCGTGCTTTTCGTGGGTATTGCCGTGACGGCGGCGCTGTCTTTGCGTCAGTCCGACACGGTCGAAGCAGCTGCGCGCCTCCAGGCCGATTCCGTTACGGCCCTGGCCTTTCAGACCGAGCGCGAATTTCTACGCTTTCGCCATGAGCTGCGAGTGGCGCTCATCAGCAGCGAGGAGGCTGATTGGCCCGAAGTGTTGCTGCGGTTTGACATTCTGGCCAGCCGGGTGTCTTTGCTTCGTAACAATCCGACCACCCTGAAGATTCAGGATCGCCCCGAGTATCAGGTTGCCCTGCCCGCGCTGGAATCCCTGATCCAACGCCTCGACCCACTGCTGGATACGCCATTCGAGCATCGAGTACAACTGTCGGCCCTGTTTCTGGAAATGGTCGACATGGGTCCTGACATGCAGGCCTTGACGTTTGCTGCCAACAGTGTCGTGACACGACTGGTGGACCAGCAGGTGGCCGTGGTGCGTCAGCAAAACCGCATGATCGGCTGGCTGGTGGTGGTTCAGGTGGTGGTGATCGCGGCGGCCGCTGCGGGTCTGTTCAACCGGCACCAGCGGTTGCAACGCGAGCAAAAGGCTCTTCAACAGTTGAACCACGAACTGATCGCGGCCAGGGATGCAGCCCAGACGGCGGATCGGGCCAAAAGCCACTTTCTGGCCAATATGAGCCACGAGCTCCGAACCCCTTTCAATGGCCTGTTGGGGATGATGGACCTGCTGCACGACAGCGACCTGTCAGTAACGCAACGCGACCAGTTGATGACCGCTCGCAGCTCCGCCCAGCACTTGCTGGCATTGCTCAACGACATCCTGGACATGTCCGCCATCGATGCCGGCCGCTTACGCATCCGGCCAGAATGCTGCGACATGCCGAGCTTGGTTCACCAGGTGAGCCAGCTGCTGCAAGCCGACGCGCATGCGCGAGGCATCGCCCTGACGCTGACCCCCTACACGGCCTCACCCAGGTTGGGCTTGCTGGACCCGACACGTGTCCGCCAGATTTTGTTGAACCTGATCGGCAATGCCATCAAGTTCACGCCTGGCGGCGAAGTCGATGTGAACCTGGAGGCCACCGACGTACACGGGCAGATCCACTGGACCATCACCATCCGGGACACGGGAGCCGGTATGGACGAACAAACCGTGTCACAGCTCTTTCAGCGATTCCATCAGGCCGACAACAGCGCTGCCCGGCGATATGGCGGCACAGGCCTGGGGCTGGAAATCTCACGCAATCTGTCTCGGATGATGGGCGGGGACATCACGGTTGTCAGTGCACCTGGGGTCGGCTCTGTGTTCACCGTCATGCTGGTCAGCCCCGCCTGCGATCACCCAACCGAGTCGTCCACCGCCCCCTCTGCGGTGATCGACAGCCATGCATCGCTCGGTGCAGCGGTGATCCTGGTGGCGGAAGACCACCCGGTCAACCGAAAACTGGTGGGGCTTCTGCTGGAAAAAATGGGCTGTATCGCCCTGTATGCCGAAAACGGCCTGGAAGCCTGCGCCCTGGCGTCCAGCGAGACGGTGGACCTGATCCTGATGGATTTGCACATGCCCGACATGGATGGACTGGACGCCACCCGGCGTATCCGGCAAATGCCGGGTTCACGCGGGCAGGTTCCCATCATCGCCCTGACGGCCGATGTGCTGGAGGACACCCGCCAGGCAGCGTTTATGGCCGGGATGAACGACTTTCTGCTGAAGCCGGTGCAGCAAGCCGACCTGCGAGCGGCGATGCAGCGCTGCCTTCAGGCGCATGCATTTGTTACTCACCAGCCCAACCCCAGGCGAAGCGGCAAGTAAACCGCCATACCGGTCACAATCGTACCCAGTACACCGCCGCGCCAGAAAAACCACGCGGCGCCTGCTGCTGCGGCGAAAAGCCGGGCATCCTGCCAGGTGGCGATCAGGACCCCCTGATCGGTCACGATCTCGGGTATCACCACGGCAGCCAATGCGGCAATCGGCGCGTATTGCAGACCCCGCTCTGCCCAGCGTGGGAGTTGCCAGTCACGGGACGAAATGAAGAAAAATCCCCGGGTGATGACGGTGATAGCCGCCAACCCGAGGATGGTGATCCACACCCACGGCTGAAAAGGGGTCCAGTCAGCCATGCGGGGGCACCGGTTGACCCCGCAACCAACGAGGGCCATGGGCTTCAGCGATCAGGCAGAACGCCACTGCTGCCGCAATCGCCACCACGATATTGAGCTTGAGCGGCAGGGCCCAGGCCGCCACAGCGGCCGCCCCGGCCACACCAGCCGAAACGACACGAAGCCGGGAGGTCGCCAGCGAACACCCCACGCCCAGCAAGGCCAGGATGCCAGCAAAGCCCAGACCCCATGCCGCAGGAATCACATTCGCCATGGCGATACCCAGCAGACTGGCCACCATCCACGCAACATAGTTAACCACGCAGTTACCAGCCAGGTAAGCCTGTTGACGCAACAGTTCGTCGGCCGACTGACCCGGCTTCGGGTAGCGGCGAGCAAAGAACACGTAGCTCAGGTCCCCGGTCACATAGCCCGTTGCCAGCCGCTCGCGCAGAGGCATGTGCATCACGTAGGGGCGCAAATGCGCCGAGAAAACGACAAATCGCAAGTTCACACAGACGGCTGCCGCCAGAATCACCCAGAGCGGCGCCCCCGACGCCATCAAGGGCACAGCGGTCAATTGCGCACTGCCCGCATAGACAAGCAGGGTCATCCCCACCGCTTCAGGCACGGTAAGGCCGGCCTTGACCATGGCCACCCCGGTCATCAAGCCCCAGGCTGCGATCCCGGTGGCCGCACCCGCTTGATCGCGGATGCCTTCTGTGTATTCACGTTGCTGGCGGTAAGCCGAACGCCAGAACATGCTAACCCACCACTTTCTGCGAACCCAGTGAAACACCCAAGGGCCATTCGTAACCGGCCAGAAATTCTGCGACCGGCAACCGCTTGCCACCCGCGCGCTGCAACTGAGTCAGCCACAGGACGCCATCCCCAGTTTGTACCCGGACACCCTCACGACCCACAGACAAGACCGTCCCTGGCGCCGCCGACTCGATCGTCGAACCCGCCTCGCATTGAGCCGACCAGACCTTCAGCAGGTCAGGGCCACAGGTCGTGACCGCACCAGGGAATGGGTCCCAGGCCCGTATGCGCCGCTCGATCTCGACCGCCGGACGAGACCAGTCGATCATGGCTTCGGACTTGTCGATCTTGTGCGCATAGGTGATCCCCTCGGCGGGTTGCGGCGTGGCAGACAGACCGCCACAGGCCCGCATCTCCAGCGCCTCCACCAGCAATCGTCCGCCCAGATCGGCCAGTCGGTCATGCAGGCGGCCTGTTGTATCTGAAGAAAGGATGGGCATGCGCTCAACCAGCAGCATGTCCCCTGTATCCAGACCTTCGTCCATCTGCATGATGGTGACACCGGTTTCTGTGTCACCGGCCTCGATCGCCCGGTGGATCGGCGCCGCCCCCCGCCAGCGGGGAAGCAGGGACGCATGCACATTGATGCAACCCCATGGAGGAGCCCTCAACACCCAGGGGGGGAGAATCAGGCCGTAAGCCGCCACGACCATGACATCAGGGCGCACCTGTTCCAACAGGTTTCGCGTGGCCGCCGCCGCCTCGGCATGCCGGCCATCCAGACGCAAGCCCGCCGGCTGCGCCACGGTCAAGCCATGTGCCAGCGCCACCTGTTTCACTTCCGAAGGCTGCAGCTTCATGCCACGTCCAGCGGGACGATCAGGCTGTGTCAGCACCAACGGGATTTCGAAACCCGCACGCAGGAGTGCCTCCAGTGAGCGAGCGGCAAAGGTCGGCGTCCCCGCAAACGCCACACGCAGTCGATGGCTCATTCAGCGCATCGCCTCGCGTTCGGCTTTCAGCAATTTGGTCTTGATGCGGTTGCGCTTCAGCGGAGACAGGTATTCGACAAACACCTTGCCAGCCAGATGGTCCATTTCGTGCTGGATGCACACAGCGAGCAGCCCTTCCGCCTCGATTTCACGGGAGCGACCCTCACCATCCTGTGCCCGAACCCGGACCGCCACCGAGCGTTCGACGCCGTCATAGATGCCCGGCACCGACAGGCAGCCTTCGTCGCCCTTGCGTTTTTCTTCGCTGGCCCAGACCAGTTCCGGATTGATCAGCACCAGCGGCTGATCTCGACCTTCGCTCACGTCGATCACGATGAGGCGCTCGTGAATGTCCACCTGCGTGGCCGCCAGACCAATGCCATGGGCCTCGTACATCGTGGCCAACATACGGGGAATGATGGCGCGAATGCGCTCATCCACCGCTGCAATGGGTTTGGCCACCTTGTGGAGTCGCGGATCGGGATACCGCAAAATGGGCAGTAATTCAGGCTGAGTCATCGTCGTCTGGGCCACTTGGCAGTGGCGCTCGCTCAAAATGTCGTTATTTTCGCTACTTTATGCCGCTGCGGTCGACCATTGCAACAGATATCATTGCTATAAATAAGGCTTGATCGCAAAATCACCAGTGATTCCACATATCGACCGCGACCGGGAGGATTGTCTTGTTTCCATTTGACCAAGCCGGCCGGCCAGCATACAGGGCCTACACCATGCGCATGACCACACACTCCGCACGCCAGACCCCATCCACTGTGCGTGCCAGACGCTGGCAACCGATCGTGACTCTGGCTCTGCTCACATGCGGTGGTGCGGCTTGGGCACAGACGTTTCCCAATCTGCCCATCACCACAGGGCAGCGCAGCACCGCTCAGCAGGTGGCTCAGACTGGTGTTCCCCTGAGCGAACTGGCCCCCGACGCCCCCGACCGTTACACCATCCGTCGCGGTGACACCCTATGGGGCATTTCAGGTATCTTTCTCCAACGCCCCTGGCGCTGGCCTGAGTTGTGGGGCATGAACATGGAACAGATCCGCAACCCGCATCTGATCTTCCCGGGTCAGGTGCTGGTGTTGAATCGGGTCGGTGATCGTGCGTTTCTGTCTTTTGAACAAGGCGATACGCCGACCGTTCGCCTCTCGCCGCGTGTGCGAGCCGAAAGCCTGGCCGATGCCGCCATTCCCCCGATCCCATTGAACGTGATCGAGCCTTTCCTGACCGAGTCCCGGGTAGTGGATGCGGCTGAGCACGCCCGTGCACCACGCATCGTCGCCACACAGGAAAGCCGGGTACTGCTGAGTCGTGGCGATCGGGCGTATGCGCGCGGGCAGTATGGCACGCCTGACGCCTTCACCGGCTTGGCCTTAAGCACCGACGAAGGCCAGCCCCAATTGCACCGGGTCTACCGCAATGCCGTACCGTTGGTGGACCCCATCACCGGCGAAACACTGGGCTACGAAGCACAATTCATCGGTCAAACCCGTCTGGTGCGCGGCGAACGTCTGCGCGAAATGCCAGGTGCTGCGGGCGTCAGCTTTCAGGTCGAGCCAGCCACCATCGACATTCTCATGGCGCGCGAGGAAATTCGCATCGGCGATCGACTCCTGCCTGAACCCCCGCGCGAAGTGCCTGTGTACATCCCGCGCGCGCCCGATCAGCCTCAATCGGGCCATATCGTCAAGGCTTATGGCAATGCGGCGCGTTTCAGTGGGCAGAACCAGGTGGTCGTGATCAACCGTGGGGCCGCCGATGGCCTGCAACGCGGCGATATCCTGGCCATCCTGAAAGATGCGAATGTGGTACCCGACACCACCGACGCGGCTCGCACTCCCTTGCACCTGCCGGGTGAGCGCAACGGTCTGATGATGGTGTTTCGCACATTCGATCGGGTGTCCTACGCGCTGGTTCTGCAGATCACCGATGGCGTGAAAACCGGCGATCGTTTCGTCAATCCCTGACGCACGCATGGTTTCTGATGATTGGAGCGCGTGGCTGCGTCTGACAGCCACGTCCGGGATCGGTCCCGCCTACGCACGTCGTCTGCTCAGGACTTTTGGCAGTCCGGAGGCGATTTTTTCAGCCTCGTTCAGTGCCATCGCAGCGGTTGTGGGGCAGCGACTCGCCGAATCTCTGCTCACGCCCTCGCAGGCTTGCACTGATTTACTCGATGTCACGGGCTCTTGGCTAAGCGCCGATGCCCGACGATATTTCGTACCGTTGGGCGACCCTCGATACCCCTCTGCGCTGCTGCAGACCGAAGATCCGCCGCTGGTGCTCTACGTGCAAGGTCAGGTGACAGCCCTGCAAGCGCCTCGCATGCTGGCCATGGTCGGGAGCCGAAATCCGACCCCGCAAGGCCTGGCCAATGCGCACGCCTTTGCCCGGTCGCTGGGTGAAGCTGGGGTGTGTGTGGTGTCCGGCTTGGCCCTTGGCATCGATGGAGCGGCGCATGAGGGTGCCTTGTCAGGCGCCGGGATGACCGTTGCCGTGGTCGGCACAGGTCTGGATCGGGTGTATCCGAAACGGCATCTGTCACTGGCACATCGGATTGCGGAGCATGGCGCGCTCGTCAGCGAGTTCCCCATCGGCACACCACCCTTGGCGCCGCACTTCCCACAACGTAACCGGATCATCGCCGGCTTGACACAGGGAACCCTGGTGGTCGAAGCCGCGCTCAAGTCGGGCTCGCTCATCACCACCGATCATGCCTTGCAGATGGGACGTGAGGTGTTTGCCATCCCAGGCTCGATTCATGCCCCTCAATCCAAAGGCTGCCATGCACTGATCCGTCAGGGCGCCAAGCTCGTGGAGTCTGCCCAGGATGTGCTGGAAGAGCTGCGCTGGCACGCCAGTGAGCCTGCGGTTTCGATCGAGACTCGTCCATCCGAGACACTCGAAACACGTGAATCGGCCTTGCTCCAGGCGCTGGGCTACGACCCTTGCTCACTGGATCGCTTGCAGGCTCGAACCGGGCTGGACACCGCCACCTTGCAGGTGCAACTGCTGGAGCTGGAATTGTCCGGTGAGGTGAGCCGATTGCCAGGTGGCCAGTTTCAGCGCTGCGTCACCGCCTGAACCCCGGGCCTCGGACCACCGCTCAGTCGGTCTGCAGCAGACGCTCGGGGTTGGCTTCCAGTTTGCTCAGGGCTTGGCGCGTGGCGCGAGTGGTCAAGGTTTCCGCTTCTCCAGGCCGCAAGAGGCCGGCCTTGAGGTACTGGGCGACCCGACCTTGCTGCATCAGCCAGGACTGGCGTACCGCATTGACGAACAGGAACAGCTGCTTGTGCGGGCTTTGCCAGGCGAGCTGCACCACCGCCACCTGGCCATTGTGTTCCAGTGAATACCAGCTGCCCACAGGCAGCACCGCCGACCACGCCAGCAAATGCTTGGGCGTCGGGGTTTCGGGATTGGGCAAAACCACCAGATCATCGGTCTGTTGACCGGTGAGCATTTCCACGTATTCCTTGCTGAGCACCCAGTCACCGGCATCGTCTTGAGGCCAGATGTCTTCGAGCGACGCCAGTTGCTGCGTCAGGCGGGCCAGCCACGCGGGATCGATCGCGGCCGCCTTGGACATGAAGGCAGCCGCCAAGGCGTCACTCACCGGCTGTATCGACAGTTCAATGCGCGCTTCGTCATAACCCAGCAACGCGAGTCCGTCCCTCAACACCGACATCAAGGCGGGCACGCGAGCAATGACTTGTGCCCGTTCCTGACGGGTGGGTTTGGCGCTGGCGGCCCACAACAGATCGCCCGCCAATGCCCGATAAGTCGAAGCCCGGTCGTCTTTTTCCCCATACATCACGGCGGCTTGCGCCATCACTTCGGCCCAGGGGTGGAACAGGAAGTCGCGCAATCGCTCGTGCACTGGCGCATCCGCCAGCAGCTTGCGCATTTCAATGGTGTACTGAACCGTGAGGGTCTCTTTCTGCTCCAGTTGTCGGGCCACATCCGTGACCTTGTGCAGTTCTGGCAGGGCTTGGACCGATTTTTCCAGAAAGTCGTCAAACTCCTTGAGCATCAGCTCAAACACCTTGCGACCCGTTTCGGGGTATTGCTCGATCACCTGAACGATACGTTTGATTTCCGCTTCCAGGCTGTCCAGCTTGACCGCCGGATCAAAGCCAAGCACACAGGAGCCCATGCGATCGAGCAGCTGGCGCGCCGGGTGCGCATCCGACACCATGAAGTCGGATTCAGCCAGCGCGGTCCTGAGGACAGGCAACTGCAATCGGGCAAACCACAAGCGGATGCTGGGGGGAATCCGGTCTTCGCTCAGGATGCTGTCAAACATGAGCGCCACCAGCTCGATGACCGCACGCTCATTGTCTGTCTGTGCCGTGCGCTTCAACGCCCGTGATTGCGCCCGAACCCCTGCCACACCCGCTTCCAGGCTGTTCCATTGAGCAGGCGACCGCATCAAGCCAGACTGCATCCACCAGGCAGGCTCAGCCGACATTGCTCCCGAAGCAGAGACCGCCGATTCCGACCATGTGGCTTGTGGCAACTGTTGCCCAATGAAATGCAACAGACGTTTGGCCACCTCCTGATGACCTGAGCGCGGCGACAACATCGCCGGGTAATAGCCCGCCAGACCCGCAGGTACCTGCGCGCGCAAGGCCTGGATGGCTGGCATCACCCCGGCTCTGGATTCAGGCCCCAGACCGGCCTGTGTGGATGACGGCATCAAATGGGTGATCTGGCCAGGACGGCTGTCAAAGCCAGACTCAGCGGGCAGCCGGGACGCCATGCTGTCTGTTCCCTGTAATGCGCCCGACGAGGAGGATCGATCCGATCGTCGCATCAACTGACGCAAATCGATGGAGGGCAGCACGCCTTGCTGGAGCAAGACATCGTTGGCCACTGCATAGCCTGACTGGACGATTTGCGCCAACCCACTGTGCAAAACCGTCTGGCAGATCTGCCAGTCCAGGCGAAGCAGACCGGCTTCCAGCCAGGACTCCACCAACCACTGCGCCAGCCTCAAGGACTGCACAGGATCGTTTTTGTCCAACTCTTCGATGTGGTCCAGGTGCTGAAGTCGCAACCGAAAGGCGTTGAAGACGTCGCTGGATTTGTCAACCATCACCAGGGCGGCGCGTGCAGCCAGGATCTGATTCTCCACGGCATCGTCACCTACCAGACTCAGTTCGGCCGACCCGAGGCCCGCTGACAGCGAAGGGGTGCCTGTCGTCAATGAACGCTCCAGCCGCTGCACCGATAGCGTTTCCCAGCGAGGCCCGCTGGCCTTGAACCGCAGGAACGCATCTCGCAGCCGTTGCGCTTCGTCACCAAAAACCACTTCATCGCTGCGTTGCAGGAGGAAGGCACGGATGCGCTCGGACAATGCCGGCAACGCAGCCACCACATGGCGAATGTAAGCCTGCCTGGCGGCGCGGCTCAGGGCAATTGAGGCAGGGGGGACAGGCTCCACAAAAGCAAGTATGCCAGTTTAGACCGACGCACCCGCATTCGGATCATCCGGATCCTCGACTTTTTTGGTGGGTTTGACGAGGTCTTCGCGCTTCACCCCCAGCCACATGGCGATGGACGATGACACGAAAATGGACGAATAGATACCGAACAGAATACCAATGGTGAGCGCCAGCGCGAAGTAGAAGAGTGTCGGCCCACCAAACAGCAACATGGAGATCACCATCACTTCCGTCGAACCGTGGGTGATGATGGTTCGGCTCATGGTCCGGGTGATGGCGTGGTCGATGACATCACGCGGGGTCATTTTGCGCTGCTTGCGGAAAGTTTCCCGAATACGATCGAAGATCACCACCGATTCGTTGACCGAATAGCCCAACACCGCCAGGATCGCCGCGAGCACCGCCAGCGAAAATTCCCACTGGAAGAATGCAAAAAAGCCGAGTATGATCACCACATCGTGCAAGATCGCCACGATCGCCGCCACAGAGAATTTCCACTCGAAGCGGAAAGCCAGATAGACCATGATGCCCAGGATCACGAACGCCAGGGCCTTCAGCCCGTCTTCTGCCATTTCTCGCCCGACCTGGGGCCCCACGAACTCGGTGCGCCGCAGTTCCACGGACGCATCCTGGGCACGCAGGGCAGCCAGCACGATCTCGCTTTGCTGACCTGAGGTCTGGCCTTCCACCAGAGGCAGGCGCATGAGCACGTCACGCGAGGTGCCGAAGTTCTGAATCGGCACATCGGCATAGCCCAGGTTGGAGATCACCTGACGGATGGCCGGCAAGTCAGCGGATTGCTCGTAGGACACCTCGATGACGGTGCCGCCCGTGAACTCCACGGAAAAATTCAGCCCCCGGGTGACCAGGAAGAAGACAGCCAGAACGAAGAGCGTGGTGGAAATGACATTCAGCAGCACAGCGTGCCGCATGAACGGAATGTCTTTCTTGACGGGAAAAATTTCCATGATGATCGGTTCCGTTCAGTCAGCGTTGAGAGAGGTGCGGCCCTTCTGTTCGGACGCCGAAATACCGATGGACAGGTGCTTGAGTTTCTTCTGGTGCCCATACCAGCCGTTGATCAGTCCGCGCGAGAAGAAAACGGCCGAGAACATGCTGGTCAGAATGCCGATGCAGTGCACCACCGCAAAACCGCGTACAGGACCCGAACCAAAAGTCAGCAAGGCGAGCCCGGCCAGCAACGACGTGATGTTGGAATCCAGAATCGTGCCCCAGGCATTGTCGTACCCGATATTGATGGCGGTTTGCGGCGCGGCGCCATTGCGCAGCTCCTCGCGAATCCGCTCGTTGATCAGCACGTTGGCGTCGATGGCCATACCCAGCGCCAGGGCCATGGCGGCCATGCCAGGCAAGGTGAGAGTGGCCTGCAACATTGAAAGCACCGCCACCAGCAAGGCGAGGTTGAAGGTCAGGGCAATACTGGACACCACACCGAAGAGCCGGTAGTAGATGCTCATGAATGCAATGATCACCAGGAAGCCCCACATCACGCTGTTGAAGCCCATACGGATGTTTTCTGCGCCCAGGCTGGGGCCGATGGTCCGTTCTTCGATGATCTCCATCGGCGCTGCCAGCGAGCCCGAACGGAGCAACAAGGCAATGTCGGCTGCTTCTGTGGTAGTCATTCGACCGGAAATCTGCACCCGTCCGCCGCCAATTTCCGTCCGGATCACGGGAGCGGTCACCACTTCACCACGGCCGCGCTCGAACAGAATGATGGCCATGCGCTTGCCCACGTTTTCACGGGTCACGTCGCGGAAAATGCGTGAACCCTTGGCGTCCAGCGTGAGATGCACCGCCGGCTCCTGGGTCTGGCTGTCAAAGCCCGCCTGTGCATCGGTCAAGTTTTCGCCCGTCAACAGCACTTCACGGCGGGTGATCACAGCCGCCCCGTTGCGGTCCAGGTGACGCTCGGACCCAAACGGGACAGGGCCCAGACCACGCTCCGCTGACTGCCCTTCAGGGCTTTCGTCCACCAGTCGAACCTCCAGCGTCGCGGTACGGCCCAGTATGTCCTTGGCCTTGGCGGTGTCCTGCACACCGGGGAGTTGCACCACGATGCGATCCGCGCCTTGCTGCTTGATGACGGGCTCGGCCACACCCAGCTCGTTGATGCGATTGTTCAGCGTTGTGATGTTCTGACGAAGAGCCTGCTCCTGAATCCGTCGGGCCGCATCGGGACGCAAGGTGCCAACCAGCTTCAGGTCACTGCCATCCACCGTGCGTTCGAACTGCAGCTCACCGAACTGTTCTTCGAGCACGCGCAAAGCGGCCGACTGGGTTTCGGCATCGCGAAACCGCAACTCGATTGACTGGCCTTCACGCCGAATCCCGCCATGGCGGATGTTGCGATCGCGCAAGGTGGTGCGCATGTCGCTGGCGAGCACCTCTGCCCGGTTGTCCAGTGCGCCGGGCATATCGACTTGCATCAGGAAGTGCACACCACCTCGCAGGTCCAGACCGAGGTACATGGGCATGGCATTGATGGCTTGCAGCCAGGCTGGCGTTCGTGGCAGCAGGTTGAGCGCCACGATGTGCGTGAAGTTCGCAGGATCCGGATTCAACATCCGGTCGATGACGTCGCGCGCCTGCAACTGGGTGTCAGTGGAATCGAAACGCACACGGATGGATTGACCATCAAACTGCACCGACGCGGGTTCGATATTCTGGGCGGCCAGCGCCTGCTCCACCCGTGTCAGCGTGGTCTCATCCACTCGCACCGAGGCCGCGCCTGCAGACACCTGAACGGCAGGCGTTTCACCATAGAAATTGGGAAGGGTGTAGAGCGTGGCGATCAGCAGTGCAACCACAATGGTCACATACTTCCACAGGGGGTATCGGTTCATGAGCGGCAGGCTCCAATAAAAACCAAACGGCCGGGTACGCACCCAGCCGAAAAAGGCAGCCGTCGGACAGGACGGTTACTGGACCGTGCCTTTGGGCAGCAACTGGACCACGGCGGTCCTCTGCATCTGGACTTCCACGCCAGAAGCAAGTTCCACGTCGATGTAGGTGTCACCCACCTTGGTGACTTTACCCAGCAGGCCACCGGCGGTCACGATCTCATCGCCTTTGGCCAGCGCTTCAACCATGGCGCGGTGCTCTTTCTGACGCTTCATCTGGGGACGAATCATCACAAAGTAAAGCACCACAAACATCAGAACCAGCGGCAGCAGGCTCAGGAAAGTGGAGGGGCCGTCACTGGCGGCTTGGGCGTAGGCAGGCGAAATGAACACGTTGATTCCTGTGAATGACTGGGTGACAAGCGGTGGGCTTGAGCCCACCATGATCAATTGACCATTTTAACCCGCTTGTCCACGCGGTCAGGCAGCCATGTCTGCGGTGGCCTTGGCCGCAGCCGGCTGGCGCCAGCGGGCCGTCAGCTGCTGCCATTTGTCACGCGCAGCTCGCAGATTGCGCTCCTTGACGTGACCAAAGCCCTTGATCTGCTCAGGCACCTGGGCAATCTCCACAGCCAGGGCGTGACGCTCGGGCGTCAGCTGACTGATGATTTCCTCCATCAGGTCCAGGTATTCGCCGATCAATGCCCGCTCGGTGCGCCGCTCCTCGGTGTAACCAAAGATGTCAAACGCCGTGCCACGCAACCCCTTGAACCGGGCCAGCAGCCCGAAGGCCTTCATCATCCAGGGGCCATAGGTCTGCTTGATGAGCTCGCCTTTGTCATTCTTTTTGGAGAGCAAGGGCGGCGCCAGATGGAAGCGGAGTTTGAAATCGCCCTCGAATTGCTCGGCCAGCTTTTTCTGAAACGTCCCATCCGAATGCAGGCGAGCCACTTCGTACTCGTCTTTGTAGGCCATGAGCTTGAAGAGATAACGAGCCACTGCTTCAGACAGGGTGGATTTGCCGGCACCCATGGCAGCGGTTTCCGCTTGCTGCACCCGTCGCACAAACGCCTCGTAGCGTTGGGCGTAGGCGGCGTCCTGATAATCGGTCAGGAATGCGACTCGGCGGCGCAGCAAGCTGTCCAGGGTGTCACGCGGCTTGAATGCAATGACCTGCGACGGCTCCAGCAAGGCCTGCACCCGGCTCCAGTCGTGCGCGGCCTGCCGCCCCCAGGCAAAGGCCGTCTTGTTCTGTTCGATCGCCACGCCGTTGAGTTCGATGGCACGCATCAGGGACTCCAGGCGCAGGGGAATCCAGCCGCGTTGCCAGGCATAACCCAGCACCATCGGGTTGATAAAGAGGCTGTCACCCATCAGGGTATTGGCCATTCGATCGGCGTCGAAAGCCCCCAGCGCATCCAGCCCGACGGTCTCGGCGATCATGGCCACACACTGTTCGGCTGGGTTCTGCCAACCCCCGTTTTTGACAAAAGCCGCCGTCGGGGTGGCATGGGTGTTGAGTGCCACGTGCGTGCGCCCTTGCAGCATACGCACCGTGGTCTCCTTGCCAGCTGCCACCAGAGGATCACAGCCCATGATCAAATCGGCACCTGCCATGCTGACCCGCGTGGTGAGAATGTCTGCTTGGCGATCGGCAATCAGCACATGACTCCAGGTGGCACCGCCCTTCTGGGCGAGTCCAGCGGCATCCTGGGTGACAATGCCTTTGCCTTCCATATGGGCCGCCACGCCCAGCAACTGGCCGATGGTGATGACACCCGTGCCACCCACCCCGGCCACCACCATGCCCCAGGGTCGAGCCGCACTGGGCAGCATCGGCTCCGGCAGTTCACCCAGGCTGGCAGGCGACGGGACACCCGCCCCCTTGGCCTTCTTCTTGAGCTTGCCACCTTCCACCGTGACAAAGCTGGGACAGAAGCCTTTGGTACAGGAAAAATCCTTGTTGCAGGTGTTCTGATTGATAGTGCGCTTGCGGCCCAGATCGGTTTCCAGCGGCTCGACACTGAGGCAGTTGCTTTGCACGCCGCAATCGCCACACCCCTCGCACACCGCCTCATTGATGACAACACGCTTGGCGGGATCGACCATGGTGCCTCGCTTGCGACGGCGTCGCTTTTCCGTGGCGCAGGTCTGGTCGTAGATGATCGCCGTGGTGCCTTTGATTTCCCGGAACTCGCGCTGAATGCGGTCTAGCTCATCCCGGTACACCACCGCAATCCCGTTGGGCAGCGTGAGCGAGGTGCCCCCGATCGTGGTGTGGTGAGCACCCTGGTATTTCTCCGGCTCATCCGTCACGATGGTGATCTTGGCCACGCCTTCAGCGCGCAGACTGTGGACGATCTGCAACACGCTGTGCCCCTCGGGTCGCTCACCGACCGGCTGCCCACCGGTCATGGCCACCGCATCGTTGTAGAGGACCTTGAACGTGATGTTGACCCCGGCAGCGATGGCTTGCCGGATGGCCAGCAGGCCGCTGTGAAAATAGGTGCCGTCGCCCAGGTTGGCAAAAATGTGCTGATCATGGCTGAAGGGCTGCTGCCCGACCCATGGCACCCCCTCACCGCCCATCTGGGTGAAACCCACCGTGTCGCGGTCCATCCAAGTGGCCATGTAGTGACAGCCGATCCCTCCCAAGGCTCGCGAGCCCTCTGGAACGCGTGTGCTGGTGTTGTGCGGGCAACCGCTGCAGAACCAAGGCGTGCGATCCGCCTGCGCGGACTGGGCGTTGAGCACCTGCATGGCGAGTTCTTTGGCTTCCAGGATGGCGATCTGGCCGTCCACCCGAGCCGTGATGTCACTGCCATCGGGCAGCAAACCGCGCCTCTTCAGGCGGCTGGCCAGTGCGCGAGCGATGATGGCAGGCGACAGATCAGCGTTGGCGCGCAGCAACTGGTTGGCACTGGGGTTGGGCATGGACCACTCGCCGCCACTGTTGTCCCCAGCCACCTCGTCAAACTTGCCCAGCACGTCCGGCCGCACGTCGGAGCGCCAGTTGTACAACTCTTCCTTCAGCTGGTATTCAATGACCTGGCGCTTTTCCTCGACCACCAGGATTTCACGCAAGCCTGTTGCAAACTCACGGGTGGTCTGCGCCTCCAGCGGCCAGACCACACTGACCTTGTGCACCCGGATACCCAGCTGGCGGCAGGTGTCATCGTCGAGACCCAGGTCGTGCAGGGCCTGACGCAGATCGTTATAGGCCTTGCCGCTGGCGATGATGCCGTAACGGTCGTTCGGCCCTTCGATCACGTTGTGGTTGAGCCGGTTGGCGCGGACGTAGGCCAGTGCGGCATACCACTTGTAGTCCATCAGGCGGGCTTCCTGTTCCAGCGGCGAGTCTGGCCAGCGAATATGCACCCCCCCTGGCGGCATCACAAAGTCCGGCAGGACGATCTGGACGCGCTCCGGATCGATTTCAGCGGTGGCGCTGGACTCGACGATTTCCTGGATGGTCTTCATGCCCGCCCAGACACCAGCAAAACGACTCATGGCCCAGGCATGCAGGCCCAGGTCCAGGATTTCCTGCACGGTCGCGGGAAAAAACACCGGCAAGCCACACGCCTTGAAAATGTGGTCACTTTGATGGGCGGCGGTTGAACTCTTGGCCACGTGGTCGTCCCCGGCCACGGCAATCACGCCGCCCCAGGGGGTGGTTCCTGCCATGTTGGCGTGCTTGAACACGTCAGAGCAGCGATCCACGCCCGGACCCTTGCCGTACCAGATCCCGAAGACGCCATCGAACCGGTTGCTGCCCGGAGGCGCAAAACCCAGTTGCTGGGTGCCCCATAGCGTGGTCGCCGCCAGCTCCTCGTTCACGCCGGGCTGAAAGACGATGTCCTGGGCTTGCAGATGCTTGCGCGCATTCCATAAAGCCTGGTCGTAACCCCCGAGCGGCGAGCCCCGGTAACCACTCACAAAACCGGCGGTGCGCTTGCCCAGCAGGGCATCGCGCTGACGCTGCAGCATGGGCAGCTTGACCAGGGCCTGCACCCCGCTCATGAAAGCTCGCCCGCGATCGAGGGCGTATTTGTCGTCCAGCGTGACAGTGTCGAGGGCGCGGCGAATGTGCTCGGGCAGGGGCGCGTTCATGAAGGTCTCCTGAGTTGAAAGCCCGTGGGTAACGGGACGACCGGTTAGCCCCGCCGGGATCACCAGCGACGCATAGGTTTTAGATTACCGCACAGTGTATGCCCTCACGCATGGAATGTCTTTGCTTTTCACGCCTGCGAATGCAGTCGATTAGAAAGATTCTTTCTTAAAATAGCGTATTATGGAAATTCTTGACAAGTTTGATCTGGCCATCCTGCACCATTTGCAATCCGATGGCCGCCTGACCAACGCCGAGCTAGCCCAGCGCGTCGGCTTGTCACCCGCCCCCTGCTGGCGTCGTGTACGGGCACTGGAGCAGGCCGGTTACATCACCGGCTATCGGGCTGTACTGGATCGGCGCAAGATCGGGCTGGGCGTCCTTGCCTTTGTCAGGCTTGATGCCGAACGCAACACGGGCGATGCGACTCGTTTGCTTGAAGAAGCCATCAGGCGTTTGCCGGAAGTGATCAGCTGCCACTACATCAGCGGTGCGGGCACCTTCGAAATCCAGGTCGTCGTGCCGGATCTGGACAGTTTTTCACGCTTTGCCCTGCAGCGCCTCATCAACCTGCCCAATGTGAAAGATCTCCACACCAGTTTTTCACTCGGGGAAGTCAAGACCGACAGCCCCTTGCCGCTCACCCATCTCAAAGCATGAAAGCTCCGTGCGCCTGGTGTTGTACAGTCTGCGCCATTCCCTTCGTTCTGGCCGCTCTGTTTTGACCCGTCTTATTGTTCTGAATGCACTGGCAGCCATCGCTTATGCGTTAACAGGCTGGCTGTCGCTGCAGGCCGCGATCCCGCCGGACTACATCGCGATTTTCTTCGCGGCGGCAGGGGTCGGGCTGGGCGCCGTACTGATCGGCGGCTACCGACTGCTGCCCAGCGTCGCCATCGGGGCACTGGGTGTCCACTGGCTCGCCCACGGGCAAACAGGCCTGACCGATCTGACACTCAACATGTGGGTCTCACCCCTGGCGGCGATGGCCATGGCAGGCCTGACCGCCTGGGCGATCCGCCGCTGGGTGGGCTACCCGACCACACTCGACCAGCCCCGCGAGTCGCTGGTCACCTTCTTGCTGATCATCCCGGTCTGCACCTTGCTCAACGCCAGTGTGTCGGTGCCGACCCTGGTTCATGGCGGCGTCATCCCTCTGGAAGATGCCCTGCTGAGCTGGGCCACCTGGTGGCTCGCCGACACGCTGGGCGCCATCATTTTCACCCCCCTGATGCTGGTGCTTTTTGGTGAGCCGGCCAGGGCCTGGCGGCCGCGCTGGAAGACCGTGGCACTGCCCATGGGAGTGGCACTCTCGCTGATGGCGGGCATGTTGGGCCTGCTCAACAGCAAACAGCAGGAACAAACACAGGAAGCTTTTCAGGCAACAGGTGACGCGCTGGCCAATCAGCTTCAACGGCGTCTCGACGCCCAGACAGACAGTGTGCAAGCGATTGGTAAAGTCATGGAGATGATCAGGCACACCGATCAGGCCGGTTTTGAAAACACGACGCGGCTGTGGTTGCAGCGCTACCCGGGCAGCCAGAATTTTGGCTGGAGCCCGGTGGTGACTGATGAATCAAGACAAGCCTACGAGCTTGACCATCCGGGCATACGCATCCTGGGTCGGGATGCCGCAGGACAGACCCAGCCCGCCGCTGTGGCCGAGCGGTATCTGCCGCTGACATGGATCGCCCCGATGGCAGGGAATGAGGCTGCCAAGGGGCTGGACGTGAGCGTACTGCCTGCGACAGCGGCTGCCGTGCGGCGCGCGCTGGACACGCACGCCCCGGCGGTCACCGAGCCTTTCCGGCTGGTGCAGGAAACCGACCAGCAGCGAGCGGTGGTCATGTACCACGGGGTGTTCCTGCATGGGGAGCTCTTGGGTGTCGTGTCGTCCACCCTGCGCATGCGCGACATGCTTCAAGCAGCCCTGGGTGACTTGGAATCACGCGGTCTCAGCGTGTGTCTGGCAGACCCCTCCACCGCCAGCGGCAATCGCACGCTGGTGGGGGCTGATGGCTGTGGTGATCGGCTGCTGTCCGACGCCCTCCCTCGCTGGACGCAAGCCTGGCCGGTCTCCTTTGGCCAGCGGGACTGGACACTGTTCGTGACCGCCACACCCGCATTCTGGGTCCAGAGCCCACAACTGGGCATCTGGATCACCAGTGGCATGGGCCTGATCGCGACCGCTCTGCTGGGCACCTTCCTGATCATCGTGACGGGTCAGGGACGGCGCACATCGCAACTGATCGAGGCACGCACCCAGGAGCTGGCACACAGCAATGCCACGCTGGCGCAGATGGCGCACTACGACCCCTTGACGGGTTTGGCCAACCGGGCCTTCTGGACCGAGCAGGCGGAAAGAACGCTCGCTGCTGCGGCCAACGCTGGCGGCATGGTGGGCGTTGTGTTCCTGGATCTCGATCGGTTCAAGCACGTCAACGACAGCCTGGGGCACACCCAAGGGGACCACCTGCTGGTGACTATCAGCGCACGCATCCAGGAGTGCTTGCGCACCCGTGATGTGCTGGCGCGCATCGGCGGTGACGAGTTTGTGCTGCTGCTCCCTGGCCTCAAGGGCCCGGAAGGTGCTGCCACCGTGGCGCAGAAAATTGCGCGGGTTTTGGCGATGCCGGTGCTCCTTGACAACATGCAGGTCAGGGTCACGGCCAGCCTGGGGGTATCGTTATTTCCCGAACATGGCCAGACGGTGGATGAACTGCTGCGGCAGGCCGACACGGCCATGTATGCCGCCAAAGCCGCGGGACGCAATCAGTGGCGCTTTTTTGTCCCCGACATGCACGAGCGGGTCTCCAAGCGACTGGCGATCGAGACACGGCTTCGGCTCGCCCTGGAACCGGGCCATGACGAACTCTCGCTGGCCTATCAGCCGCAGATCGATGCCCGCAGTGGCAAAGTGGTGGCGCTGGAAGCACTGCTACGCTGGCATCATCCGGAGCTGGGTCCGATCTCACCTGCCGAGTTCATCCCGATTGCGGAAGACTCCGGCCTGATCGAGCCAGTGGGGCTGTGGGTGCTGCAGCGTGTCTGTGAACAGATCAACACCTGGAACCAGAGCGATGACGCCCCTTGGGTGCAAGACCTGACGGTATCGATCAACGTGTCGGCGTTCGAGTTTGCACGCCCCCATTTCCTGGACCAGCTGCGTGCAGCCATCCGAGGACTCCAGGGAGCCACCCAGATCCTGGAACTTGAAATGACCGAAAGCCTGCTGGTTCAGGCCAATACCGAGACCCTGGAACGCCTGCATGCCATCAATACGCTGGGTATCCGGCTGTCACTGGACGACTTCGGCACCGGCTATTCAAGCCTAGGGTATCTGAAGCGGATGCCGCTGAGCAAACTCAAGATGGACCGCTCTTTCCTGCAGGGCATTCCTGGCGATCCTGAAAACGAGGCGATTGTGCGCGCCACTCTGTCCATGGCCCACGACCTCGACTTGCAGGTGGTGGCCGAGGGCGTCGAAACCCCCGGTCAACGCGACTTTCTGCGAGCGCATGGCTGCCATCTGTACCAAGGCTGGCTGTATGCCAAAGCGATGGCGCCAGGCGACTTGCTGACCTGGCTGCGGCTGCGGCCAGAGCCACCGGCCTGACTCAGCGCAGGAGCGCCTTGAAAAAGGCACGCGTGCGGTCGAGTGCCAGCTGCGCAGCAGACGCATCATATGAGCCGCGCTGATCGCAATTGAACCCATGATGCGCAGGGTAGGTGTGTACCCCGATGCCGGGATGGCGCCGTTTGAAGGCCTCGACCGAATCCAGCGGAATCCAGTGATCTTGCTCGGCAAAGTGAGCCATGACCGGGCATTGGGGTTGAGGCGACATCTCCGCTTCGGTGGTCATGCCACCGCCGTAGTAGGGCACGGCCGCCGACAGGCCATTGAGTTGACAGGCACTGCGCCAGGTCAGCAGCCCACCCCAGCAGTAACCCACGATGCCCACCTTGCCTCCGCTGGTCGATGCCGCCTGGTCAATGGCTGCCTGAATATCGGCCATCACGCCTGGGGCAGGCAGCGCTTCGACAGCCGTCTTCAAGCCAAAGCCGGTTTGCATGTCGGCCTCACTGTAACCCAGCTCTACCCCCACTTGTACACGCTGGAAAGTGGACGGTGCGATGACCCAGTACCCTTCTTGCGCCCAGCCATCGGCCACGGCGCGGATGTGACTGTTCACCCCGAAAATCTCCTGCAGCACCACCAGCCCCCCTTGTACGGGCCCCACAGGTTCTGCCACATAGGCAACCACATCGGTTCCATCGCGGCTGTTCAACGTGATCCACTGACTCATGCAAACTCCTTCACCAAGCATCAAGAAGAGGACGCGTCACCTTTGACAAAGGTAACCGGTACGGGGGATTTGTCCAGCATGCTTTGCGACACCGACCCCAGCAATGCGCGACGCACTGCACTGGCACCGTGGCTCCCCATGATGACGGCATCACAGCCTTCCACCTCCAGTACCTCAAGCAGCATGGGCACAGGGTCACCAGTCATCACATGTTGTGTGAATGACATATTAGCCGCTCTCGCGAGCTCCATAGCCGGAGCCATCAGGTCCAGGCCGGCCGCCTGCGCCACCTCCTTCAAGGCCGCTTCATCATGCAGGGTGACCATCTCGTACAGGGTGGCCGGCTCCTGGACATTGACCAGGACCAGTTCGCAAGGCAGGCCTGCGCGCGCCATCGCAATCACGTGCGCCACCGCTTCCAGTGACAGTTCGGATCCGTCGATCGGTATCAGCCATTTCATCTTGTGCTCCTGAGTGAGTTTTATTGTCATCATAGCGCCGCTGTGTCCTCCGATCGATGCGGCAACAGAGCCTTTTCGATTTCGCGTACACAATCACCCCATGCACGACGTTCCCACCCACCACAGCCCGCCACTCGGGTTGTCGGCCCTGGCCCCCTTTGAGCACCGCGTGTTCAGCCTCTTGTGGCTGACCTGGCTCATGGCCAACGTCAGCATGTGGATGAACGATGTGGCAGCCGCCTGGCTCATGACCTCGATTGCGCCGTCGCCGGTCTGGGTGGCCCTGGTGCAGACAGCGGCCACCCTGCCGGTGTTTTTGCTCGGCCTGCCCAGTGGCGCGCTGGCCGATACGCTGGACCGCCGACGCTATTTCCTCGGCACCCAGCTGTGGATCGCAGGCGTGGCGCTGGTCATGTGCACCTTCATCGTCCTGGACGCCATGACCCCGGTCTGGTTGCTGGTGCTGGTGTTTGCCAATGGCATCGGGCTGGCGATGCGATGGCCCGTGTTTGCGGCCCTGGTGCCGGAATTGGTCCCCAGACAGCAACTGCCTCAGGCACTGGCCCTCAATGGCGTGTCGATGAACGCTTCCCGCATCATCGGCCCGCTGCTGGCTGGCGCCATCATCGCATCGTTCGGCAGTGCCTGGGTCTTCTTCCTGAATGCCGTGCTGGCGTGTGTGTCGGCCGTCATCATCTGGCGCTGGAAGCGCGATCACACGCCCAGTCCACTGGGTCGAGAGCCGTTCTTCAGTGCCATGCGCGTGGGCTGGCAATATGTGTCGCAGTCGCCAAGGCTGCTGGTGGTGTACCTGCACATTGCGCTGTTCTTCTTCCATTCCACGGCACTGATGGCCCTGCTGCCTTTGCTGGCATTGCGGATCGAGGGAGGCAATGCCGCCACCTTCACCCTGCTGCTGGCCACCATGGGCAGTGGCGCCATCGTTTCCGCGCTCTTCTTGCCGCGCATCCGCCAGATGCTCTCGCGCGACACGGTGGTCTGGTGGGGCTCGGCGCTGCAAGCCACCGCCATGGCCATCGTCGCCTTTTCGTCCACCTTGTGGACCACGGTGCCGGCCATGTTCCTTGCGGGCATGGCCTGGATTGCCACCGCCAATTCATTGAGCGTCTCAGCCCAGATGAGCCTGCCGGACTGGGTTCGTGCGCGTGGCATGTCGGTCTATCAAATGGCCATCATGGGCGGCGCAGCCAGCGGTGCAGCGTTCTGGGGTCTGGTGGCCAGTTGGACTGACGTGCACTGGAGCGTGGGCATGGCCGCTTTGTCGGGTCTGATCGCGGTGACCTTGGCCCAGCGTTTCGTCCGCGAGAGAGGTCTGATCGAGGACCTCACACCCGCTCAGCCCTGGCCTGCCCCAGCGGTACCGGCTGCACCTGGCCCCGGTCGGGTGGTGGTGTGCATCGACTATCAGATCGATCCGGCTCAAGCCGATGCCTTCCGCACCCTGATGCAGGACAGCCGGCGCAGCCGCCTGCGCATGGGCGCGCTGGATTGGGAGCTGTGGCAGGATGCCGCCGACCCTGGCCATTTCGTCGAGCGTATCACCGACGAAAGCTGGAACGAACACCTGCGACGATTTGACCGGGTCACTGCCTCCGACGTGGCCCTGCGTGAGCGCAAACTGGCCTTCCATTTGGGCGATGGCCCGCCACGGGTGACCCGTTACCTGACCCACTCTTGAACGACCTGAACGATGGCTGACTACCGCATCCTGTTCTTCTGCATGGGCAACATCTGCCGCAGCCCGACGGCGCATGGGGTGTTTGCCCATCAACTTCAACGCGCTGGCCTTGCGCACCGGGTGGCGGTGGATTCGGCAGGCACACACAACTACCACCCCGGCAAGCCGCCAGACCTTCGCACCCAGCGCCATGCCCTCATGCGAGGCTACGATCTGTCCGACCTGCGGGCGCGACAACTGGTCGACGCCGACTTTGCATCGTTCGATCTGTTGCTGGGTATGGACTGGGACAACATGGCGCTGGCCGAAGCCATGGCCCCACCGGAACACCTGCGTAAGCTTCGCCGATTGACCGAGTTCTGCCTTGCTCATACCTCGCCCGTGGTGCCGGACCCTTATGACGGCGGCGATGATGATTTCGTCCATGTGCTGGATCTGGTGGAAGATGCCACCCAAGGCCTGCTGCGACATGTGCAACGCGAACTGTCCAGACTGGACGCACAGAGGGGCGCCTGATGAGTCCGCAAGCGCTTCAAGGCATCCGTGTGCTGGAGCTGGGTCAGTTGATCGCTGGTCCGTTTGCGGGCAAGACGCTGGGCGATTTTGGGGCCGACGTCATCAAGATCGAACCGCCGGTGACGGGCGACCCGTTGCGCAAGTGGCGTTTGTGCCGCAATGGCACATCGGTCTGGTGGGAAGTCCAGTCTCGTAACAAGCGCTCGGTGGTGCTCGACTTGCGTACTGAAGAGGGTCAGGCTGCAGTGCGCCAGCTCGCTGCCGAGGCGGATGTGCTGATCGAAAACTTCAAGCCCGGCACCATGGAGTCCTGGGGGCTGGGCTGGGATGTGCTGCATGCACTCAATCCCCGGCTGATCATGTTGCGATTGTCCGGCTATGGCCAGACGGGGCCCTACGCCTCCAAGCCCGGCTTCGGTATTTTGGGAGAAGCGATGGGTGGCTTGCGCCATCTGACCGGTGAGCCGGGGCGCGTGCCGGTGCGCACCGGCGTGTCGATTGGCGATTCCATCGCCGCGCTTCATGGGGTCATCGGTGTGCTGCTCGCGCTCTACCACCGTGACGCCCGTGGTGGTACGGGTCAGATGATTGATGTGGCCCTGTACGAAAGCGTGTTCAACCTCATGGAAAGCCTGCTGCCTGAATACGATGCATTCGGCGTGGTGCGCGAACGAGCAGGCAGCGCCCTTCCGGGCATTGCCCCGTCGAATGCCTACCGTTGTGCCGATGAATCGTATGTCTTGATTGGCGGCAATGGTGACAGCATCTTCAAACGGCTGATGCACGCCATCGAGCGGCCGGATATGGCGCAGGAAGCCGAACTGACTCACAACGATGGGCGAGCCAGACACAGCGCGCGCATTGATGCGGCGATCGAGGCCTGGACATCGACACGCCCGCTGGCCACGGTGTTGCAGGTACTGGACGCGGCACATGTGCCCGCCGGGAAAATCTACACCGCTGCAGACATCGCATCAGATCCGCAGTACCTGTCGCGGGAGATGATCGTGTCGTCCACCGACCGCCATGGTCAGCCGCTGAAAGTGCCCGGCATCATGCCCAAAATGAGTGCGACCCCCGGCGCCATCCGCCAGCCGGCGCCCCAACTGGGTGAACACACCGACGAGGTCATGGGTCAGTCAGGTTGGCCGGGCGCTTCATGCTGAGCATGCCTGTGGACAGGTTGATCCAGTTCGCCACAAAACCATCTGATGACTGACGGGGGGCGGGCCTAGCCCGGAAAGTCAGCACCCCAAACACAAATGGCTTCCTGAAAAGGAAGCCATTGTGCTAAGTTTATTTGGTTGCGGAGGCAAGATTTGAACTTGCGACCTTTGGGTTATGAGCCCAACGAGCTACCAGACTGCTCCACTCCGCGCCAAGTCCTGAATTATAACACGAATTATTCGGCCGATCCGGCGGTGTCACCAGTGGTTTGCTCGGCGCGATCGACCAACTCAATCAGAGCCATGGGTGCGTTGTCACCCACACGGAAACCCATCTTGAGAATACGTGTGTAGCCACCTGGACGGGTCGCGAAGCGCGGGCCCAACTCGTTGAACAGCTTCACGACCACATCGCGATCACGCAGGCGGTCGAAAGCCAGGCGCTTGTTGGCCAGTGTGGGGTTCTTGGCCAGGGTGATCATGGGCTCGACCACGCGGCGCAATTCCTTGGCTTTGGGAACCGTGGTTTTGATGGCCTCATGCGTGAGCAGTGAGTTCATCATGTTACGCAGCATGGCCAGGCGGTGGCTGCTGGTGCGGTTGAGTTTACGAAGTCCGGGTCCGTGACGCAGGGTGAGTTCCTTTCTAATTTCCCCCGCAGCCGTATCAGGTACTGCGGGGGGTCAGGGCAGTAAAAACGATCAGTGCTTTTCCAGGCCAGCAGGCGGCCAATTTTCCAGCTTCATACCCAGCGTCAAACCGCGCGAAGCCAGCACTTCTTTGATTTCATTGAGCGACTTGCGACCCAGGTTCGGGGTCTTGAGCAGCTCGTTTTCGGTACGCTGAATCAGGTCACCGATGTAGTAGATGTTTTCAGCCTTCAGGCAGTTGGCAGAGCGAACTGTCAACTCCAGTTCGTCGACTGGACGCAGCAGGATCGGGTCGAACTGCTGGTTGCCGCGTGCAGGTGTCATCCCTGTTTCAAACGGATCAGCCCCTTCGAGCTGAGCGAAGACAGCCAGTTGATCCACAAGGATCTTGGCTGCTGCACGGACCGCCTCTTCAGGGCCGACTGCACCATTGGTTTCGATATCGAGCACCAGTTTGTCCAAGTCGGTACGCTGCTCCACACGCGCGTTTTCTACAGCGTAGCTGACACGCTTGATCGGCGAAAAAGAAGCATCAAGCACGATACGACCAATCGAACGGGTGGCGTCATCACCACGACGCAAGTTGCCAGGCACGTAGCCACGACCCTTTTCCACCTTGATCTGCATATCCAGCTTGGCGCCGGCAGACAAGGTCGCAATAGGATGTGTAGGGTTCAGAATCTCAACATCGTGAGGTGTCTGGATGTCGGCGGCCGTGACGACACCTTCACCGTCCTTGCGCAGGCTGAGCGTCACTTCGTCACGGTTGTGCAGTTTGAAAACCACGCCCTTGAGATTCAAAAGGATGTTAACCACATCTTCCTGAACCCCATCAATCGAGGAATATTCGTGAACGACACCCGCAATCGTCACTTCGGTTGGTGCATGACCCACCATTGACGACAGCAGTACGCGTCGCAATGCATTGCCCAGCGTGTGGCCGTAGCCCCGCTCGAAAGGTTCGAGCGTCACTTCAGCACGGTTGGCTGCGATTTGCTCGACATGAATGGATTTTGGCTTGAGCAGGTTATTCAGCATTCAGTCTTCCTTCAATACCCTCGGCTCGTTACACCGATAAGGCCGATGGAGCACAAAATCCCGGACTCCACAAGAAGCAGAATCCGGGCTCTATAAAAATCAATGAATCAACGAGAATACAGTTCGACAATCAGCGACTCGTTGATGTCGGCACCGAATTCATCACGATCAGGTACTTTCTTGAAAGTCCCTTCGGCTTTGTCGGCAGCCACGTCCACCCATGCCGGGAAGCCGATCTGCTTGGCCAACTCTAGCGCTTCCTTGACACGATTCTGGTTACGCGATTTTTCGCGCACAGCAACGACATCGCCGCTCTTGACCGAATAAGAAGGAATGTTGACGCTCTGTCCGTTGACTACGATGCCTTTGTGGGAGACCAGCTGACGGGCCTCCGCACGGGTCGATGCGAAGCCCATGCGAAACACCACGTTGTCCAGACGCGATTCAAGCAGCCCCAACAGATTGGCGCCGGTGTTGCCGCGGCGACGATCGGCCTCGGCAAAATAACGGCGGAATTGGCGCTCGAGCACACCATACATGCGCTTGACCTTCTGCTTTTCACGCAGTTGCAGACCAAAGTCAGAGGTACGCTGGCCAGATGTACGGCCGTGCTGACCCGGCTTGGAATCAAATTTGGCCTTGTCGCTGATCGAGCGGCGGGCGCTCTTGAGCAACAGGTCGGTGCCTTCACGGCGTGAGAGTTTGGCCTTGGGGCCGAGGTAACGTGCCACGTGGTCTTCCTTTTTAACAAACTGCCGCCAGCAGTGCTCTGGCGGGAGCTGACACCCCGTAGAGTGTCAGCGGTGGGCTTAACGACAATGCCACCGCAGCAAGCTACGGTGGCGAAAGCTTTATATTATAACCTTAACAGATCGTGGCTGTCAAGGGTAGACCCATCAGATACGACGACGCTTCTGTGGACGGCAGCCGTTGTGCGGGACAGGCGTCACATCGGAAATCGAGGTGATACGGATACCCAGCGCACCCAGGGCGCGGACCGAAGACTCACGACCAGGACCAGGACCCTTGATCTCGACATCCAAATTCTTGATGCCCTGCTCCATGGCAGCGCGACCCGCCACTTCGGAAGCCACCTGAGCAGCAAACGGCGTGGATTTACGCGAGCCTTTGAAGCCCTGACCACCAGAAGACGCCCAAGCCAGAGAGTTGCCCTGACGGTCGGTGATGGTGATGATGGTGTTGTTGAACGATGCGTGCACGTGAGCAATGCCATCGGCAATGTTCTTGCGGACTTTCTTGCGTACGCGTGCTGCAGCGCTGGATTGTTGCTTGGCCATAACTGTCCTTTAACCGATTACTTCTTCAGCGACTGAGCGGCTTTGCGCGGACCTTTGCGGGTCCGTGCATTGGTTTTGGTGCGCTGACCACGAACCGGCAAGCCGCGGCGATGACGGAAACCGCGATAGCAGCCGATGTCCATCAGTCGCTTGATGTTCATCGTCGTTTCCCGACGCAGATCGCCTTCAATGGTGAAGGTATTGACCTGGTCACGAACCTTTTCCAGCTCGGCGTCGGTCAGATCCTTGATCTTTTTGGAGTAGTCGATACCACAAGCCTCGCAAATCTTGCGAGCGCGAGTACGACCAATACCGAAAATGGCGGTCAAGCCAATTTCAGCATGCTTGTGCGGGGGAATGTTGATACCTGCAATACGTGCCATGGTGGTCCTCTAAACGATTCAGCCTTGACGCTGCTTGTGTCGCGGGTCGGTGCAAATAACGCGAACGACACCATGGCGACGAATGATCTTACAGTTGCGGCACATTTTTTTGACCGAAGCCGAAACTCTCATGTCTTTCTCCTGAACAGATTCTCAAAAAACTTACTTGCTACGAAACACGATCCGGGCCCGGGTGAGGTCATAGGGCGTGAGCTCCACCTTGACTTTGTCACCCGGCAAGATTCGGATGTAATGCATCCTCATCTTGCCGGAAATGTGTCCTAGCACCACATGTCCATTTTCCAACTTGACGCGAAACGTTGCGTTAGGGAGGTTTTCAATGACCTCGCCCTGCATCTCGATGACATCGTCCTTGGCCATGACTTACACACCTGGATTCGCCTTGAAATTGGCCTTCTTCAAGAGCGAGTCGTACTGCTGTGACATCACGTAGTTCTGCACTTGTGCCCAGAAGTCCATCGTGACGATCACGATGATCAAGAGGGAGGTCCCACCAAAGTAGAACGGCACGTTGTAGCGCAAGATCAGGAACTCAGGCAACAAACAGACGGCCGTGATATAGATAGCGCCTGCCAAGGTCAAACGAACCAGAATCTTGTCGATGTGCCGAGCAGTCTGATCACCAGGACGAATACCGGGGATGAAAGCACCGCTTTTCTTCAGGTTGTCTGCTGTCTCGCGGCTGTTGAACACCAGGGCCGTGTAAAAGAAGCAGAAGAAAATGATCGCCGCTGCGTAGAAACCCACGTAGATCGGTTGACCCGGAGACAGCGCAGCCGCCATGTCGCGAAGCCAGCGAGTGGAGTCACCCGTACTGACCCAACTCACCAAGGTGGCTGGCAGCAAGATGATCGACGACGCAAAAATCGGAGGGATCACACCAGCCATGTTGAGCTTCAATGGCAGGTGAGACGATTGACCACCGTATACCTTGTTGCCCACCTGGCGACGCGCATAGTTCACCAGGATCTTGCGTTGACCTCGCTCAATGAACACCACGAAGTAAGTCACGGCAATCACGAGGATGACGATGAAGATGGCAGCAAGAATGCTCATGGCACCTGTACGAACCAGCTCGGTGAGACCACCGACTGCGCTGGGCAAACCTGCCACAATCCCCGCGAAAATCAGCAAAGAAATGCCATTGCCGATACCCCGTTCGGTGATCTGCTCACCTAGCCACATCAGGAACATGGTGCCGGCCACCAAACTCACCACCGCGGTGAAGCGGAAGGTGAAGCCCGGATCGATCACCAAGCCTGGCATGGCTTCCAGCGCCAAGGCAATACCCAGGGACTGAAACAGCGCCAGGGCCAGCGTACCGTATCGTGTGTACTGCGTGATCTTGCGGCGTCCCGCTTCGCCTTCCTTGCGCAACTGCATGAATGTGGGAACCACATACGTCATGAGCTGCATGATGATGGATGCCGAAATGTACGGCATGATGCCCAAGGCAAATACAGCGAAGCGCTCCAGCGATCCGCCAGAGAACATGTTGAACAGATTCAATATGTTGCCCTGCTGGCCACGGAACATCTGGCTCAGCTGATCGGGATCGATGCCGGGCACAGGGATGTGTGCACCGATCCGGTACACCACCAGTGCCAGCAACAGGAATACCAGACGGCGACGCAAGTCGCCGAATTTTCCGGTCTTGGCTAGAGAGGCTGCGTTAGTGGCCACAAGCGTATCCGTTGATCAAGCGTTTCAGGCCAGCGTACCGCCAGCGGCTTCAATAGCGGCTTTGGCACCCGCTGTTGCACCGATCTGACTCAGCTTGACAGCCAGGCTCAGGTCACCGGTCTTGATGACTTTGACTTTCTTGGCCAGCTCAGGCACCAGACCGGCTTGCTTCAGGACCAGGATATCCACTTCCGTCGCACCCAGTGCTTGCAAATCGGCCAATGTGACCTCAGCATTGAACTTCAGACTTTGGGACTTGAAGCCACGCTTGGGCAAACGGCGCTGCAAAGGCATTTGGCCGCCTTCGAAGCCGACCTTGTGGTAGCCGCCCGCACGAGACTTCTGACCCTTGTGACCACGGCCAGCGGTTTTACCGAGACCGGAGCCAATGCCACGGCCTACGCGACGCTTGGCGTGCTTGGCGCCAGCGGCTGGCTTGATAGTATTGAGTTCCATCTTGAGACTCCGATCAGATCACTTTGACCAGATAACTGATCTTGTTGATCATGCCGCGAACGGCAGGGGTGTCCTGGAGTTCGCTGACGCTGTTGAGTTTACGCAGACCCAGACCGCGCACGGTAGCGCGATGGGACTCTTTGCAACCGATAGGGCTGCGCACGAGTTGCACCTTGACGGTGTTGGTGGTCGTCATATTCGCTCCAATCAACTCAGGATGTCTTCCACCGACTTGCCGCGCTTGGCAGCGACTTCGGAAGGAGTCGTCGAATTCTTCAGGGCATCCAGCGTGGCGCGAACCAGGTTGTAGGGGTTACTCGAACCATGGCTCTTGGCCACGACATCGGTCACACCCACCACCTCGAACACAGCGCGCATCGGGCCGCCCGCGATGATGCCGGTACCTTTGACAGCAGGCAGCATCATCACGTTCGAAGCGCCGTGGTGGCCGTGCACGGCGTGGTGCAGGGAACCGCTCTTCAGCGACACCTTGAACATGTTGCGGCGGGCTTCGTCCATGGCTTTCTGGACGGCAACAGGCACTTCACGCGCCTTGCCCTTGCCCATGCCGACACGGCCATCGCCATCACCCACCACGGTCAACGCGGCGAAACCCATGATGCGGCCACCCTTGACCACCTTGGTCACGCGGTTGACCGCAATCATCTTCTCGCGCAGGCCGTCGTCGTTGCCTTCGCTCTTCACATTGGCTTGCATCTTTGCCATTTGCGTTTCCCCAATCAGAATTGCAGACCGGCTTCACGCGCGGCTTCTGCAAGGGCTTTGACACGACCATGGTAAGCAAAACCGGAACGGTCGAAGGCGACCTTCTCGATACCAGCTGCCTTGGCTTTTTCGGCAATACGCTTGCCAACGATGGCGGCTGCGGCGGCATTGCCACCCTTGCCGGCACCACCCAACTGGGCACGCACCTCGGCCTCGACGGTGGACGCAGAGACCAGAACTTTGGAGCCGTCGTTGGAAATGACGTTGGCGTAGATGTGCAGATTCGTCCGATTCACGCTCAGACGCACGACACCCTGTTGGGCAATGCGAATGCGGGTCTGACGGGCACGACGCAAACGCTGTTCTTTTTTCGTCAACATGTTCGCAGTCCTTATTTCTTCTTGGTCTCTTTGATGGTGACCTTCTCATCCGCATAACGGATGCCCTTGCCCTTGTAGGGCTCGGGTGGGCGCACGGCGCGGATTTCAGCGGCCAGCTGACCCACGCGCTGGCGATCGGCGCCCTTGATGATGATTTCAGTCGGGGCCGGAGTGGCCACGGTGATGCCTTCGGGCATGACGAAGTCGACCGGGTGCGAATAACCCACCGCCAGGTTCAACTTGTTGCCAGAGGCAGCTGCCTTGTAACCCACACCGATCAGGGTCAACTTCTTTTCGAAGCCTTTGCTCACCCCGTTGATCATGTTGTTCACCAGCTGACGCATGGTGCCACGCATGGCACTGGCTTCAGCGGTATCGTTGTTGGCGACAAATGTCAGTTTGCCGTCGGTGCTTTCCACCTTGACCAGAGGGTTCAGGTTCACGCTCAGCGAACCCAAGGACCCTTTGGCGGTGATGACATCCTGCTTGACCGCCACTTCAACCCCCTGAGGGATGGCGACTGGCGCTTTACCTACACGTGACATTTCAGGTACTCCTTAATGCGCGCGTCAGGCGACGTAACACAGAACTTCACCACCGATGCCGGCAGCACGCGCTTTGCGGTCCGTCATCACACCCTTGGGGGTCGTGACGATGGCCACACCCAAGCCATTCATGACCTGAGGAATCGATTTGGCGCCCTTGTAAACGCGCAGACCAGGACGGCTGACGCGCTCGATGCGCTCGATGACCGGACGACCGGCGTAGTACTTCAGGGCGATTTCCAGCTGGCTCTTGCCGCCTTCGGTCTTCACCTGGAAGCCGTCGATGTAACCCTCGTCTTGCAACACCTGTGCAATGGCGGCCTTCACTTTGGAAGAAGGCATGGCCACGGAGGCCTTTTCCACCATCTGCGCGTTGCGGATGCGGGTCAACATGTCGGCGATAGGATCACTCATGCTCATTTCGTTACTCCTTCGCGGCTTACCAGCTGGCCTTGGTCACGCCGGGAATTTCTCCAGCGAAAGCCATTTCACGGACCTTCATGCGGCCGAGACCGAACTGATTGAAGGTGCCACGGGGACGACCGGTGATTTCGCAACGGTTGCGCTGACGGGTCGGGTTGGCGTTGCGAGGCATTTTCTGAAGCGCCAGACGAGCAGCATCACGCTCTTCGTCTGAACGCTTGGCGTCCTTGGCAACGGCCTTCAACTCGTTGTACTTGTTGGCGAACTTGGCGGCGAGTTTCTCGCGCTTGAGTTCACGCTGGAGCAAAGCTTGTTTAGCCACACACCACCTCAGTTCTTGAACGGGAAACGGAAACCGGCCAGCAGCGCCTTGCATTCGGCGTCGTTCTTGGCGGTTGTCGTGATGCTGATGTTCAGACCACGCACGGCATCGACCTTGTCGTATTCGATTTCCGGGAAGATGATCTGTTCCTTGACACCGATGTTGTAGTTGCCACGGCCGTCGAAGGACTTGCCGGAAATCCCACGGAAGTCACGGACACGGGGCAGGGCCACAGTCACGAAACGGTCCAGGAACTCGTACATGCGGGCACCGCGCAGGGTCACCATGCAGCCAATCGGCTGCTGCTCGCGAATCTTGAAGCCGGCGATGGCCTTGCGAGCTTTGGTGGTCACTGGCTTTTGACCAGCGATCTTGGTCAGGTCGGCCACGGCGTTTTCCAATACCTTTTTGTCGGCCACAGCCTCACCCACACCCATGTTCAGGGTGATTTTGGTGATGCGCGGCACTTCCATGACAGACTGGTAACCGAACTGCTCCTTCAGAGCAGGTGCGACTTTGTCGCGGTAAATTTGTTGAAAGCGTGCCATGGTCATGCCACCTTGATTTCTTCGCCGCTGGACTTGTAGACGCGCACTTTTTTGCCGTC
>JAUVYR010000035.1 GCA_030602985.1 Burkholderiales bacterium
TTCAGGCAGGGGCACGCCACACACGCTGCGGCTTGCCTGGTATTCCTTCCAGCCGCTGCCCGCCAGGTAACCGCGCACCACCGCTTCCACCGGAATCGGCTTGAGCCGCTTGACCAGCATGGAGCGTCCGCGCACCAGCGCTTTTTCTGCGTCGCTCACCACGCTTTCCGGGTCGTCGCCGGTCAGGTGGATGGGGCAGATCGCCTGACCCTTGGGGCCCAGCAGATCGAACCAGAACAGACTCAGCCGAGTCAGCAATTCGCCTTTGCCCGGAATGGGCTCGCCCATGATCACGTCAAACGCACTGATGCGGTCAGAGGCGACCATCAGGATGCGGTCGTCGCCCACGGCGTAGTTGTCGCGAACCTTGCCGCGCGCAAGCAGGGGCAGGGACTTCAGGGCAGAGGTGTGCAGGGCGGGACTCATAGGCACACATTATCGCAAGCCTCAGGCGGCGGCTGGCTGGAGCGGCCTTTCCGCGTCGACACGCTGGCGCTTGTTCTCGTAAAGGGCTTTGTCAGCCTGTTCCAGCCAGGCCTCGTGGTCGGCGAGTTGCTCATGCGCAGCGGCCATACCGAAGCTCATGTGAACGGCCATGGCATCCGGTCTGGCGGCCAGGCGCTGATTCAGCACTTGCTGGACCCGACGCGTGTACAGCACGGCGGCATCGAGGTCCGCGTCGGCCATGAGCACCACGAATTCGTCGCCGCCCAGGCGCGCGACCACATCTCCCTCCCGGGCGACGGTGGTCAGTGCCGCCGCCACGTGGCGGATCACCTCATCGCCTGCGGCATGGCCATGCCCGTCGTTGATCTGCTTGAAGCCGTCCACATCACCAATGACCAGGGTAAGGGATCGCGGGCTGCGCTGGTATTGCCGAAAGGCGGTTTGCAGTGTTTCGTCGAAATAGCGCCGATTGCGCACACCCGACAGGAAGTCATGCTCGCTCAGGTAACGCAACTCCCGGCGGCTGCGCTTGAGCTTCATGGTCAGGTTGAACAGGGTTTTGCCCATGAGCAAGGGGTAGCCCAACAGCAGGGGCAAAGCAGCCAGCTGAGCCATGGAAGAACTCTCGGGAGTCCACTGGAACCCCCACACCAGTATCCCCGCAACCAGCCCGGCCAGTATCCCGGTCAAGCCCAGCCCCAGAAAACGGAAACCGCCGACCGTGATGAAACTCAAGGTGACGGCCATGACCAGGGCCGTGGACGGGATGAGGCTGAACTCGATCACAGCCAGCCAGAATCCGACATACAGGCCATCCACCCATAGGTTCAGCAACTCGGCTTTGAGGGGGTGGGCAGATCGCGACGCATGAAGGTAGGCCAGGGTGGGCCATACGAAGACCGTGTAGAAGCCGCCTATCCAGTAAAGCAGATGCCCCTCACGCTCGAAGACCGTTCCCAGAATGCACAGCCCACAGAGAACCACCCCGATGCTGCGCGGGGCGTAAATGCGTCGGGCGAAGTCCAAACCTTGTGGGCGTGACGATGCAGTGGCAGAGGGCGTGTGATCCACACCCACATCTTAGCGTGGACCCGTGAAAATGTCAGCCGCGAATCGAGCTCGACCTGGCTGACTCAGCAGTTGATCAGTTCACCACCTGGGCCAGTTCACCGCGAGCGTAGCGGCCGGCGATCGCGCTCAGCGGGTAGCCCTTGATGGTGGCGGCCTGGCCTTCGCAGCCGAACTCCAGATACCGCTGCTTGCAGATGGCCTGGGCAGCTGCACGGGCGGGCTTGAGCCATTCCCGGGCATCGAACTTGTCGGGGTTTTCCGCCAGGAACTTGCGCGCGGCGGCGGTCATGGCCAGGCGGATGTCGGTGTCGATGTTGATCTTGCGCACCCCGTGCTTGATGGCTTCCTGGATTTCCTCGACCGGCACCCCATACGTTTCCTTCATCTGGCCGCCATACTGATTGATCTGGGCCAGCAGCTCCTGCGGTACGCTGCTGGAACCATGCATCACCAGATGGGTATTGGGGATGCGGGCGTGGATCTCTTTCACGCGGCTGATGGCCAGGATGTCACCCGTGGGCTTGCGGCTGAACTTGTAGGCCCCGTGGCTGGTGCCGATGGCAATCGCCAGGGCATCCAGGCCGGTGGCTTTCACGAAAACGGCGGCCTCTTCCGGGTCGGTCAGCATCTGGGCATGGTCCAGCTTGCCTTCGGCGCCGATGCCGTCTTCCTCGCCGGCTTCGCCGGTTTCCAGGTTGCCCAGGCAGCCCAGCTCGCCTTCGACCGACACGCCGACCTGGTGTGCCATCTCGACCACGCGGCGGGTGACGTCCACGTTGTAATCAAAGCTGGCCGGGGTTTTGCCGTCTTCCAGCAGGGAGCCGTCCATCATCACCGAGCTGAAGCCCAGGTTGATCGCACTCTGGCACACGGCAGGGCTTTGGCCATGGTCCTGGTGCATCACGATGGGAATCTGCGGGTAGGCCTCGACGGCGGCTTGCACCAGGTGCTTGATGAAAGGCTCGCCAGCGTACTTGCGCGCACCCGCACTTGCCTGGAGGATCACCGGTGCCCCGACTTCCTTGGCCGCTTCCATGACCGCCTGCACCTGTTCCAGGTTGTTGACGTTGAAGGCCGGAATGCCGTAACCGTGCTCGGCCGCGTGGTCGAGCAATTCGCGCAGGGAGACGAGTGCCATGGAAAAACCCCAGAGTGTTAGAAATTCGACCCCTGATTTTAAGAGCACCCCACCCGACACAGTTTGAGCATGTTGGTTCCCCCCGGCGTGCCCATGGGTTCGCCGCAGGTGATGGCGTAGATGTCGCCGGTTTTCACGATACCGCGCTCCTTGAGGTAGTTCTCCGCCTGCAACAGGGCGGTATCGCGGTCGGCGCTGGTGTCCATCAGCAGCGGGCGCACGTTGCGGTACATCGTCATGCGGCGCTGGGTGGTCAGCCGTGACGTGACCGCATAAATGGGGATATTGACTTTGTGCCGACTCATCCACAAGGCGGTGGAGCCGGATTCGGTCAGCGCCACGATGGCCTTGGCCCCCAGATGGGACGCGGTGAAGAGCGCGCCCATGGCGATGGACTGGTCGATGCGCTGGAAACGCTTGCCCATGAAGTCGCTTTCCAGCTCGTGGTGGTCGGCCTTTTCGGCGGCTTGGCAGATGTTGGCCATCTCGCGCACCGTCTGCAGGGGGTATTTGCCTGCGGCGGTTTCGGCGCTCAGCATCACGGCGTCGGTGCCGTCCAGCACCGCATTGGCCACGTCGCTGACTTCGGCCCGTGTGGGCACCGGCGCATGGATCATGCTCTCCATCATCTGCGTGGCGGTGATGACGAAGCGGTCGTGTTCGTGGGCCAGGCGGATCATGCGCTTTTGCAGGGCAGGCACGGCGGCATTGCCCACTTCCACGGCCAGGTCACCGCGCGCGACCATGATGCCGTCGCTGGCACGCAGGATGTTCTCCAGCTCGGGGATGGCTTCGGCACGCTCGATCTTGGCCACCAGCGCCGGTCTGTGTCCTGGGCTGCAAGCCACCTGACACAGCTGGCGGGCCAACTCCATGTCGGTGGCGTTTTTCGGGAAGCTCACCGCCACAAAGTCGGCCTGGAGCGCCATGGCGGTGCGGATGTCGTCCATGTCCTTGGCGGTCAGGGCTGGCGCAGTGAGGCCGCCGCCCTGTTTGTTGATGCCCTTGTTGTTGGACAACTCGCCGCCGACCACCACTTCGGTGTGGACGGCCGCACCCACCACACGCACCACCTTCATCACGATGAGCCCGTCGTTGAGCAACAGGGTGTCGCCGGCCCTCACGTCGCGCGGCAGTTCCTTGTAGTCCAGCCCGACGCCCTGGTCGTCGCCCAGTTCGGTGCGGTCGGCATCCAGCACAAACGGCTGGCCGGGTTCCAGCTGCACTTTGCCCGTGGCGAATTTGCCAACGCGGATCTTGGGCCCTTGCAGATCGGCCATGATCGCCACCTCGCGGCCCGCCCGTTGCGCCGCTTCGCGCACCAGCCGGGCGCGGTTCTGGTGGTCTTCCGCTGTGCCGTGCGAGAAATTCAGCCGCACCACATTCACCCCGGCGCGGATCATGGCCTCCAGCAGATCCGGGTCACTTGAGGCGGGCCCCAGGGTGGCAACGATCTTGGTGGCGCGGGATGGCATGTCGGGGTCTCCTGTGTGTTTCATCCGATTATGTCTTGTGCGGGTCAGTTCAGAGCATGTGGACTGAGGTAAGCTTCTCGCATGCAACCTCTCAAAGGGATTCGACTTGTCAGTCTGGCGCTCAATTTGCCGGGCCCTGCTGCGGTGGCCCGATTGCGTGACATGGGCGCCCGTTGCACGCAGGTGCTGCCCCCGGCGGGTGATCCGATGGCCTTGTACAGTCCACTGGCCTATCAGGCCATGACGACCGGGATTCGCCAGTTGACCCTGGATCTCAAATCGGCGGCGGGCCAGCGACAGTTGACCCGCCTGCTGGAAAAAACCGATGTCCTGCTCACGTCTTTTCGGCCATCGGCCTTGAAAAAGCTGGGTCTCGACACCCGTCAGCTTCGGGAGCGTTGCCCGCAGCTGTCTACAGTGTTCATCGTGGGTGCGTCGGGGCCGCGCGCGGAAGAGCCGGGGCATGACCTCACTTATCAGGCCGAAGCAGGGCTGCTCGCTGGCCTGGATCTGCCCCCCAGTCTGCTGGCCGACATGGCCGGCGCGCTGCTGGCCTCGGAGGCGGTGCTGAAAGTGCTCTGGCAGCGTCAGCGAACAGAGCGCCCCGCCCATGTACAGGTGGCCCTGGCCGATGCCGCGCAGTGGCTGGCCCTCCCGGTGCAGTGGGGGCTGACTGGTCCCGGCACGCTGCTGGGCGGCCGTCACGCCGGGTATCGGGTGTATGCCTGCAAGGGCGGTCGGGTGGCGCTGGCTGCCCTGGAGCCTCATTTCGCGGCCACCCTGGGCCGAGTGGTGGGGCTGGGGTCGCTGACGCCACAAGCCTGTCTGGAGCCTGCCACGCACGAAGCGGTGGCTGCGTTCATGGCCCGCCGCACCCGCAAGCAGCTGGAGCAACTGGCGCAGACGCACGACCTGCCCCTGCATACCCTGCCTGTCTGAAACAGGGGCAGGTGGACGGGTCAGGCCCTTTTGGCCAGTACCTCGAAAGCAGGCAGTGTCTTGCCTTCGAGCACTTCCAGGAAAGCCCCCCCACCGGTCGAGATGTAATCCACATCGTCTTCAATGTGGAACTTCGCAATCGCGGCCAGCGTGTCGCCGCCACCGGCGATGCTGAACGCCTCGGAGTGAGCAATCGCTGACGCCATCATCTTGGTGCCGCCGGAGAACTGAGGCATTTCGAAAACCCCTACGGGGCCATTCCAGACGATGGTGCCCGCGTGGGCGATGATGTCCGCCAGTTTCGCCGATGTTTTGGGGCCGACGTCCAGAATGCGATCGTGCGGGCCGACATCATC
Organism: Burkholderiales bacterium; assembly: GCA_030602985.1. Taxonomy (GTDB): domain Bacteria; phylum Pseudomonadota; class Gammaproteobacteria; order Burkholderiales; family Burkholderiaceae_C; genus UBA997. Next base: position 5,427 of record JAUVYR010000035.1, read on the forward strand.
CACCGAAATGCGGTTGGCTCGGGCCAGCGCCGAGACCTCGTCGGCCACCACCACATCCACTGGCAGCGGTACCTCGGCGCCCCGCTCCTTCATGATATCCATGACCTGCTGAGCTTCGCGAACCATTTCCGGTTCGGCCAGCGAATCGCCAATGCGCTTGCCGGCTGCCAGCAGGAAGGTGTTGGCGATCCCGCCGCCCACGATCAGCTGATCCACCCGGGAAGCCAGGGTTTTCAGGATGGACAGCTTGGTGCTCACCTTGGAGCCGCCGACGATGGCCACCAGCGGGCGCCGCGGATTTTCCAGCGCCTTGGTGATGGCGTCCATCTCGGCAGCCAGCAGCGGTCCGGCGCAGGCCATGGGTGCCGTTTCGGCAATGCCGTAAGTGGTGGCTTCAGCCCGGTGGGCGGTGCCGAAAGCGTCGTGCACAAAGATGTCGCACAGCGCGCCCAGCTTGGCGGCGAGTTCGGGGTTGTTCTTCTTTTCACCCTTGTTCAGGCGGCAGTTCTCCAGCAGCACCACCTCGCCCGGCTTGACTTCAAAGCCGCCGTCCACCCAGTCAGACACCAGCGGCACTTCGCGGCCCAGGAGTTTGCCCAAGCGCCGCGCCACCGGCGCCAGCGTGTCTTCGGGCTTGAATTCGCCTTCGGTGGGGCGACCCAGGTGCGAGGTGACCATCACCGCCGCACCCGCACCCAGCGCCATCTGGATGGCGGGCAGTGAGGCGCGGATGCGCGTATCTTCAGTGATGTTGCCCTCGTCGTCCTGCGGCACGTTGAGGTCGGCCCGGATGAAGACGCGTTTGCCAGAGGCCTGACCGCTGGCGCAGATGTCGGAGAAGCGCAGGAATTTCATGGGTGTGATTATTGCAGTTGTGCAGCCCCCTGCCTTAAACTCGTAGGCTGCACATTTCTTCAACTACAGGCTCTTCGCTCCATGGAATGGATGCTATCCACCATTTTGATCGGTGCTGGGCTGATCGCTCTGTCCATTCTGACCAGTGTGGTGGCGTTTCGATTTGGTGCGCCATTGTTGCTGGTGTTCCTGAGCATTGGTCTGATTGCCGGCGAAGACGGATTGGGCTTGGTCTTCAATGACGCGGAAATCGCTTATTTTCTAGGCAGTCTGGCGCTGGCTGTCATTCTTTTTGATTCCGGATTTGGCACCCGCACCCAGACGTTGAAACGGGCGGCAGCCCCTGCATTCGTTCTGGCCACCATCGGCGTGCTCTTGACAACGCTGTTTGTCGGTGTTGCCGCGCGTTTCCTGTTTGATCTGCCATGGCTGTATGCCTTGTTGATGGGCGCCGTTATCAGTTCGACGGATGCGGCGGCTGTGTTTTTCCTGTTGCGGGCGGGCGGCGTCAAAATTTACAAACGCGTGCGCTCCATGTTGGAAGTGGAGTCGGGTTCCAACGACCCGATGGCCATCTTTCTGACCGTGCTGTTCATCGAAATGATCGTGGCTGACAAATCGGGTGGCCTGGTCATGGCCTTTCTGACCGGTTTTGGGCTGCAGATGGGCCTCGGGCTTGCAGGGGGCGTAGTGGGCGGCTACCTCATTGTCGAAATCGTCAAACGCGTGAAGTTGGAGGATGCCCTCTACCCGATCCTGGTCATGGCCTGCGCCTTGTGCGTTTTTGCATTGACTGCTTACCTCGGTGGCAGCGGGTTTCTGGCGATATATGTGGCAGGTATTGTGGCCGGCAACCGCCCCATGAAGGCCGCGTCGGCTTTGCGACGGTATCAACAGGGCATGACGTGGCTTGCCCAAATCGTGATGTTTTTGGTGCTCGGGTTGTTTGTCACACCCTCGGACTTCGGCGCAGTGCTGTTTCCGGCCCTGTTGCTGGGCTTATTCCTGATTGTCGTGGGCCGACCATTGGCTGTACTGCTGTGCCTGCTGCCCTTCCGGCTGGATCGGGCCACGCTCACTTTCAATTCCTGGGTGGGTCTGCGCGGTGCCGTTTCCATTCTGTTGGGCATACTGCCGACCGTGATGGGCGTGGAGGGGGCGGACATCTTCATCAATGTTGCTTTCATCATGGTGGTGACTTCGCTGGTCGTACAAGGCTGGACCATCCGGCCAGCGGCGCGTTGGTTGCGTCTTATCGTCCCAACGAGTTCGGGACCAGTGGAGCGAGTGGAACTGCAGTTGCCGGGGGATCTGCCCCATGAATTGCTGGTGTATCGCGTACTGCCCAATAGCCCATTGATAGCGCGGGTGTCGAAATTGCCGGAAGCGGTTCACCCCTCTTTGCTGGTACGGCGCGGCCAGGCACTCCCGCCCGATCAGGCGTGGCCGCCGCAGCCCGATGATCTGGTCTACATGTTCACGCCCCCAGACTGTGTGCCAGAGCTTGACCGGCTTTTTTCACAGGCTCGGGTGCCTGATGCCAGTGACAGCGAGGCCCTGCGCGAATTTCCACTTGATCCACAAGCCAGTCTCTCCGATGTGGCGAACGTTTATGGTCTGTCTGAGCTCCCTGTGGATGACCCAGCGCTCACGCTGGGTCAGTACATGCGTCAACAGCTTAAAAATCATCCCGTGGTGGGTGACCGGGTTCCTGCCGGCCAGTTTGAGTTGGTGGTCAGACGTGTGCATCGCGGGGAAACGATTGCCGATATCGGCCTATCGTTGGCGACACGTCCTGGACGAAAAGGCCGCTCTTGAGCATGCACTGAATCTTTAGTGCGGTGCTGACCACACGCTCAGAAGCAGTTCGCTGACCCCGTTCCAGACAATCTGCACGCCCAGGCAGAACAGGATGAAGGCCGACAGGCGCAGGAAGATCAGGGTGCCCGCTTCGCCCAATGGCTTGAGCAGCCGTTGCGCATAGCGGAAGGCCAGAAAGAGGATGACGCCGATCGACAGCAGCGCCAGCCCACCCCCCGCGAGGTTGGCCAGGGAATAGGCCAGTTGCGTGTCGGCCAGCGACACCCCCACGGTGATGGCCGCCGCGATCGACCCTGGCCCGCAGCTGATCGGGAAGGTCAGCGGGTAGAAGGCCTGGCGTCGCGCCATCTCGGGCGTGAAGGCTTCGGCCAGTTCGGTACGGCTGTCCACCGTGGTGTGCGAGGCGTTGAGCAGGCGCCAGGCCATGGCTGCGACGATCAGCCCACCGCCAACACGCACGATGGGCAGCGAAATGCCGAAGAAATCCAGCACGTACGAGCCCACGACCATGGAGCCGAACATCAGCACCACCATGTTGCGCGCGATGCGTCGGGCCAGGATGGCTCGGGTGGCTTTGGACGCGCCGTCCGTCAGCCCCAGGAAGATCGGGGCGGTGGCCGCCGGGTTCAGAATGGGCAGCAGGGCGGCAAAGGTGAAGAGAAAGCTTTTGCTGGCCGTGCCAAGCAGTTCAAGGGTCATGATTCAAGTCCACAAGGCGCTCACCGGTGTGGTGGGCGAGTAGCGATGGGCCACCTGGGCCTGCAGCAGTTCGGCGCAGGCCAGGGCGTCCGTCCAGGCGTGGTGCAGGCGGTAGCGGGGCAGGCCGTAGCGTTCGCGGCTGGCCCCCAGGCGTATGGACACCGGGGCGGTCACCGGGCGCCGCCAGCGCTGCCACCAGGGGGGCGGGCGGCGGTGCAACCGGGCTTCCAGCGCCATGGTGTCAATCACAGGAAAGTCGATGGTCTCGCCCAGGCGACGTTGCAGGGCGCTGTTCAGGAACAGGCGTTCGATATCCCGGCAGTGCACCACCAGCACATGGCCGGCCATGCGTGACAGCAAGTCGTCGAGGATGTCCAGCAAGTCGGGTGCCTGGGCGATCTGCTGGTGGGTGATGCCGTGAATCGTCACCGCTTCGTCGCCCATCGGCACCCGGGGTTTGAGCAGCCATTGCTGGCCCAGGCTCGCCTGAATGGTGTCGAGCCGCAACGGCAGCACCGCGATGCTGACGATGCCGTCGGTCGCCGGAATCAGCCCCGTGGTTTCCACGTCCATGGCCAGCAGGGGCACTTCCGCGAGGGGTGTGTCGGCCGCGACCATACCCGCCTCGTAATAGCGGCGCAGTCGGGCATCGCGGCTGCTGGCGGCCCGCTGCTTGAAGTGGCGTGACCAGTCCAGCACCGGCGCGGGCGCCATGGGGGGGTTGGGGCTTGAGGGGTCGCGCAACAGACCGGCGTGAAACATGGCGTGTCCTTCAGGCCCCGTAGCGGTATTTCAGGTAGTCCTGTGCCTGGCTCAGCACGGTGAAGGCATCGCGCAGGCTTTTGCGCTCAAAGGCTGACAACTGCTCGGGCGCGATGCTGTTGCCCGGCTCGCGTTCGGCCCGCACGTCATCGGCCTGGTTGCGCAGCCGCACCTGCGACAGAAACTCCAGCGCATCGCGCAGGTCCGGCCCGCGGCCGGGCGGCAGGATGCCGGCCTGGATGATGTGGTCCAGGCGCTCGAAGGAATTGACTGCACGCGAACCCACGCCCAGTGCATGCACCCGGATCAGGTCGGTCAGCGGAGCGGTGCCGCGGCGCTTGAGGTTGATGGCGGCGCTGTGGCGCCCGTCGGGCTCCAGCACAAAGTCCTTGAAAAACCCGAGTGGTGGGGTGCGCAGCAGCGCATTGCGCGCCATGCTGGCCAGGAATCGCGGGTGTTGCCGGGCCTGCTGCGCCACGTGCCGGCGCAGGTCCTCCACCCATTCGGTGTGGCCATACACCCCGTCCAGATCGAAAAAGATGTTGCTGTTCAGCAGCCCTTCCGGCGTGGGGCGCTCCATCCAGTCGGAGAAGGTGCGAAGCCAGGTGTTGAGTGGCTGGCGCCAGCGCGGGTTGCTCGCCATGATGCCGCCAGTGCACAGCGGGTAGCCGCACCGCGCCAGCCCGCTGGACAGGAACTCGCCCAGCCGTTCGAACCAGGCACCGTGCTTGGCAGGGTTGAAGCGGTTGTGCAGGATGAGCCCGTGGTCCTGATCGGTCAGCAGGCCCTGTTCCTGGCGGGCCATGGAGCCGAACGCCACCAGGCAGTAAGGCACCGGGGGCGGCCCCCATTGCTGTTCGGCCAGCTCCAGCAACCGCTGCTTGAAGGCGCGGCCCAGGGCTGCCATGGTGTGCCCGATGATGCGTGCACGGGTGTCTTCACTCACCATGCGCACAAAGCTGGCGCGCACCTCGGGTACCAGGGCTTCGAGTTCCTCCACGGTTTGCGCACGGCCGATCAGGCCCACCACGAACAGGCTGTTGTGCGATTCGTAGCGGATGATGTCCGACAGCGCCACCACCCCGATGGGTTGCTGTTGCCGGATGACCGGCAGATGGTGCACCTGGTGGCGCAGCATGAGTGTCATGGCCTCGAAGACCCGCCGGTTGTGTTCGATCACCACCACGGGCTGGGTCGCCACCTCGGCGGCGGGGGTGTCCAGCGGCAGGGCTTGCGCGAGCAGGCGGGAACGGAGATCCCGGTCGGTGAGGATGCCGGCCAGCCGCGCATGGTCGTGTTCGTCGCGGTCGATCAGCAGCAGCGACGACACCCCGGTCTCCGTCATGCAGCGGGCGGCTTCCAGTGCGGTGGCGTGCAAGCCCAGGGTCACCGGGGGTCGCTGGATCAGGCTGTCGATCGGCGCGGACAGGCGCTCGTTGCTGGCCTCCTGGCGCGAAACGGCCTTCTGCAGCCGGGTGCGGTCTTCGATCTCGACCTGATCGGCAAAGGCCTCATGGTGCTCGAACAGGTCGGTAAACACGGGTTCGGGCAGAAGGTACAGCAAGGTGTCCTCCAGCGCCCGCGCAGGAAAACGCACCTTCTTGCGATGCAAGAGGCCGAACTCCCCGAAATAGCCCCCCTCGGTCAGGCGGTTGTAGAGGGTGCCGTCGCGACGGAACACCTCCACACTGCCACTGCGCACGATGTGCCAGTACTGGGCGTCCTGCCCGAATTCGACGATGGATGTACCGGCCTTGCAGTAGCGCACATCGATGGCATTGACCACGTGGGCCAGGGTGGCGTCATCCAGCTCCCTGAACGGCGGGTGCCGTTTCAGGAAGTCGAGGATTTCGAGCCGTTCATCGTCCATTATTGGGGGCGGGGTTCCGTCATCAGGCCTTTGACCACCGCCACCGCGGCAACCAGCAACACCACGGTGAACGGGAAGCCGGTCGACACCGCCATGGCCTGCAGCGCGACCAGTCCGCCGCCCAGGATGAGCGCGATCGCCACCAGCCCTTCAAAGGTGCACCAGAACACGCGTTGCGGTGTCGGGGCGTTGATTTTGCCACCGGCCGCGATCACGTCGATGACCAGCGAGCCCGAGTCGGACGATGTAACGAAGAACACCACCACCAGCACGATGGCCACGAAGGACGTGATCTGCGCCAAAGGCAGGGCCTCCAGCATCAGGAACAGCTGCAGCGGCAGCGCTGCGTCGGCGGCCGCCTGGTAACCGTCGTTCACCAGCTGGCTGATGGCTGTCTGGCCGAACACGGTCATCCACAGCACGCAGGCCAGCGACGGGATGATCAGCACCGAAAACATGAATTCACGCACCGAACGGCCACGCGACACCCGGGCGATGAACATGCCCACGAACGGTGACCACGAAATCCACCAGGCCCAGTAGAAGGCCGTCCAGCCCTGTGAAAAGTTGGCGTCGTCACGCCCCACCGGATTGGCGAGCGCGGGCAGGTATTGCAGGTAGGCCCCCAGGTTGCTGAAGAAGCCGGTCACGATCGCCAGGGTGGGCCCGGCGATGATCACGAACAGCACCAGCACCGCGGCGAGCACCATGTTGATTTCCGACAGGCGCTTGACACCCGCGTCCAGCCCGGCCAGGACCGACACCAGCGCAATCGCCGTGATGCCGATGACCAGCACGATCTGCGTGGTTTCGCCCAGTGGCACACCAAAGAGGTGGTTCAGCCCGGCAGCGGCCTGCGATGCCCCCAGACCCAGCGACGTGGCCAGACCGAACATGGTCGCCAGCACGGCCAGGATGTCGATCACATGCCCCGGCCAGCCCCAGACCCGCTCGCCCAGCAAGGGGTAGAACACCGAGCGGATGGTCAGCGGCAGCCCTTTGTTGAACGAAAACAGTGCCAGGCCCAGCGCCAGAATGGCGTAGATCGCCCAGGGGTGCAGCGCCCAGTGGTAGATGGTGGCGGCCATGGCCAGCCGGGTGGCTTCGGCCGGGTTGTCCGCAGCGGCGCCCAGCGGGGCCCAGTCGGTGCGCACACCGCCTTCCACGCTGGTGCCACCGATGGCACTGCCGAAGTGCGACAACGGTTCCGACACACCGTAGAACATCAGCCCGATGCCCATGCCTGCCGCAAACAGCATCGAGAACCAGCCCAGGTAGCTGTAGTCCGGCGTGGCTTCGGTGCCGCCCAACCGCACCCTTCCCAGGGGTGACAGGGCCACCCCCAGGCACACCAGCACGAAGATGTTGCCGGCCGAAATGAAGAACCAGTCCAGGTTGGACGTGAGCCAGCCGCGCAGGTTTGCGAACATCGGCTCCGCCGCCGACTGGAACATCAGCGTCAGCAGGACGAACGCCACCACGGCCAGCCCGGAAACGGCGAACACGCGGTTGTGGATGTCGAGCCCGAACGGCCCGACCTTCACCACGATGTTGTCCTGCCCGATTTGGTAATCGGTGTTGATGGGGTTGACTTCCCCATCCGGTTTCATCGGGTCGTGCGCGGGGGGCGTGCTCATGCGTCACCTACCGGCGTGAAGTCCTGCCTTTCGGCAATGAAGTTGGGCCGGGGGGCCAGCCCACAGTAGGGCTCCACGGGGGTGTTGTGCACGCTGTTGTAGACCAGAAACACGTTGCTGCGCGGCAGTGGTGTGATATTGGAGCTGGAGCCATGCATCACGTTGCACTCGAAGAAGGTCACCGAGCCAGCCAGTCCGATGGGTGCGGTGATGCCGAAGTCCTCCACCAGCTGGGTCAGGCTCACGTCATCGGGCACGCCGATGTCCTGCTGCTTCAGCGAGGCCTTGTAGTGGTTGTCCGGTGTGGCACCCACACAGCTGATATAGCGCTGGTGCGACCCGGGAATGATCATCAGCGGGCCGTTGTACGGGGTGTTGGCCGTCAGCGCGATGGAGCAGCTGACCATGCGCATGGCGGGAATGCCGTCTTCCATGTGCCAGGTTTCGAAGTCGGAATGCCAGTAGAACTCCTTGCCTCGGAAGCCACCCTTGTAATTGACGCGCGACTGGTGGATGTACACGTCGCTGCCCAGCAGCTGCTGGGCAATGGCCACCAGCTTGGGGTGGCTTGCCAGTCGTTTGAGCACGTCGCTGCTGCGATGCACCGCGAAGATGGAGCGCAATTCGCGGCTGCCGGGCTCGATCACCGCTTCATCGGTGTCTTTGAGAGACTCGTCGCTGCGTAGCCGCTGCAGCTCGTCCAGACAGGTTTGCACCTCCTCGGGGTTGAGCAGATCGTCAAAGTGCAGATAGCCGTGGTCGGTGTAGTAGTGAAGCTGGCTTTCGCTCAAGGGGCCATGCCCAGGTTCGCCCCACACCACCGGGTCGAGCCGGCGGGTGATCAGCACCTCGCGGCCAAAGCGCGAGGGGTAGCGGTCATCCGCGCGGGGGCGCTGCAGTGCCGGGATGGCGGCTGTGTCATGCAGAGTCATCATACGGGAGCTCCTTTCAGTCGGCCACCGCGTAGGCGCCGGTTTCGTCGTGCACTTCGCGGCCGGTCAGCGGGGGGTTGAACACGCATACCATGCGCATGTGGGTGCCTTTGTTGGCACGCAGGATGTGCCGGTCGTGCTGGTTCAGGCAATACAGCGTGCCCGGCCGGATTGGGTGGGTCACCCCGGTGGCCAGGTCCACGATTTCGCCCTGCCCTTCGATGCAGTAGACCGTCTCGAAATGGTTGCGGTACTCGAACTCGTGCTCGGTGCCAGCTTTGATCACGGTGTCATTCACCGAGTAGCCGACGCCAGCGTCCTTGTAGATCAGGCGGCGGCTGTTCCAGCCCTCGGTGTCCACGTCGGCGGCGGTGCCGATCACATCATCCAGGTGTTTCACGATCATTTTTTTCTCCTTCTTGTGGGGTGGGTCAGGCGGCTTCGGCCATGTCGGCTGTGTCTGCTGCATGGGCGTGCTGACGGGGTGGGAGGCTCAGGACGGCGCGCAGGCTGTCCTCGATCACGTCGAGGCCATGAGCGAGTTCCTGCTCGGTCATGGTCAGGCTGGGCAGCAGCTTGAGCACCTGGTCGTCGATGCCTGCGGTTTCGATGATCAGTCCACGCTCGAAGCAGGCCTGAGACACGCGGCCTGCCAGTGTGGGGTCGGTGAATTCCATGCCCCAGATCAGGCCGCGCCCGCGCACCTGGGCACCGGGGGTGAGTGTCTGAGCCAGGGCATGCAGACGTGTTTCCACCTGCTTGGCTTTTTTCTGCACGCTCAGCGAGAGTGTGTCGTTCTGCCAGAACTGCAGGGCGGCCGTGGCGGTCACGAACGCCGGGCAGTGACCACGGAAAGTGCCGTTGTGTTCACCGGGTGCCCACAGGTCCATCTCAGGCTTGATCAGCACCAGCGCCAGCGGCAGGCCGTAGCCCGACAGCGACTTGGACAGCGTGACAATATCCGGCACGATGCCGGCTTCCTCGAAGCTGAAGAAGCGTCCGGTGCGCCCGCAGCCCACCTGGATGTCGTCCACGATGAGCACGATCCCGTGCTCGGCCGTGATGCGGCGCAGGCGCTGCAGCCACGCCACGCTGGCCACGTTCACGCCGCCCTCGGCCTGCACCGTCTCCACGATCACGGCGGCGGGCGTGTCCATGCCGCTGCCGCTGTCTTTCAGCAAGGCTTCGAAGTAGTCCAGCGTGTCGGTGTCGGCGCCCAGGTAGCCGTCGAACGGCACCGACGCGCTGTGACTCAGCGGTACACCCGCGCCGGCGCGCTTGAAGCCATTGCCCGTCACGGCCAGGGCGCCCAGCGTCATGCCGTGGAAGGCGTTGGTGAAACCCACTACCTGCTCGCGCCCGGTCACCTTGCGGGCCAGCTTCAGCGCCGCTTCCACCGCGTTGGTGCCGGTGGGGCCAGGGAACTGGAATTTGTAGTTCAGCCCACGCGGCTGCAGGATGACTTCGTGAAACCGCTCGATGAAGCGCTGTTTGGCCTCGCTGTACATGTCCAGCGTGTGGGTGATGCCGTCACGCATCAGATAGCCCAGCAGGGCTTGCTTGAGGCGGTCCGGGTTGTGCCCGTAGTTCAGCACACCGGCGCCACAAAAAAAGTCCAGGTAGCGGCGACCGTCGGTATCGGTCATCCAGGCGCCTTTGGCACTGCTGAAGACGGCCGGGAAGTTGCGGCAGTAGCCGCGGACTTCGGACTCGTGCTGTTCAAAGGGGTTCATGGAAGGCTCCTATCGTGGGTGAATGAATGGCGCTGCTCACCCGGCCAGCCGGGTGAAGTCAACGCGCGCAGGGGAGGACGCGCGGTGCGCGTCCGTTCAGACAGGCACAGGCCTGCCGCGATCGATCGGCCCGATGCGCAGCAAAGGTTCTGCCGGGTGATCGATGGGAAACAGATCGGCCGTGAAATGCGGCCGACGCTCACAAGGTCTGCCGTGTTCGCGAGCAAAGCGCTCGAACAAGGCGCGTGAGGCGGTGTTGTCGTCGGCCACGGTGGCCGTCAGCCAGCGGCAGGTCGACAGGGCGGGCAAGGCCCACCATTGCTGCAGCAGCTGCAGGCCCAGCCCTTGGCCCTGAAAATCGGGGTGTACGCCGACCTGCCAGACAAAGGCGGTGTCAGCCTGCGTGGGTGGCACGTAGCCGATCACCAGACCGGCCAGGCGCCCATCCGGGGCTTCGGCGACCAGGCAGGTCTGACCGAAGTCGGTGGCGAACAGCACGTAGAAGTAGGGGGAGTTCAGCTCCAGTGCCCGGGTGTCGCGCACCAGGTGCCACAGCGCAGCACCATCCCGGCTGTGGGCGGTTCGAAAGACAAAAGCGTGATGTGGATGCGGTGGGTTCCTGTCGGTACTGGTCATGCAATGGGGTTGTTGCGGGTGGACTGCACACGAGGCGCAGGCCCATCAAAAACACTCAAGCGACCCGTTGGCCGTTGAACGATCGCCTGCAGCACAGCGAGGGAAGCGATCAGGCCGTTCCGGCTGCAGGAAGGCGGTGCTCCAACACACCGTCCTTTTTCAGAATAAACCGATTGGCGGCATCGTGCAACCCTTGTTGGCCACGTGGCCCTGGCCAGGGGTCAGGGCTCGTGAGTGCGGTCATGGCTGATTTCATGCCTGTTTTCCCTCTGGGAATCAGACCGTTGAAGCGGTCATTTAAAAATAGTAAAAAACAATCAAAATCTCATAACGATAAATAATTTCATAGATCAATCGGTGTTTGCCGGCATCATCAAGGGGTAGGGGCCATCGGGTTTTGGCCGTTGCGCTCGCCTAAGTGGTATTGCGCAAGACAGTTTCGGGTGAAGGGCATAGAATGGGTGCCCGGCATGTCGCTTCACCATGCGGCCTGTCATTTCATATTGTGGAGACAGCGACCATGTCACAAAAGCAGGAAGACAAACGCGCCGAGTTGCGCCGTGCCGCTCTGGAGTATCACGCGCTGCCGACCCCGGGTAAAGTGGCCATTGCCGCCACCAAGCAGCTGACCAACCAGCGCGATCTGGCGCTGGCCTACTCGCCCGGTGTGGCCGCGCCCTGCGAGGAAATCGTCGCTGATCCGGTCAATGCCTTCAAATACACCAGCCGTGGCAATCTGGTCGCGGTCATCACCAATGGCACGGCGGTGCTGGGTCTGGGTGATATTGGCCCGCTGGCCGCCAAACCGGTGATGGAGGGCAAGGGCGTCCTGTTCAAGAAATTCGCCGGGATCGATGTGTTTGACATCGAGATCAACGAGAAAGACCCGGACAAGCTGGTCGAGATCATCGCCGCGCTGGAGCCCACGTTCGGCGGCGTGAACCTGGAAGACATCAAGGCGCCGGATTGCTTCTACGTGGAACGCAAGCTGCGCGAACGCATGAAGATCCCGGTTTTCCACGATGACCAGCACGGCACAGCGATCGTGGTGGGCGCGGCCATCCTCAAGGGGCTCAAAGTCGTTGGGAAAGACCCGAAGCAGGTCAAGCTGGTCACTTCGGGTGCCGGAGCGGCTGCGCTGGCCTGCCTGGGCCTGCTGGTCAAGCTGGGTATTCCTCGCGAAAACATCTGGGTGACCGATCTGGCCGGGGTGGTTTACGAGGGCCGCACCGAATTGATGGACCCCGACAAGGCCCAGTTTGCTCAAAAGACCGATCAACGCAAGCTCGCCGACGTGATCGAAGGCGCGGATATTTTCCTCGGCCTGTCAGCCGGTGGGGTGCTCAAGCCCGACATGGTGGCCAAGATGGCGGCCCGCCCCTTGATCCTGGCGCTGGCCAACCCGACCCCGGAAATCCTGCCAGAAGAAGTCAAGGCGGTGCGAGACGACGCCATCATGGCCACGGGCCGCACCGATTACCCGAACCAGGTCAACAACGTCCTGTGCTTTCCCTACATTTTCCGGGGCGCGCTGGATGCGGG